>JAUWFS010000113.1:0-10597 GCA_030606805.1 Deltaproteobacteria bacterium
TAACCAGTTCCACTTTTTCGCATATGACAGATAACCTTTGTAGCTGCTCCATTCATAATCCGTGATATCTTTAACTAAACCTGCTTTTACCGGGTTCTTATGTATATATCTCACCAGTTGCAGAAGATGGCTGTCATTACAGACAAGAATCGACTTGTACCTTCCCCTGAAAAGCTGACCATCAAATCCATGTCTCCTGTTACATCTCTGGGTGTACACGCTGTTCAAATGCCTCATGCATCTTGAAATATTTGCATCAGGAGTTTGCAGCAGAATATGATAATGACTTGTCATTAAACAGTATGCTGCTACATTTACATTCCACATTCCAGATATTTCAATCAGCAGATCAATAAACTTTAAATAATCATGTTTATCTGAAAAAATGGATTCGGACTGTCTCCCACGGTTCATTACATGATACCATGCTCCGGGATATTCTATTCTAAGTGGACGTGACATGTTGTAACATATAACATCTTATCTTCCATGGGTCAATAGTAGACTTGACCCCATTTTAAGCATGGGTCAATAGTAGACTTGACCCCATTTTAAGCAGCCAACCCCAGTTTGTGAAAGTCATCCTGCTTTTTTTCAACCTCAGCCACCCACTTGTCGATCTCCGCTTTGGCCTGCTCAGCACTAAATCCATATTTCGCTGCCCACTCTTTGATATAGCGGCCAAAGTCAATCTCCTCAGGCTTGCCCTCCAGCTTGACCTGCTCTCTCGCTCGTGCCGCCATATCCTCAATAAACTTTTGGATACGGTCCTCTGTCCAAAACTTTTTGGACCCGACAGGAAAAAGCCGTATTTCAATGGTATCCTTCTCAAGATTTGCTGGCACACGCGCCTCACCGTCCAAGGGGTACTGAATGCGCCAACCCGTCTTCTCTACCATCAGGGTAATGGTCTCCCCGGCCCTGAACAGATCGGGAAGGAACAAGCGAAATAACCCTTTCGCCTTGGTCCGCACGGTATTTCCGGTCTCCTTGTGAGTTACATCTACCCCGACGGCAGGCGTCGTCTCGTCATGTAGCCCTACCAGCACCACATGGCCGCGGAGCTCACGGTCCCTGGCGAGCACTAAACTCGGTAACATCAACAATAGAATTACACCAACAAAAATCGACCGTTTCATCAGTCCTTCCTCCGCATGGTAAAGCTGAGCCGAGTATTGCCCAGTGAGGCATACTGTTCATGGGTTTGATAGCCATCCTTCTGCGCGAGAAGCTCCACCGAGGCCTGATGTGGCGCCTTGACTTGAAACTGGAAACGACCGAGCCTATCAGTGCGTACTGTTATCCCAAATTCCGCCAAGGATACCTGGACACCGGCTAAGGGTTCATTGGTTTCATCTCGAATCGATCCTGATAAGGGCTGTTCTATGATTCGTTCTCCTTGTTGCTTTCCCGCAAACGACGAGACAAACTCGCTCAGTTTTTTCGGCAAGTCGAGAAGCCCGCCGATTATGGTCAATATGAGCACCAGCAGCGCGAGCCAAGCCTGCCATTTCTCAAACACGTTTCTACTTGTTTTCTTGATAGCTTGTTTCGTATTCGCATACCACGTAGTTGTTCTGCTTCCGATCAGGCTACCTGTCAGTTGCGAGAAAACTTTGAGAATGGCCGGAGAATACCTTCACGGTGCATCGTTCACTGTTCCCCTGTGGGTAAAAGTACACAGGAACCAGCAGTCCACAAGAAACCGTGGTCGGCAAGAAGGAAAACAGATCACACCTTTCCTTTAGTTGTAAATGCAGACTGGGGCCAGTGAGCTATCTGCTGCTATACTTTGCCAAACTGCTAGGCTTGCGGTCTGATTTCAGTTCACTGTTCAAACGCTTTCTGTTGTCACACACCTTGCTATAATCGACGACAAATGTTTCTCCGATCTCCCGATAGGTCTTCGAGCAATACCTATAACACAATTCCATTATATGTCCCACTTCCAAGCTGGGGCATAGGTATCATACCAAGTCCTATTTGATAACCAAAAAGAGGCTCTAAATATCTCTGTTTGATATCTGTGGCTTAGGACAAGGGTTGTCAAAACACACATTTTCTTGCATTATCTATGCTGGTACCAGAAAAAATACGAGTAGCGATTTCTTGCCAACAGAGCAACTCAAGAATTCAATAGTTTTAATGCAGATAGGGTTTGCATATCACAAATTCTAAAGTGTTTCAATTTTGTTAAGTGATAGCAGATATCTGTAACCCATGGTGCTAACAAGCGGCGGGTAAACTGCTAATGCCTACCTGAAAGTTCAAAAAGGTTTAAAAATACTTCAACCCGCCCGGTGTTGGCCGTCGGAGTTAAGCGCTTGGTTCGGTTGTCTTTATATTATTTATGGAAAAGACTAACAATGAACAGGAAAGCAGAAAGTGCCGGCGCCCACACTTTTAACCAGCGCATAAAAATACCCAAGTTCTCAATACCTTTAGTGTATGGCCAATGAGTCCGTTTTCCTCGTGTTTCCTCAAATGCTTTCTGCCACCTTTTGGAATCCTTTTCAGCATATATATACTGCCGATAATGCATGCGAACAATCAACTGCGTACAAAGTAAATTTAATCCGAGAAACGATAAAATTATTGCAAATGACCATTTTGAATAACAATTGGATAGAATCGCATTTGCATTACTATGCACAGCCCAATTAGCAGCAATAATAGCATAGGAAGCTTGCATGCTATGCGTTGTGAGGATTGACGACCAATCGTTAAAATCCTGCCCGAGTTTTTTTAGAGCCTCTCCAGCAGTTTTAAATTCTGACTGATCATTCACTCCAGAATTATTATTCTTTGGAATTTTACCTTCCTCCACCTGGCCCTCTCTTTTCATCTTTTCTTTTCAAAGGGACCCTTTTTGCTGGCACCTTCCTTTCAATCTTTTTTTTTTCAGGGACCTTTTTGGCTGGTTTTTTTTTGGTGGCCATTCATCACCTCCTTATTTTTTGATACCAGTTATATATTGTTTCTGACTATTCCCACAGATTTCATGATTGTTGACCAAAAATTAGCAAAAAAACAAAAAAACAATTTTTCTAACTGTATATTTCAACAATTTGGATATTAAACAGAAAACCGGATAACCCCATTGAAGGCTATCTTGCCAGACGTTTTGAAGTTCACATAACTTGCCAAAATCCAACATATAATAGCAGAAGAATATCAAAGCCTCAACTAGTTTTCCCCTCTCAGTGTTTGAAGCAAACCTCTAAAATGTTTATTGTTGCCCCCCTCGTGCATTGATGGCTTAAGGAATATATAACATGGCGGAATTCCTTAATTTCAGGCACTCATACCCGCACCGAAGATGCACTAACTTGATTTATCACAATATTCCAAAATTACGTCTAAAAACCCTTGTCCGTATTTTTCCATTTTTGCTGGTCCGATTCCGTGTACCTGGAGAAGTTCCGTCATGTTTTTTGGTACTGACGCTGCCATCTCTTTCAGTGTCCGGTTTGAGACTATCATAAACAAGGGAAGCCCTGCTGCCGTTCCAAATTTTTCTCTTTTTTGACGCAATAGCTCGTAGAGCTCCGGAGAAAAATCAGTGGCTACCTCTGCGGTGGTCCTGGCCGGTTTTTTGATTTCCGGCAGATTCAGAAACGCATCCTCCTCTTTTTTCATAACCGCAATCCCTTTTTTACTGAGGGTTATAGTCGGGTAAAGATGATCTCCCTGGCGAACAAAACATCCCTGCCGATCTAACTGGTTAATAAGATCAATGACCTCTTCCTGGGTGAAATTGGACAACAAGCCATAAGTGGAGAGTCGATTCATTCCCTGTGAGGTTATCCATTTTCTTGAAGCGCCGGTAAGTACCTGGGCAACACGTGCCCGGCCAAACCGGCCCTGCATGCGCGCCACACAGCTCAATATTTTAAGGATTGTTATTTTCTCTTCTTTTTTGTTCCTACCGGTTCTTTTTAGTTTTCTTTGAATGCACATGTCGCAGGACCCGCACTGGTCTGTTGCACTGTCGTCCCCGAAATAAGAAAGGAGAAAATCCCATCTGCACCCTCCAAAATACCCGTAAGCTACCACTTCTTTGAGTTTTTCCAGATCATTCTCTTTTCTTTTCTCAAGGAGCTCAAAGTCTATTTTCAACTCCTTAAAGGTTGTCTGGGGCCGTACTATTTTGATGTCGCGACCGGCGGTTGGGGGTATGTATGTAATCAATCCGTCTGCTGAAAGCGGTCTAAGACCTCTAAGAAGTGCTGGTTTTTCGATACCGGCGGCCTTTGCCAGGATGTCAATTGAAACTTTTTTTCCTTTAGATCCTGCAATTCTTGACACAGCGTCAAATATCTTTTTTCGGACAGGTCCTCTTGGTTTTCCTGTGCCGGCCGCAACAAAACAGAGCCGCCTCCCTGAATATAGCCTTTCCAGATAACCGGCCTGTTCCAGCATTTTTATGATGATCCCTGCCTGTCCGTCGCTCTGGACAGAGCTGGTCATTTCAGAAATTTCATTATTTCCAACGCTCAGATAATCCCTCCCATCACTCTTTAAAAACTCAAAGACATCCTGAACTGCTTCCTGCGAAGGGTAGTTCATGTCAATAAAGAATTCCTGGATATAGTTATCCCCCATAGAAAAAAGGAGCGAGCATATTGATTTTTTTCCATCTCTTCCCGCTCTTCCTATCTCCTGATAATACGATTCTATAGAACCGGGAAACTGGTAATGGATGACCTGACGTATGTCTAATTTATCAATTCCCATCCCAAAGGCATTGGTTGCCACAATTATTTCGCTACGTCCTGTCATGAATCGTTCCTGCACACGACTTCGTGTTTCATCGTCCATGCCGGCATGGTATCCTGATGCAGGATGCCCTTGATCTTTCAACAGGGTTACTACTTCATCCACGCCTTTTCTCGTGGCGCAATATACAATTGCGGGAAGCTTTTCTTCAGTAAGAGCGGACATAAGGGCGTCTTGCTTATCTTTTTTATTTGCACAGTGAAGCACTCTCAACTGCAGGTTGTTTCGATAAAATCCTGTTACAAACTGTCGGCAATTTTTAAGATGAAGGGAAGATATGATATCGGATATGACGGATTCAGTGGCAGTGGCAGTAGCTCCGAGGATCTGATTTTGTCCTATACTTTCCAGGATTCTTCCAAGCCGCAGGTAATCGGGGCGAAAGTCGTGTCCCCACTGGGAAATACAATGGGCTTCATCTATCGCCACAAAACTGATCCTGGAGCGGGAAAGGGTATGTAGAAACTCCTTCTGGCGAAACCGTTCCGGAGCGACATACAAAAGCTTTAACTCTCCTGCCTCAAGCCTTTTAAGTACCTGTCTTTGTTCCGCCAGGGAAAGGGTGGAATTGATGAATGATGCGGCAATCCCTCTTTTTTGAAGGACATCCACCTGATCCTTCATCAAAGCAATAAGGGGAGAAACCACAAGGGCCGTTCCATCACGGATTAAGGCAGGGAGCTGGTAGCACAGCGATTTTCCTCCTCCGGTCGGCATGACCACCAGGGCATCTCTCCCCTCCAGAACCGTTCTGACCACTTCTTCCTGGCCGGGGCGGAATAAGGAGAGATTAAAATATTTTTTAAGTTCGCTTAATATTTCCATGGGAGGGTAAGGGCTGTAAATTTCCTGGGAGCCACGTATAGACTTTCAGATAATTAATTTCACTGTGTTATCAGTCGTCGACGTATAACTAATACGCCTTCCTCCTTCTGGCCTTGTGAAATTAATTATCTGAAAGTGTATAGAAATCAGTTTGCAAGAACAACGGTAATATTGTCGTAACCTCCGGCCGCGTTAGCTGATTCAATGAGTTTTTCTACTTTTTGAAGCAAGGGGGCTGTAGAAAAGAGGATGTTCCGGATCTGGTTATCATCGATCATATCCGAAAGGCCGTCTGAGCATAGAAGAAACAGATCGCCGGAAAACGTAATACCTCTTACCAAATCAAGAGCTAACTTCTTTTTGATACCGACTGCCCGAAGAATGACGTTTCGAAGAGGATGGTTTCTGGCTTCGGCAGGAGTAATCAGACCCTGCTCTATCTGATTCTGGACAAGTGAGTGATCCTGAGTCAGTTGTTTGAGTTGTCCATCTCTTAAACAATAAGTTCGGCTGTCTCCTATATGGCCGATAACAAAACCCTTATCGGAAAAGGCCATCAGTTCTGCTGTGCATCCCATTCCCTTGTGATGAGGATTTTTCTTTACATGACTCAAGATTCTTTCATTAGCAAAGTTAAAAGCCCTTTGGACTAATTCGATTGTCTCTTTTTCAGATCTGCCGGCAGATCTTGAAAAAAGCTCTAATGTAGTTTCAGTAAAGATACGGCTGGCTATTTCTCCAGCCGCAGCGCCACCCATGCCGTCAGCCACAAGACAAAAGCCCAGTTCGCTCCTTACCATAAAGCGATCCTCGTTATTTGTGCGTTTAAGACCGCTATCCGATTTGCCGACAAGGTTTATTTCAGGCATATTTTTGCATCGCATAAGTCTAATAAATAACAGTTCACAGTTTACGGTTTACGGTTGATCAAAACATAAAACTGTTGACTGTAAACCGACAACCGTGAACTGTTACTCAAACATTAAAGTAGAGTCAAGGCTGAGAATTTTTCCACAAATTCTACAAACTTATTTTTGACCGAGCCCTTAACTTAAAAATTTGTTAATTATGGACTTGGCCCTTTTGATGTATCCTTCTTGATGCTTGTCCGGCGGACATGTCTTTTCTTTTTCATGAAGCGCGTTCACGCTTTCTTCAGAATCGAATTTTTCAATTTCTGCGAAACGCCCACCATTCAGAAATCGAAAAGTTGGTCCCTGAGGAGTTAATGCCACAAGGTCTTCGGGAGTTAAAGGACTCTGAAAATTAACAGGCTGCCCATTGATCGATATCAACATCTGTCCAGTAAGATCCTTTATCCAGTATTGATCCTGACTGAAAAAGATCTGGGCATGACGATCAAGGACTGCTGGGTGGTTCATGCTCAAATCACAATCTGGATTTTTTCCGATGGTCACAGGAAGTTTTTTAAAAGAGCGTATGGTAGGACCGAATTGAATGACAAGCGGGACATGAACTTCCTGTATGGAAATCCCTTCTGCCTGGTTCGATTCGGATTGAGCCTGAGCAATAGATGGCGTCTCAACCTCAGCAATTTCCGGTTCTTGCGGTGAGCTTGGCAAAGGGATGCCTTCGATTTCATGTTGACGTTCCACTATCTTGGTCAAAAAACTCACCTTGGGCCCGCCTTCAGCAAAAATCAAAACATCTCCATCTTTAAGATATGCTTCTTTTACTCTTTTTCCGTTCACAAATGTTCCGTTGGCGCTCTGATCAATTAACTTAAAACGATTCCCTTCTCTGACGATTTGAGCATGTCTTCGAGAGACGATTGCAACGTCTTTCGGGAATAGCACATGGCAAGAAGGATGGCGGCCAATCAAGATCATTGATTCAGAAAACTCCTGAATTTCACCTTTCAAAGGTCCATAGATATGAACCAGTTGAACAATAATAGGCGCTTTCATATGTAAAGTACAGACCTCGTAAAATTTAGTTTTTTGTTACCCCATAAACACTTTGTAACCGTTCACGGTTGTCGGTTCACAGTTCACAGTTTTTTAAATGAACTATGCAAAGATTGAAGCATTTTGGATATTGATTTAAGTGCAATATTTATAAACCTTCTGTTTTTTTCAACCGTGAACCGATAACTGTAAACCGTGAACGGTTACAACACTTTTATGACAGGATTTTGTTAGTTGGCCTTCTGAGACTTTTTTATTTCCTCCAGTCTTTTCAAAAGAATTTTTGCCTTTTTGATATTGTTTGCTACCTCTTTATAGTTGGAATCAACAGCCCGGACCAGTTCCCACTCCATAATGGCCTCAACCAATTGTTCTTTTCCAAAATGCGCTACACCCCGTTTGTAATGGATTTCCATGTATGTTTCTTCACTTTTTTTGATGTATTCCCGGCATTTTGGGCAGTTCTTATTGTATTGGAGAGATACTTCAAACTCCTTTTTTGCTTTCAAGTAATCCTTTTTTTCAAACAAGCCCTTGGCCCATTGAAAGTGCGACCTGGCAAGGTATTCAAGGCTAATTTCATCATCGGGATTTACATTTATAACTTTGTTGAATTCAGTAATAGCTTCCTGGTATTTCATTTGGTTAAAGAATTCGACACCCTGATCTCTATAGATCTCCACCTCATCTACAGTCTCTTCAGGTTCTTCTTCTACTTCCTCATCTACAGGCTCTTCAAGTTCTTCTTTTATTTCCTCATCTACAGGCTTTTCCTTCTCTTTTTTGATCTTTTGATCAAGAGGGGCCAAATCATGAGTCCTTATTTCTTCAGGCTTGATATCCTGTTTTTCTGTTAAAAATGGCGACCCCTCTATTTCAGGAACTCTGATTTTCTGCCCGACATGCGTCAGTGAGGCATCGGCTATGTTATTGTATTCAGCTATAACAGGAAACTTGCGATAATCCCCATAATAAATCATTGCTATCTTTGAAAGGCTTTCACCCGGTTTGATTATATGCTCAATATACTTTTTATATTTGATGTGTTTGCGAGGAGTGAGCATTTTAAGCGCTTTGGAATGATCCGGCCAAAAATTCAAAGCTGTTAAAAATTTACGACGGGCCGGGCGATATTTCCCCTGATTATAGAAGTTCATGCCTTCCTGATAATATTTTTCTGCCCATTTGAGCAACTCTTTTTCCAGCCGGTCAATGCCCTTAACAGCTTCCTGATTTTGAGGGCTTACAGTAAGAGCCAGTTTGTACTGTTTATATGCCTCTGCCAGATTTCCTTTGTTTTCATACTCGTTGCCGGTTTGCAGGTATGACTGAACCAAATTTTCCTTCTTACGTTCATGGATTTTTTGGGAGAATTTTTTAAAATGTTCGGCACAGCCGCTGACCATTGTTAATAGAATGACAATCCAGATAAGCGCTATATTTTTTTTCATGATGCTGTTACTCTAATGAAAGTTTATTAAAGGTTTTGAGTCTGGAAATAAAACTCTTTATATCTCTTTTCAATATCTGGCTTCTCCTCAGAGCAAGGGGATCAGCAAAAAATGGGTTGCTCCCTCTTTTCACAGATACTGCAATTTTATAACCTAAGCGTTTACACATATCCAATACACTCTGATCATAACGTCCATAGGGGAAAGCTAAAAAAACAGTATTCTGGTTCAGCTTTTTATCAATGATCTGTTTTGACATGCTAAGTTCTTTTTCGATCCTGGACATATACGCCTCAGTATCTTCTCCTTTATTCTGTCTGGTAAGATCGCAGTGAGACATCGTGTGAGCACCTATTTCAAAACCACTTTTTTTCATCTCTCTGAGTTGATCCCATGTTATGGCGTTTTTTGAGACACCAACAAAATCGGTATATATGAAAAGGGTTGCTCTGAAGTCATATTTTTTCAGGATAGGCCAGGCAATATTATAAACCGATCTATAGCCGTCATCTATGCTAATAACCACAGACCTTTTGGGAAGAGAATTGCGATACTTTAAAAATTCATGAAGCTCTCCCAAGTTGATAACTCTATAACCATTTTCCTTTAAATACTTCATTTGTTGATCGAAAACGCGGGCAGGGAGGCAAAGGGGAGAGTCGCAATTATCAGCAAAACGATGATATGAAAGAATAGGCACCACCTGGAATCCGTCAACTGTAAGCCCCCCCTTATTTTTCTCTTTGAGAGGAATAACAATGACCTCGCCTTTTTTAAAAGCAACGTTTTCATTAGCGTCTTCTATCACCCACGATCTTTTTTTATCCCCCAAAAACATCTCAGCCAGCATAGTAGGTGTTTTTTTCTTTTTAAGTCTGTAAACAACATATTCTTCTGATCGAAAAAGCATAGATTTTCTATCAAAGAGAGGGGTTGCGCAAGAAGAAAGGAAAAAGAATCCTCCTGCAATTATAAGCAGAGTGATTGTCAAATGTTTAAATCTGTTAAATATTTGGTTTACCATAGGTTGATTTTCGTGAAAATATATTTTTCTAAAAATTCAAAAACAGATATAATACCTGAACGAAAACCCATGGTTATGAGTCGTCGAAGCAGTCCCTCTATTTTCATTTAAACACTATAATAATATAAAAAAAAAATCAAGAAGAATGGTTTTCGTCTCATTCCTTGCATTGATGATACATAAGAAAAGAAGATACTTGACAACTTTTCATTATTACAATAATTTTATTTAAAGTACTTAGTGTCTTTGTGGCTAAACTATTACCTGATTTCTATAATCTAAATTCAGCGATTTTTTACTCGACTTGCACCAATCTCTTGCGCATCAAGGGCTTGCGAAAAGTCTCGATATATCCATTGATATGCCTACGCTTTTCGCAAATCTTGCTGCATCAAGATCTTAGCACATTTCTTCGCAAAAAATCGCTCAACTTAGGGCTCGCTAAAAAATAACTTGGTAGAATTTGCGCTCAAATTTGCCGTAGATTTAATCGATCTGATTGAGCAAAACCGCAGGAATAGCGAGCTATTTCGAGGACTTTTGCGAATGAAAATCGATTAAAGATATGGTGAAGTTGGGATGCAAAAATG
>JAUWFS010000181.1:0-7037 GCA_030606805.1 Deltaproteobacteria bacterium
GTTCAAAGCAATATGTCTATAATCTGATCGAGAATGGGACATTACAGGTTATCCGGCTGGGAGTTAGGGGAATTAGGGTTTCTGAGGCGGTTCTGGAAGATTTTATAAAAGAACGGGAAAAATTATGATGAATAAAAAATCCTTCAAAAGATGAAAGCCAGAAAAAACTTGACACAAATTCAATCTGATGATAGATTATTTTGAAAGCTTTTAATAAATTTTTTACGTAAAAGGAGGGCAAGGAAATGTTTAAATCGTTTAGTTTCATGGGTATATTGTTCACGATTATGTTTGCGATTATGTTTTTTATCGCAGTCCCAGTAATCGCCGAAGATGGAGGTATTCAGACAGATGCCGTCGGTGTGATATCTCAGATAGATATTATAAATTATTCAAACACTGTGCCCGGCGCCATAAGCGTCAACACTATTAAGAGTGACAATTTATATAATGAGACTTTTGCCCAGGATATTCCGGCCCCGAATTGTAGGGACGTGAAATCTAAAGGTTCTTCGGTTCGAGTAAATGAGAATAAGGATAAAAACGGAATCCCTTGGCTGGCTGTATTTTGGCAAGGGTCAGCCGAAATTAATTTAACTAAGATTTAACACCGCGGCCATGCCGAGTAAACACCAAAAAAGCCTCCTGTCAAATTGGCAAGGGGCTTTTTTATTCCATAAAAATATCATTTTTGATCGAAAGCCTATCCGTCATGGATGGGCTTTTTCATTCGCCTTTAAATTTCTTTCTCAATTATTACATGCTTTCCCGGATCAAATGCAACCGTGCTATGAGTATCAACTTCATTTACAAGTAAAAAGCTGGTTCCGTCAATGCGTTCCTGATAGCCAAGATAGGTAACGCAAACTGCTTTTTTTATTTCCACGCTTCACCCCTTCTGCTTTAATAAATTACTATATATCCTTGTTGTGCGTAACTATTTGCTTTTGTACGCACTCCATAATCTACAAACCTCAATTCTCCATTTATTATTTTGTATAATTCAACCATTTTTAATCTCCTTTTTTGGTATGTTATTCTATAATAAAGCAATTTGTATACCAAACATCAAATATATTGCAAAATAACTGATAAGCACCTTAAATTACTCATATTATTATTATCATTGTTGATATAGTGGTTGTTGATAGCCAAATCAAAAATAGTGATTTTTACATATTGTGCCAAATATATGACATTAATTGTTATTTTATTAACGCTAATCATAAAAAATTAAGTCCAACAAGTCCTTTTAAGTCCAATAAGCTGTCCTAAACTAATTGATTTAGCTACATTTCTATGTATTCTAACCATATCATGTCTTACACATCTTCAGATTTATCCAGTGTTCAAGCAGCTATTTTGTCTCTGGCAACCGGCGAACGTATTGTTTCCGTGAGCTTTGCAGATGGAAAAACTATTGAATATTCCCGAACTGACTTAACTAAACTCCAGGAGTTGCGAAATGTTATAATGTCAGAGATTAATTTATCAGCAAATCGTCCAAGTTGCATACTAATAAAAACCAGCAAAGGATTGTAATGCCGCATTTACGCATATTGGATAGTCACGGTAACAAAATCTCATATCAAACGGTATCAGCTTATGAGGGTGGGAGTTACGGGCAGCGGTTAAGTTCCTGGATGACTACTTCTGCAAGCATCAACTCCCTATTGTCTGGTTCAATCAGTACGCTTAGATCAAGAACCAGGCAATTAAGACGTAATAATCCACTTGTAAGTGGCGGTATAGATACTTTCGTTTCCGATCTTATCGGTACTGGCATTTCCCCCTCGTGGCAATTAAAAGACCGGGAATTAAAAAAAGAACTTCAAGCATTGTGGGCCGATTGGATTGATGAAGCCGACTGGGACGGGAATTGCGATTTTTACGGCCTGCAATCCCTTATATCAAGCGCACTGATCGAAAGCGGTGAGGCAATCGTTCTTTTTCACAAAAATTACATGAACAATGACCTTGCTGTTCCTTTTCAATTACAAGTTTTGGAAGGTGATCATCTTCCTGAGAATAAAAATGAAGAATTATCAAATGGCAATACTATACGAATGGGGATTGAGTTTAATAAACAAGGAAAACGAGTTGCTTATCATCTTTACAAAGAACATCCCGGTGAAACATTTGGTTTTAATCAAAGCATTGGTACAATAAGAGTATTGGCAAAAAATGTCTGTCATATCTTTAAACTAACACGTCCCGGCCAGATCAGGGGCGCTTCTTGGTTAGCTCCGGTACTCGTAAAATTACATGATTATGATCAATATGATGATGCCGAGCTTGTTAGAAAAAAGGGTGCTGCCATGTTTGGCGGATATATAACCGAACCAGCAGGCGGGATAGACCCAACTTTAGCATTTGGAAAAAGTGAATCAACGGATTCTCAAAACAGGGAAATAGTCCCGATGGAACCGGGAACATTTCCTGTACTTCCCCCCGGAATGGATGTCAGATTTTCCGAACCTGCAGATGTTGGCGGGAATTACGAACGCTGGGTAAAACAACAGCTTCGTATGATCGCAAAAGGAATCGGCACAACTTATGAAAAATTAACCGGTGATCTGACAGAGATTAATTATTCATCAATCCGGGCGGGTCTTCTTTCATTTCAGAGATTTTGTAAACAGATACAGTTGCAGACTATTGCATTTCAGTTATGCAAACCAGTTGCAAGAGAATTCTTGAATACAGCAATTCTTTCCGGCGCCATAGAACTACCAGGATATGCACAGAAACCAAGGATTTATAGGCGTATCAAGTGGCGTCCCGATGGCTGGCCTTGGGTTGATCCTGTCAAAGATCAGCTTGCAGAGCAAATGGCAGTTCGTAACGGTTTCAAACCCCGTGAGGAAGTTATTGCGGAAAGCGGTGGAGATATTGAGGAAGTTGATGCAGCTATAGCAGAGGGTAATGCAAGAGCAGACGAACTTGGATTGGTTTTTGATAGCGATCCAAGAAAAACAGCAAAAGCCGGTACCGCGCAAAGTATTGAAGATAAAGTAATCGAAAAAAGTGTTGTTGATGGGGATGATTAAAAAATGAGCTTAATGCCTAAATTAGCAAATCAGCCGCTTATGATTACACGTGAATTCGCCGAGGCTTTGATTTCCGCTGATCTTGAATCCTTAAAAAAAGAAGCAGTTTCGTATAGTCCAGATAGAGAATTGATGAAAACGGCTCAACAAGACAATGGGGTCGCTATTATTCAAATATACGGGCCGCTTTCGCAAAAAGATGATTTTTGGTCATGGTGGTATGGCGGAGTGTCATACGATGCAATCAGAAAACTATACAATGCTGCGCTTCAAGATGATCAAATCGATTCAATATTATTCGATATCAATTCGCCTGGTGGTGTAGTGGCAGGGTGTTTCGATCTTATTGATGAAATCTATGAGAGCCGCGGGAAAAAACGAACGATAGCCTTTGTAAATGAGATGGCTTATTCCGGGGCATATGCAATAGCATCAGCAGCAGATGAAATTTATATCCCTCGTACTGGCGGAGTGGGCTCAATCGGCGCGATAGCCATGCATGTTGATCAAAGCCAGTTCGACCAGAAGTTGGGTGTAAAATATACGCCTATTTTTTCAGGAGCAAAGAAAAACGACTATTCACCGCATGAACCACTATCCGGCAGAGCTTATAAAGACGCCAAAGCGGAAATAGATGAAATCGGGGATTTGTTTGCCGAAACGGTTTCGCGTAACAGAGGGATAGATGTTAAGAAAGTCAAAACAATGGAGGCAGGCACATATCAGGGAGAAAACGCAGTAACAGCAGGCTTGGCCGATGCGGTCATGTCATACAAACAAATATTTTTAGAAGGAGGAACGACGATGACTTTATTGGAGAAGATCACAAATGCCTTTAAAGACGCCAAGCCGGAAGAGATTGAAAAAACAATGGTCGGTTTCGGCTATGTGTTGAAAGAAGGCATGGTAACACAGGAAGGGGTTGCCGCCAAATTGGCAGAACAAACCAAAGGCCATGAAGCGGAAATGGTTTCAGCAGTTGAAAAAGCCAAATCTGAGGGCAAGATTGAAGGTGCGGACGATGCTAAAAAAGCAGCGGTATCAATTCTTGAGCTTTGCGCGGTTGCAGGAAATAAAGACCTTGGTCTGAAGTTGGTCTCTGAAGGAGCGACCGAAGAGGAAGCTCGCAAGCAGCTCATTAAAGCACAGGCAAGTGAAACAGAAGGACAGAATATCATATCAACCGTAAACCCGCTAAATACGGGCGAAACAAATCCTCTGCTTGCTGATGCAGAGCGAAGAGCAAAGGAGGCTAACTAATGCCAAATCAAAATGAGGGAACATATTTAGATGATTTTCTGAAGTTTGAGGCAGAGAATCAGTATTCCAGGGAAAAGAAAACCTTGGTTTCCGGTCAAGATCTTTTGATCGGTGCTGTGGTCGGTGAAATAGCACTATCCGTGCCTACGACTGGTACGCTGGGTTCCGGCACAAACGGAGAGTGTACTTCTGTGACTGGCGGAGTAGAAACCAAAATCGGTACATACAAGGCGACTTGCACAACGGCTAATGAAGCCGCAGTTGATGGCGTATGGCGTATAGAGGCACCGAATGGCGCTGTCTTGGGTGATTTAACCGTAACGGCGGGTGAAGCCGGTACCGGAAGTTTTACAGATCCGCAGATTAATCTGACAGTAGCGTATGCAACCGGATATAGTACTATCGGTGATTATTTCAATATCGCAGTTGTAGCCGGTTCCGAAAAACTTACAGTATTAGATTTTACTACTGTTGACGGTTCGCAAAAGGCATCTGGTTTTCTGACTGACGATTATGATGCTTCCAGTGCAGATCTTGACTGCGTTGTAATAGTCAGAGATGCTGTAATCGCCAAATCTGGAATCAAATGGACAATCGCTTTTACCGGCGGTGGTACTCATGAACTTTTGGTTGGTGAAACAATTACAGGCGCAACCAGCACGACTATCACGGCAAGAGTATGCGAGGTTAACCTGACCAGCGGTACCTGGGCAGGTGGTGATGCTGCTGGCACTATCGTTGTCGATCAATTTACAGGAGACTATGCGGCTGAAAATATAAAAGTGAGTGGCGGTACCGACGATGCGACCGTCGCTGCAACCGATACGGCAACTGCCTATGACGAACTTAAGGCGGCTGGCATTATCACAAGAGAGGAGGCTTAAACCATGTTAAATCCTTTTGCACTCGATGCCTTCAACATGGTGGCATTGACAAAATCAATCAATATTCTTCCAAATAATTATGGCAAAATCCGGGAAATGAACTTGATGCCTTTCAAGGGTCAGCGGGTACGCTCTATAATTGTAGAGGAAAAAAACGGCGTTCTTAATCTGCTTCCAACAATGCCTCCAGGCTCCCCAGGTACAGTAGGAAAAGTTGGAAAAAGGACTGTGAGAAGTTTTACAGTTCCGCATATTCCGCATGATGATTCAATCTTGCCTGAAGCTTATGAAGGTGTCCGGTCATTTGGTCAAGAAAATGAGCTTGTCGCAGTATCTCAGGTCGTAAACGATAAGCTCCAGACAATGCGAAATAAGCATGCCATAACTCTTGAGCATCTTCGCATGGGAGCGCTCAAAGGTGTAATCCTGGACGCAGATGGTTCAACAATTTACAATCTGTACACTGAGTTTGGAATTACGAAAAAAGTAGTCGATTTTGTCCTGGGTACAGACGCAACCAAAATCGCAAATAAATGCCGGGAAGTTGTGAGGCATATTGAGAAAAATCTTAAGGGCGAAGTAATGTCAAAAGTTCATTGCCTTGTTGATGAGAGTTTTTTCGATAAGCTGATAACCCATCCGCTTGTAAAAGAAGCTTATGCGAACTGGTCTGCTGCTGCTGATATGCTTGCCGGCGACAAACGCAAAGGCTTTACTTTTGGCGGTATTACTTTTGAGGAATATGTCGGAACTGCAACTGATGCAGCCGGGACAGCACGCAAGTTTATCGCCAACGATTTTGGACATGCTTTTCCGCTCGGTACAATGGGATCGTTTGAGACAATTCTTGCACCTGCTGATTTCGTTGAGACAGCAAATACCCTGGGCATAGAGCTTTATGCCAAACAGCAAGAACGTAAGTTTGGCCGTGGAGTTGATCTGCATACTCAGAGCAACCCGCTTCCGATTTGTTACAGGCCAGCAGTGTTGGTCGAAGTTAAAACGTCAAATTAGCGATATCATGGCAGATATTAAAGCAATTTTCGATAATGCAGCAAGCAATTTATTTAACCGGATTGGTAGAGACGCAGTTTATCAGCCCGTTACTGGCAATCCGGTTAATTGCAAGGTGGTCATAGAACGTGATGTTGATTTAGAGCCATTAGGACTTAATGCCCAGGTTTGGGGAAAAGGTATAACGATTGAAGCCGTTATCTCCGTGTTGGGAAAAGAACCTGATGCTGAAGAAACTTTCACGGCTGACGGGATTGTTCATGAAATTCTAACCGTAAAAGAAAATGATGGAAGATTCGTAACAGTAATAGTCAAAAAGACATGGCCGGATTCAGAGTAAAAATAAATAAAGAACAGCTTGCGAATGTCGATTCTGCTATGATCGGTATTAAAAACGGTTATGCAAAAGTCCTCGTAAGATCGTTGAATAAAACAATTACAGGCGTTCGCACCGATGCAGTAAAAGAAATCGGGAAAGAGATAACCCCAAAAGCCAGGATAATTAGAAATACATTTAAACTTTTCAAAGCTAATTATGCGAATCTATCAGCAGCAGTAAAAAGTACAGGTTGGCCAATACCATTAATCCATTATTTAGCAAGACAAATAAAAAAAGGCGTATCGTATAAAGTCAGGAAGCAAGCTCAAGGGCGATTAATTCTTAAACATGCTTTTATTGCAACCATGAAGTCTGGCCACAAGGGAGTTTTTTGGAGAAAATTTAAAGGCACTCCAACCAAAAAAGTTAAACCAAAATTTAAATATGGTGCATTGCCTGAAAGGTATAGATTGCCTATTAAACAGAGATATGGCCCATCTATACCGGATA
>JAUWFS010000026.1:0-23999 GCA_030606805.1 Deltaproteobacteria bacterium
TCAGATAAATAATTTCACTGTGTTATCAGTCGTCGACGTATAACTAATACGCCTTCCTCCTTCCGGCCTTGTGAAATTAATTATCTGAAAGTCTATATTTCTTACCGGTTAGCATATAATTTTATTTGTTTTCCAGCTCAATTGAAGTTATATCCAGTTCCCTGCCTGAAATAATTTCTATTGAACCGCTTTTGCAATTTTTGCACATAAAGATCGGCTCATTAATTGTCCACTCAAATTTGCATTCATTGCATCTTGCCAAAATAGGAACTACTTCAATATTTAGATCTGCGCCGGAAAGTGGGGTATTTATGGACAAAATTTCAAAACAGAACCTAAGACTGTCAGGCACAACCGAAGATAGCTTACCAACTTTCAGGTTAACCCTTTCAACAGGTATATCCTCCATGCCGCCTGGAATTGAAGACGTGGCGATCTCAATTATCTGTTTTGCAATTCCCATTTCATGCATAATTAAAAAAGCCTTTTAGTCAGCATATCCTTGGCAGTTGCTCTCCTGTAAGCATATCCACTATCCTGGTTCCTCCAATACGGGTTTGCATGAAGACCTTTCGTGGATTATCTTCAACAACTTCTCCAATGATGCATGCTTCTCTACCAAACCTGTTCTCTCTTATTACATCAAGTACTTTCTCTACATGGTCAGGCGGGACAAAGGCAAGAAGCTTTCCTTCATTCGCAATATAAACAGGATCAAAACCCAGAAGTTCACAGATTGCAGCGACCTCATTTTTAACAGGTATCTTTTCTTCGTAAATTTTTATTCCGATCTCGGATTTTATAGCTATTTCATTAAGAGCGGTGCCGATGCCGCCACGGGTCGGATCCCTGAGGACATGGATATTTTTGCATACGGAAAGCATGTTTTTAACCATATGGTTTAAAGGGGCTGTATCGCTTGCAACAGATGAGTCAAAGGTCATTCCTTCTCTTTGTGTTAAAATTGTAATGCCATGATCAGCAATGCTCCCACTCAGTATAATTTTATCACCAGGGCGTGCTCTGTGGCTGGCGATATCCATATTTTTTGGTATTATACCTATTCCTGATGTGTTAATAAAGATCTTGTCAGCCGCACCCTTGGGAACCACTTTGGTATCTCCGGTAACAACTTTTACACCTGCCTTTTCTGCAGCGATGCTCATCTCTTGAAGAATTGTCTTTAGATCCGCTAAGGAAAAACCTTCTTCAATAATCAGTCCTGCACTAAGAAAAAGCGGAGTAGCGCCGCACATGGCAATATCATTGACTGTGCCGTTTATTGAAAGAGTTCCTATGTTGCCTCCGGGAAAAAATATCGGGTCAACCACATAGGTATCGGTTGAAAAGGCTAATCGTTTTCCTTCAATATCAAATATCGCTCCATCATTAAGCTGGGAAAGTATTGGATTATTAAAGATAGGCAGCATGATGTCAGTAATCAGGCTGTGCGATATCTTCCCTCCGCTTCCATGATCCAGAAGAATGTTATCTGTTTTCATAAATTGCCTTGATTAGAAGTTATAATGCAATGGATCTCCAGGAAGTCGTTTCTATATCAATATTTATTCACAATCAATATTTATTCACAATTTAATATGTGATACAAAAGCACCTTTGGACAGGTTTAATCCCTGCGCGATCTGCGTGGCCATTTCCTCGATGGATTTTCCGGCCGAAGAGATGACTGGAATATGATATTTCTGGAATATCTGTTCGGCCCGCCTAATTTCATCCCTGCAGGTGGCAAGCCTGGCATAGTTACTGCCCGGATAACGCTTTTCCCGAACGTTGCGCAGAAACTCCGGGATAGTGGTGATGCCTGTTGAGCGTTTTAAGTTGCGGACTATGTTATCCGGCAGATAGTATTCGGAAAGGAACTTATCAGTAAGGGGGAAATTGGCTGTCTTCATGCCCATCTGGGAAGCCATGTAGACCGATATAGGTGTTTTGCCGGCCCTGGAAACTCCGAGAATAATGGCGTCTGCCATGTCATACTCCGAGGTCTTGGTACCGTCGTCGTGTTCCAGGCAGTAGTGGATCGCCCCTACCCGCCGGTTCATGTCCATATCGGTTACCTTGCGGCTGGCCCCGGGAACCCTTAGCGCCTTGACATCGAGGCAGTTTTCCAGTCTTTCCAGGAAAAAGGAATAAGCGTCGAAGAATTCCACTTCAGGGACATTGAAGACAGCGATGGTTCCCGCATTTATGATAGTGCTGAAAATGAGCGGTCTGCCTCCGGCGGAACGTTTCAGGATATAGTTCATAATTTTTTTGGCCTTTGCCACCGTCGTGATGAAAGGAAATTTTTCCTCATTGAAATTGATTTCGGGAAACTGGCAGATAAGGGCCTTGCCGAGGTTATTGGCTACAATGCCGGTTCCGTCCGAAATGTAGTATATGTCTTTGGATTTCCTCATGGTTTTTCCTTAAAATTTTTTCCCAAAAAGACTACCACAAGCAGCAAAGATCGCGCAAGGCATAATTGGAGAACACAGAAATTTTCCGGTCTGGCCTGGGCATTGATCTCCGGTTTTTTTGCTTCAACAACATTTACGTTGATTATTGTGCCGGTGATGTATTATTCAAGAAATATAATTTAGGGATTTAGGATTATGCATAAACTGAGCAGCTCGGGGAAATAATTGTGCAGACGGTACGGCGCAGATTGAAGATATCTTTAGCCCTTTTTCTGGTAGTGATGACAGCCGGCACGGTTGGTTTCATGGTTCTGGAGGACCTCTCGTTTTTTGAGGCCTTTTATTATAACATCGTTACCATGTCTACAGTGGGGTATGGTGATATTCACCCGACAAAAGAGGCCAGCCGCATCTTCGCCATATTGTTGATCGTCGTGGGCGTGGGGACATTTCTTGGCGTGATTGCGAACATTACGGAAATGATACTGCTGAGGCGAGAAACGCAAAGCAGAATGCGGAAAGTCAACATGCTCCTCGGCGTTTTTTTCAGCGAGGTGGGGTGTAAACTATTGAGCCTTTTTTCGGACTACGACCAGGCCATTGACGAGATAAGGGAGGATCTCCTTATCAGGCCGGATTGGACGAAAGACCGCTTTTCAGTTGCGCAAAAAATAGTGAAGAAACATGACTTGCGGATTGATATGCGGCTGATTGACTTGGAAACCCTGCTCACTTTTCTAAACATCAAAAGAGGATTTCTTATCAGTCTTTTGGAGAACTCTGTGCTGATCGAGCAGGAAGAGTTCAGCGAAGCCTTGCTCGCTTTGTTCCATCTGACCGATGAGTTGAGTTGCCGGGATGGCATGAATAACTTGCCGGAATCCGACCGCAACCACCTTGCAGGCGACATGAACCGCGCCTATAAAAAACTGGTTGAGCAGTGGCTTGTTTATATGAGCCACCTAAAGAATCAGTATCCATACCTTTTTTCCCTGGCGGTCCGGAAAAACCCTTTTGATCCGGAGGCAAGCCCGATTGTTCTTCAGTAATTGGGCGTGCAGAAATTAAACATTTCCACTCCTCGTATCATTGCTTGCCTGAAACTGATTGCAACGCAACGCTTTTCACAGCCACGGCGAAAAGCCATTGACTTTCAACTTGCTGTTTTGTAATAGTTATTACGTCCTTCTGGAGATTGGAGCTATGCGGGGCAACTTCCTTTCTCCGCCTGTCATTATAATATTTTTTGTCCTGATGAGGCATGCCCATGATAAGCAGGAATCCTGTTGATCGCGAGGCGAGAATTCTGATTTTGGGAGCCGGGCCCGGTGGCTTGTCCGCCGCTCATTTCCTGAGCAGGCATGGTTTCAAAAATGTCACTGTGTTTGAAAAACTGGGCAGGGTTGGCGGGATGTGCCGTTCCGTAACCGAGGATAACCAGTCATTCGACCTGGGAGCAATCTTCGTCAGCTCGGCCTACCGTGAGGTTCTTCGCATGGCGCGCTGCGTGGGAGCCGAGCTGGAAAGATTCGAGGGAGCCACGGCCTTTGTTTATGATGAGACAAGTCAGTCGGCCAGCTACCACGGCCTTCTGCCTTATGTTATGGGCGGTTCGTCCCTTTCGGCATTTTGCCGCTTTACCGGGCTCTGTCTGCGCTATCTCTGGAAACGTTATCGAATCCGCAAAATCTTCCGGCGGCCAGGTTGGGCCGGCATTGACGCACAGCCCGCTCTGTGTGTCACGTTTGCGGAATGGCTGGGCCACAACGGCCTTGAGGAGCTTAACCGGTTGTTTGAGATTCCCGTCACCACATTCGGGTACGGTTTTCTGGATGAAATTCCAGCGCCGTATGTCCTCAGGTACATGGGGATCAGAACCTTCCTGTCCATGCTGTTCTCATCCGCACCGTTTGCCCGCCTGCTTCCTTCGTTTCTGGTTGCGCAACGCTTCAAATACGGCTTTCAGCGTTTCTGGGAACGGGTGGCCTGGGATCTCAATATTCGCCTGAATATTGATGTTAAAAAAATTGAACGCCGTGAAGAAGGAATTTTTGTAAAATACACGCATCCGATGCAGATGCTTGGAGACGAGGTCTCCCATGCCGAGGAGCATGCCCGATTTGATTACCTGATCGTCGCCTGTCCCCTTCTGCTGGAGGAGCTGGAGAGTTTCCTTGATTTGACCGAGGAGGAACGGTGGTTTCAGTCAAAAACCAGGTTTATTCCCTACGCGGTTGCCAGTTTCGAGATCGCCGACCTGGTGCTGCCCATGCCCGTTGCATTTCATTTACCCCTTCCATCTCTTGATCAGCCGATGATCATAGCGCAACGGCATCGAGAAAATGAATTGATGGCCTTTTATGCGCGACTGGCCAGCAGTGAACCGACTCCGGCGGATGAGTTGCGGCTTCGTGAGAATATCGAGCGCTACATCGGTGCACTGGGCGGGCGGATCAACGAACAGGATGACTGGCATTCCTATGACGCCTGGCTCTACTTCAAGCATGTCGGGGTTGAAGAGTTTCGCCAACGTTATTTTGATCGCTGGGAAGAAGCCCAGGGGAAGAATCGGACTTTTTTCGTTGGAGGTCTTTTTGACTTTGACTATGTTGAAGGGATCGTGCGTTACAGCCGTTATCTTGTTGAACAACATTTCGCTGGAAAAGCCGGGAGTTAAATGGGGCGAATTGGCAAAACCTAAAACCCACAACACAATCAAACTCGCTATATAATGACACTATAGTCTCCTTCATTGAAAGGTGCTTTCTTATACTTATGTCAAGCTGTTTCAGGTATTGATTTCATATCAATATCGCAACCGTCTGTGAATAAAGCTGAATGTTTGATTTATAGCAGGTATCTGTAACCAAGCTCACCGGCTAAATAAAGCGTAGTGAGGAACGAACGCAGCTTTATTTTGCCCGAGTGTAGCGCCTTATGTGCTTTTTTACTGCATTACCTTATCTCTTAAATCCTGATAGGTGGTAATAACATCATATTTTATGTCTGCATGCCCCAAAGCATAAAAATGTTTTTTGGCATAATCTATCTTTTTCTTTTCAATCTCTCTCAGTTGCAAACTATTCATGCTGCCTTTTGTTTCTGCAATAAAATAGACATACTTAAATTTATCGGTATCAAAGACTATTGCCCAATCAGGATTATAATTTCCAACGGGTGTCGGGATTTTAAAGTCATTAGGCAATTTTGCGTAAACCAGGACTTCTCCACTCTCCAAATCTGTTGCAAATGCGCGTTCTGTTTTAGAGTCTGTTTTCAGATAGTCATAAACATGTCTCTTAACCTTTAAAATATTCTCACTTAAAGAGCCTTTAAAATTATTAACCGTAAAGATTTCATCGCTATAGGTTTTATCTGTTTTAGAATAGATAATATTATTGATTAAGGTCGCTGCTTTTTCATTGTTTATTATTCTGGAAACCTCTTTAATAAAGCTTTCAGGATTTACCCTAAAGTTATAAAAAGTATCTGCTCTTAATTTTTGCAGAATATTCACGATGGTTTTTCTGGTAAGCCTGGTCTCTTTTGCAATTTCCGCTATTAGATCATATTTCACGGCGCCCAATAAGGAATCGATTTTTTTTGTTACATTTTTCAGCTTTTCCATACTGTTGCCTGCTTTCAAGCTCGCTTCATCTATGTTTTCTTTCTGCTCCCCAACAGTAATATTGACGATCACTTTCTTAACGGACAAAGTGTTGTCTATGGCGATAACACTTTTTTTAACTAACTCATCACTATCAAAATCCACTTCATAAACGGTTTTGACCTTTATTTTTTTCCATAAATCCTGAAATTCTTTTTTGGCAAAATTATCGTTGGGTTTTAAAATGGGTTCATTAATATTGTCTGCTTTTTCATTATTGCTTGCTTTAAAATTTGCAGTTCCATGAATTTTTTGCATGAGCAAGCAAACCTCAGTTTTGAAAGGGGCAAGCTCTTCCGGCATTTCGACTCTATCGTTTTCTATATCCTCAATCAGCTTGTCCGTTATTTTATATTCACTATCGACATAAGCTTTTTCTCTGAATTTAAAAATAAGATCCATTGCCGATTGATTATCAAAAGCAAACTGTTCTCCCTTATCATTTTTAAGAACCCTGTTTACCAAAATATCTGTTGTCAATATGGCCGGTCGGTCAGAAAGTGATTCTACAATTTCGCTTTGAAGTTCTTTTGCAAATTTATCGTAAGATTCACTTGCCACAACGGTTAACGTGTTTAGATTGAAAAATTCATTATCCAGAACAGAGGCATCCATTCTTTCACCGTCATTGTTAACACATATTCTTAAACCTCGCCCGATTTCCTGTCTTTTGCTCACAGTGGACTGGCTGTGTTTCAGTGTGCATATCTGAAATACATTGGGATTATCCCATCCCTCACGCAGTGCAGAATGCGAGAAGATAAAACGAGTGGGTTCTTCAAAAGTTAATAGCAGTTCCTTCTTTTTCATAATTAAATCATAGGCGCTGACATCATCGCTTCCGCCTTGTGCTTTTTTCTCTTTGGAGTCTATAAATTTACCTTTTTTATCTACTGAAAAATATCCCTGGTGAATCCTGTTAGCCGGATATTTATTGATATATTCATTATATGCTTTATCAAACAGTTCTGGTTGGGCTATCGCTTTTTTATATTCTTCTTCAAAAATATGAGCATAATCGCCTTTTTCGTCAGCCTGATCGTAATCACGATATTTCACAACTTCATCAATAAAAAAGAGCGATAAAACCTTTATCCCTTTCTTATACATCAACCGCTCTTTTTCCAAATGAGACTTTATGGTTTCTCTGATCTGAATACGCCGGACATGTTCTGCATCCACTTCACCAATACTTTGTCCGGCATATATTTCAATTCCATTAGTAAAAGAAACTTTGTTGGTCATCCCATTGATCTCTTTAACAACAAACCCTTTGTATTGTGCCAACCCGCCTGATAATTGAAACAGGTCATCTTTTTCTGATATTTTCCGAATAACTTTTTTTATGCCTGTCTTTTGTTTTACTTCCAGTTCCAGGCTTGCCGTTGGATAAAGTTTTGAACTGATGTTTATTCGATCTAAAAAAAGATAGCTGTTGGTTCCGCTATTACCCACCACTTCAATTCCTTTAACATTGATTTTTTTAACCAGTTTTTGGTTATACGCATCAATGGCATCCAGTTGATAAATTTTATTGTAATCTTTCTTGTGGGTCGCCGAATAACGCAAGACAAATAAAGGATCAAACTCTTTTAAAAGAGATTCCGCCTTATCACCAAAGCGTTGAGGTTCATCGATAATTAAAACAGGTCTGGCTCTCTTTATTATATCTATAGGTTTTTCCGATTGAATTGCATCTAACTTCTGATAAATTTTTCGTGACTCTTTGCTCCTGGTGGCAAATGCCTGATAATTCATAATCAGCACTTCAATGTTTGACGTATTGGCAAAGTTTTTAATATTAATAATGTTGGATTTGTTTTTCGTGTTGTAGATAGAAAACCGGATTTTTTTACCGTAAATTTCCTGAAAATGGTCGGCAGTTATTTCCAGTGATTTGTGCACACCTTCGCGAATAGCAATGGATGGCACCATAATAATAAACTTGCTCCAGCCGAACTGCTTATTGAGCTCGTACATGGTTTTGGTATAGACATAGGTCTTACCAGTGCCTGTTTCCATCTCAATGGTAAAGTGCAGCTTTCCATGCAGTCCTGCCAGTTCACGGGTGGTCTTTAACCCTTGTTCTTTTTGTATCTCCTGAACATTTTTGAATATTTCTTCTTCTGCAAGCTCAATTTTTTTATTGGAAAAAATCTCATCAACAAAAAGCCTGGTTCTACCAATAATCTCTTTTCGTTCGCCTTTATTCTGACCGCCAAAACAATTCACCACCGCCATGGTGGCATCGCGTTGGTATTGTTGTTGTTTGAATTTTAATTTCATTTGTCCTCTGCCTTATTTTCCAGCAATCTCTTTATTTCACGATCAAAATCTGATTCAAACAGTTTATCTTGTATGGGACGATATTTTTTAAATTCACTCTCAGCAAAAGATTTTGCAACTTCTGCAGTTACTTTCCCAAAATCTTCTAAAACCTCTTTATTGTTAAATTGCAAAAAAGCATTTAATTTTGTAGCCCAATCTTTCATTGTCATTGGAATGCCGTTTTCGGCTTGGTCTTCGGCATAATCTAAATACATTGTAACAATGCGATTTAATGCTTTTATCTCTTTTTCATTCAAATAATTCTTACCAACTACAACATCAGATTTTATAATTTTACCGTTTGGCGCTTTTTTCCATGTTGTAAGTCCCATATAATCTTTTTTGTGATTTGCCCGGTTTACAATTAGCTCTGCGGCTGTTTGTCCGTGAACGGCGAAATGTAATTTGTTTTGAACATTCGCAAAAAAATCTTTTGTTATTGGATTTTTTAAATCATAGTCTATTGCAGTAGAATAAATGTCGGTGATTTGTTGATAGAAATTTCTTTCGCTTTCTCTGATATCTCTAATTTCAAGAATTAAATCTTTAAAATATTGTTTACTTAAATATGCACCATTTTTAAGTCTAATGCTATCAAGCACATATCCACGGATAGCAAAGTCTTTTAATACTTGTGTTGCCCATCTCCTAAAACTGGTTGCCTGTTCTGAATTTATTCTATATCCAAGAGAAATTATTACCTCTAAATTATAATGCTTTGTACTATAATTTTTACCATCACCAGCAGTTATTAGGAATTTCCTAATAACTGAATTTTCATCAAGCTCTTCTTTACTAAAGATACTTTTTAAGTGTTCATTTATTGTTGGTATTTTTACATTAAAAAGTTTTGCAATAAGTTTTTGAGTCAGCCACACATTTTCATCTTCTACTCGCACTTCTATGCCATCTGCATTTGCTTGAGATGTAAATATCAAAAACTCTGCTGTTGAATTTCTAATCGTTAATCTATTCTTTTTCATTTATAATTCACCATTCATAATTATAAAATCGTAATGACAGTTTCAGGAGAAAGACGCTTAAATCGTTCTTCGAGATTGATTCTAACTTTATCTTTGGAAAAACCGGCATCTTTAAAAACCACCTTAAATGGCTTCAGATCAGCTATTTCGTCGATTATTTTAAAATTGATGTTATTATCAAAACAGGCAACCAGGGCGTTGGTTTGCACGATAAAAACAGTATTGCCAAGCATCTCTTTTTTTTCTATAGGCAGATTAAGTTCCAATCCAAGATCCAGGATCACCTGGGTAAGCAGGTCATCAGGGGTACGGCCCTCCTTGATGTTGCTTTCAAACATTTCTAATTGTTTTTGCTTTAGGTCTTCAGGGTGATAGTAAACATCTTTCATGTTGGAGGTATCGGTTTTGTAAACTCTAAAACCAATATCAAGTTTACTTGTATCTATTGGTTCTTCACCAAATTTTAATTGATTATTCTTTGCTTCCTGTTCTTCTTTAATTTTCTTTCCTGCACGGCGGATTCTCTCTTTTCCGATTTCTGCAATTGTTTTAAACCCCTTGTTATATGCCTCTATGGCACTTTTTAAGGGTACTTCTTTGCCATCTCTATTTATTCGATAAGTGTTTTCAGACAATTGAATTAGGATAAATTTAATGTTTTGATTTTTTTTAAAATGATACTGTAATACTGAATGTGCAGTACTTCCACTTCCACTAAAAAAATCCATTACTAAATCATTGTTTTTTAGATTAGACATGTTTAACAAATTTTCTATCATTTTTATTGGTTTTTTCCCACTATTGAACGCTATCCCTCCTTCATGTCTAATATTTCCAAAATCAGGACTATAGTCATAAAAGTTTACTATAGGGCGATATTTTAATGATTCTCCCTTTTTCATATCGTCTATTCTTTCAAGAGGTACTCCAGTATAGAATTTTCCTCTTATTGCTTCTTTTTTTAGTGGACCTGTTACATATCTGTATCCTAATCCATCGTTCCCCATATTATGAATTTTATACAATACGCCTAAGCCATCAATTGGTTTTCTATCTATTAAATATTTTGCTAAAAATTCGGCCGCAGTACCACCTTGCTTAACAATACTTCCAGACGCCCATGTTTCTTTCAGTAATCCAATTTTTCCAATATTCCCTTTTTTTATCTTCCATTCTCCCGCTTTAAAAATAGTGACTTCTTTATTTGCTATTTTTAATGTTTCACCAGGTACTAATTCTTCAAAATTGTAAACAAACTTTGATAAATCATAAGGCTCTGAAGGTTTATTTGGTATAAAAGAATCTTTGTCTTTAGAATATATAAGGATATATTCCATTACTGGCTGGAAGTCGCTATCTTCATTCAATGATTTGTTTTCATATCTTACTTTTATGTGAAATGTTTCTAAATAATTAGATGTGCCAAACACCTCATCACAAAGTTTCCTCAAATTTGATATTTCTTTTTCATCAATTGATATAAAGATAATTCCATCATTTCTGAGAAAACTCCTTGCAACAAGTAGTCGCTCATGCATCATTGATAACCAGTCAGAATGAAACCTGCCGTTGGAGTCCGTATTTTTAAAAAGTTTATCGCCATCATCACTAACAGCCCCTATCTCTTCCTCATACTCATCTTTGCTGACTTTAAAGTTGTCTCTGTAGATAAAATCACTACCCGTATTATACGGAGGATCAATATAGATCATCTTGATTTTTTCCAGATAAGACTCCTGCAAAATCTTCAGCACTTCAAAATTATCCCCTTCGATATAGAGATTTTCAGTGGTATCAAAATTAACGCTCTCTTCTCTGCAAGGTCGCAGGGTTTTACTGATAGGCGTATTTGCCTTTAACAGCGATGCTTTTTTACCCGGCCAGTCCAGACGGTAGCGTTCGTTTTCATCATCTATCAGCACATCAGACAAGCTCTGTTTTAACAGATCAAAATCAATGACTTTTTTTATATTTCCATTTTCATCTCTTGTTTCAGTCATTACATTGGGAAAGAGCTTTGTGATCTGCTCAATATTTTTATCCGTTAAATTGGGAGTCTGCATTTTTAGTTTTTCGATCATGCGCAATTTTCCTTTATAGACTGTAGTTGCTTCTGTCTTTCCAATAAAGATTTGTTTAACTCAACTTTTCTGTTAAATTGCTTTTCTTTTTTAATCTTTTTTCCCAGCGTTTTTATCTCTTTTCCCAAGTGCTTTATCTTGTCATCGGCGTCAATGATCGCGGCAAAATCGCTCCGGTTTTTAGCTTCGTTATTGATAAATGCTTTAATCACTTTTTGATAGACTTTTTCTAAATCAATATCCGTAAAGTCAAAATTCAAATCCTCATTCCACTGTGAAAAATAGTAATTCCGGGTGCCGGCGCTTTCTTTTTCGGGCATGGTTCTTAAGATCGGGCCTTTTAAGGTAATGCCGTAAGCTGTGTTATCTTTATAAACAAACTGATATAAAATCTGATAGGGAATCGCTTTGTCAATAACTTTGAGAACATTTTCAGGTATGACTTGCTCTTTCAGCTCTATCTCAAAAACTTGAATTTCTGTAACGCTATCGGTCTTGCTTATCCCAATTGTGTCTTCGGCAAGTTTATATTTCCAGGTTATTTTTTGAATTTTATTAATGAACTCATTTCGTAATTTTGAGCTTAACGAGGCTCTTTCATAAAACCTGGTTTTGGCGATAAATTTATTAACAAGTGCATTATGCGGCAAATTCATAAAACCTCTTTTTTAGCCACAAAAGTCACGAAAACAAACGAAATAAAATTCTTTTTTTCGTGCCATTTCGTGTTTTTCGTGGCTAATTTTTTTTATTTGATCACCACAAAGGCAAGCAATTCAAAATCATCCAGGCCTTTAATGTTATTCACCAAAGCGGTTGTTCCTCCGGTCGAGAACAGACTGTCAACATCACTTTCATCTTTAACGTTTAAGATGGATTCTACTCCGCTTCCTAATAATGCAGAGTAGCGCTCCATTTTATTTCCGTCTTCTGTTTCTTGATTAAAACGTTCGTAAACCTCTCTTATCGGCTGATCTTTTCCTTTTGAGATAACCCGTAATATATCCAAGGTGTTTTTTACGTTGAGATGATTGGAGAGCACCTCACCATTTTCCTGTATATAAATCAGGTAAAAAGGGTGCAGCTGATTCGTGTTATCAATATTAACCTCACTGTTGATGTTTTTTAGAACAAAAACAACCCCTTCATGGATGCCCTTTTCAATGTCTTTTTCACAAACAGAATGGAGGCCATTGGGTACACTTTCCTGGTTGCCATTTGCATTGATATAATTGACCAAATCCATGCGAAAGTCATTCAGTCCTAAATCGGTGATTGATACCCCCGATCCCATCTCTTCAATATCAACAACTTCTTCCTGTAATTTCTCTAATTGTTTTTTTCTAAACAGTAAGTCAGATGATTTGTTGGTAAGTACATTATCTTCCCCGGTTGCGGTCATATCGACCATAAACATTTTGCTTTCAACCCTGTTTTTCAGATTGATGTAATCATCCAGCGAAAGTTGCGGCCAGAAATTGATGAGCTGAACTTCTTTATTGTGCGATCCGATTCTATCTATCCTGCCAAATCGTTGAATAATACGAACCGGGTTCCAGTGGATGTCATAGTTGATTAAGGTATCGCAATCCTGAAGGTTTTGCCCCTCGGAGATACAATCAGTGGCAATCAGAATATCTATTTCAGGCGCATTTTTATTTTTTCTTTCTTTAGATCGTGGAGAAAAATTGATCAAAATATTATTAAAGGCATTATCAATATTAAGCGTTGTTCTGTTTTGGTTTGAGCCGGTTATTTTTGCCGTCTCCAGGTTATGTTCTTCTTTATTGTGCAGGGCTAAATTTTGATAAAGGTAATTGACGGTATCAGCAAAAGCACTAAAAATGAGCACTTTTTTATTGTTGCCATTGATGGGGTTATGGATTTTATGTTCAATAAACGATTTGAGGTCTTGCAGTTTTTTATCATGCTTCGGGGTTACTTTTTGCATTTCAGTCAAAAGGTCTTTTGCAATCTCAAAATCTGCCTGCAAATCCATTTTCCAGCCGGCAGTATTCATATCGGCTAAATTAATTTTTATTTTGTCCCCAATGCTGAACTCATCATCAAGCCAGTCATCACTTTCGGTATCAAAATCGACATCACCAATCTGGGTCTCATCCGCATAGAGTGTTTTACCACTGCGTTCAAACTCTTCAAGCTTGTCTAAACTAATTTGTATCGCTCTAATCAATTTACCCAGCGTAATTATGAAAGAATCGACCGAGCTTTCCAGCCTTTTCAGCAAATTAACTCTCATGAGAGTTTGCAAACTCTTTTCACGATGGGATTGTTTAAAACTCCCGCCTTTATTAATGCTGGTATCATACAGATCGCTATAAAATTCTTTTTTACTCTCCAGGAGGTAATCAAAAGGGGAGTAGATTGACATGTTTAATTTAGAGAGTTCCCTGTATAAATCAGAAATTTTTATAAAACCATCTAACTCTGTAATATTTGCTCTGTGTGTAATGGGTTTTAACCGCGTTGGAAATCTGCCGATTTTTTCCATATCATAATATTTTTCGATATGTTTTCTGCTTCTGGCAATTGTCACGCTGTCCAGCAATTTAAAGAAATCAAAATTTGTACTAAGCTGATTTAATAATTGCCTGCTTGTTCTTTCTTCCACATCCAGTTTCGCCCAATTGTTAAATATTTTTTGTGAATTTTTTAATATATTATCGATGGAATGGCTTACCTCCATTTTATCATCGATTAGCCCTGTTTGACCTTCATAGGCCAAAGCTATCTGATTCTTGAGGTCGGTAAATTTATTATTGACGGGCGTTGCAGACAGCATTAAAATTTTTGTTTTAACACCGGCCTGCATTACCTGAGTGAGGAGTTTTTGATACCGTGTGATTTTATCTTTGCGAGGATCATTATTTCTAAAATTATGTGATTCATCGATAACAACCAGATCATAATTTCCCCAATTTATTCGAGACAGGTCAATCCCGTTTGATATGCCTTTATCTCTGGATAGATCTGTGTGGTATAGAACATCATAGTTCAAGCGATCTTTCAGCAGTGGGTTATCGTCATAATTATTTAAAAAGGTTTGCCAGTTATCACCCAGTTTTTTAGGGCATAACACAAGAACCGTTCTGTTTCTTTCCTGATAATATTTGATAACACCCAGGGCAGAGAATGTTTTACCAAGACCTACGCTATCTGCAAGGATACACCCATTATGCCGTTCTAATTTATTAATGATTCCAAGGGCTGCATCGCGCTGAAAATCATACAGTTTATTCCAGGTGATGGATTCTTTAAAACCTGTTTTTTCATTGGCAAGCTCATCTTCGGATATGTCTTCTAAAAATTCATTAAAGATATTGTGGAGTGTAAGGTAATAAATAAATTCTGGTGAATTTTCTTTATATAAATCGGCAATATAATCCAAAACCTCAGCAGTAACATCTTTTAATACTTTCTCGTCCTGCCATATCTCTTCAAATCTTTGCAAGTATTGCTGTGTTGTGTCTGGATCATCTGTCTTAATAATTTGATTTAAGATGGTATTGTCTTTTTGATATCCAAATCCGGCGCTGCTGAATTCATTGATACCTGTGTAAACAAAACTGTTTTCATTTTTCCCTAAATTCAGATGAGGTTGAATATATTGATTGCCGGCATTAGTTTTGAATGAGACTTTACGTTCGATCCATTTTTTACATTCTTGCGCAATGGCTTTACCTTTTAGTTCATTTTTTAAGTGTATTTCAAAATCAGAACCACTGATTGCCTTTTTTCGATGATTGGAATTAATTTGAAATTGTCTTTGCTCTCTTTTATTTTTATCAATTTCTATAAAGGTAGGGTCTGTGAAAATAAATCTTAGCCGACTAATTTTATCGAGTTCTTTTTTCAGAACTGTATAGCCGTAGATAGAAAATATACCTGCTGCAATGTCAATTTTACTGCCTGTATCGATGCTTTTTTTTAAGTCATCACCCACTTTATCAGTTTTGTTATTAAAGCTTTTTATCACAATAAATAACGTTCTGTTTAATTGCTATTGAAAGGCATAAATAGTATTTAATGATTTTCGTTTCTTGCACATAACCAAGCTGAGGGGCCGGGAAACGAAAAAGCAAAAACTTTCTAAGAAACCGCAACATACCATAATAAATTGGATTTTCTAAATTGGCACGGCTTTTTCAGACCCTCTCATGCGCGAGGTTATGCATAGGCGTTAATGATCGACAAGGTACATGTATTTGCACTCTGGACAATCCCAGCGGTCATCGTTCGTACCTTTGTAAATGCATACCACGTGTACTGCTCTCTTATTTACTTCCCAACACCGGGGGCATAGTGGGATGTTGTCGTTCTCTGCGAGATAGAAGGGTGCTTGGAACTTAAGAGTTTTTGCGAACATCAGGAGCTTTTCAATTTCTTGAATACGGACATTTAATGCGCGGTTTTCGTTCAACATTTCCTGAGCTTGGGCCTGAAGCGCGAGGACATGCTTTACCAAATCGATGTTATCGGTTTTCTGAACCAGAACAGCGACATCTTTTACTGTATCAATTATTCCCATGACACCTCCTATGTGAGGCATACAAGTAATTATATGGAACTGGATATCATTACTTTTGTAATGATATCCAGCGAAATACGTAACTTCTCGTCGCACTACAAATATATTAAGAATTCCAAACGAAATTAGGACCTTTCAAAACCTTTGATATCTTGCCAGCAGTTACACTCGCCAACAAGAAGATTTTTTCATAGATTTGTAATGGATACCTCAAATTTTGTCAATCTCTCTTGGGGGTCAGGCTTCCAGGCTTCGGTCAACCGACAGGCTGGATAAGGGTTCTCAGGGGCGAGACCGAAAAATTGAGGCTGGAGACGGACCCTGTTACCTCGAGTAGTAGATGCTTTTGCGCGCAAAAAGTCAAGATCTGATCAGGAAACCTAAAAAAGTTGGCTTTTTGAAAAGCAATTAATACAGATGGTAGCTGGTCGAACAGGACAGGAGTACAACGAAAGGAAAAGAAAAAGTCGAAAAGGGGCGTATTGGGAAGATCGCGATCACTCTACAGCCATTGAAACGGGGGAACAACGAGATCCAATCGCCTCGCCGGAAATGCGTGATCATTGCTTATGAAAAGTTAGCGGCGTTAACTGGCCATGATGACTATGATTCGTTCCGGCAATCCCATAAAGAATGGGTGGATGCATCACTGGCGGACGCTAACACCGTTGCGTTATTGGTCTGCGTCCTTTTTGTATATTTTCCAGGTATCGTCGGGATCGAAGATGGTCATTGCTGCCGCAGACGAGGCCGTGTCCTCACCCAGGCCCTTTTCATAGATCACGCCTTCCTGGTTAAGGATAAAGGTCATAACGCCCGAGGCTCCGTACTTGGCGGGGTAGGCGACCAGAGCAAAACCGAGGACCATTTTTCCATCGACAACATAGTCATAGGCACCGCCCTTGGCGTGCTCGCCTTGCGCCTTGAGGATTTTGAAATAATAGCCGTGAAAGGGTTCGGGGGGGTACTCATCCAGCCCGCCCGCATAACCCTCCTTGGTGGCTCTTGCGATCAAGGGGCCTAACGGACTTTCCTCCTCGCCCTCCACTGCTTCCCAATAGAGTCCGTCCTTCTTGCCCTCGTTGCTGGCAAACTTCTGGGCGAACTCCGGGCGGCAGCGGTTGCGTTTTATACAGGCATACTCACGCTGGGCGTCAGTATAGGCGTGAATTACCTCGATGGTATGCAGCTCGTTTCTGCCGATCCGCCGGTTGAGGATTTCCTCCATGCCCGCCTGGGTGTCGAAGAGCCAGGCATCCCCCTGCCGAACGATGGGGATCGGAAAAGGATAATCCTTGCCGCCGACGAGAAGCACCGCGCGGCCTTCGTCCTCCTGCTCGAGGCTCTTCTTCTCCTCATAGGCCGTGAGAAAGCGCGTTCTGCCCTTCTGGTCCGCGACCCTGTCGCCCGAGGAGATGAGTTCCTCCGAGCCGGGGCCTAAGATGGCGAGTAGCTGCACATCGTTGTTGTCCTGCACCGCAGCGACCATCGCGGCCACCGCCTGCTGCGGGGAGACGAAACTCTTCTGACCCGCTGGCCCCCCGGCCATAGCGGGGGAGACGGTCAGCGCGACCATCGCGATGAGTATTGCCAGCGCGCGGGGAAACAACCACAACATCCTGTATTTATATGCTTTCCGTACCATCATCTGCGTCCCTCTCTATATGAATGGAATCATAGCTGGGTTCTCCGGATCACCGCCTGTTGCGGCCCCGGTCGTCGTGGTTGCCCCTATCGTCACCGCCCGAACGGCCCGTGCTGCGGGAGCCGTCGCCCTGACCTTGCCGGCTGACCCGGCCGCGCTTGCTTGTTTGGCGTTCCCTCCTGCCATCTTCGACCCAGTTAAAGACATTGTCGCGGCTCCTTTGTTGCTGTTTGCGCTTAACCCGTTGCAGCGCGCGCCTTTCCTGGTCGGCTGGTTGCCGCATCTGCAGGTTACGCATAACCCGTTCGCGTATCTGTTTGTCGACATCGGCCCGTTCACGCTTTTTCCTTTCTTGCTCTGCTCGTTCACGCCGCTGTTTGTCACGGTCGACGCGTTCCCGTTCCTGCCGGTCACGGTCGATTCTTGAGCGATCATCCCCGCCCTTATCCCAATCAATCCTGGTCCGGTCGTCGATGCGTCGGTCCCCATCCCGGTCCCGATCTCTCAGTTCAGGAAAACCACGGGTGTCGCGCCGGAAATCCTTGGAGCGGTGGGGGTACTGTCCATATTTTCTGGCGGTGGACTTATTGCGGTAGGCGACACCTCGCCGGTGCCTGGGGGCGTGATACCAGCGGCCCGGCTTTGAGATCCACCGGTCGTGCCTGACATATCTTGGCCGCTTGTGGACATCGATGAAGATATGGTGGTGGTACCAATCGAAATAGCTCCAGGTGCCGAAGGCGAAACCGAAGTAAAAGCCGGGCCAGTATGAGATGCCAATGCTGACGCTCACACCGGGGGGCACCCAGTAATAAGACGGGTAGGCGGGATACCACCATGGACCATAAATGTAGAAGGGATCATAGTACGGCACGTAGACGACCCGGAGGTCTGCCGGTTCGATGATGATCGTCTCCTTTTTGACAATGACCTTCTGCTCGGAGGTGGTAGTGAGGTTGCCCTGGGCATAGGCCTTGGCCCGGAGTTCCTGGACCATGTCCATGACCTCGGCCTCCTGGGCGAGAAAAGCGTTGCCTATGTTGGTGGTCTCGGTGATCCGCTCGCTCATTAGGGCCAGGATTGACCGGAAGTGACACATCGCCTTGACGCTGGGGTCCCAGGCCTTGTCCAAAAGCGCCGCATCAAGGGCCTCGCCCTTTAGCTCTGGATTTCTCTTGACCCAACGGTCGGCCTCGATCACTTCAATGGGATATGTCGACGCCATCAGAACCTGGGAGAGGAACGTATCGGGATAGAGGGCGATGGGTGCAAGCATCTGGGCGAGCTCCTCCCGGCTGTATTTTTCGGATGGCTCCAGATAGTCGTTGTCCTGGGCTAAAGACTGCGGCGGCAGAGAAAAAAATGAAATAATCAACAGTCCGAGGGCCAGATGGAAGATGGTAGCTGCCTTCATGATAGCTCCTCATAAACTCATAAACCGGGGCGACTCGCCATGGTTTCGCGCCTCTTTTTTAACATATGAGGCGGAACTCCTCGCCGGATGTGCGGCGCTGAAATTGTAGAAAAATTACACAGGTTAAGTAATCATTACCCAGACCGTAAGGTGTCAAAAAAAACCTCTTATCGGCCCCGGCCGGAAATTGTGCGCGAAATAGACTCCACTCTTCGCATAATACAATCTATCTATAAACATAAAATGTTCCGTTAGTAAACAAATTTTTAAAGCAAGTCAGAACGGCGGGCTTCCTGAATGGGTACGGAAAAGAGAAAGAAAATACAAGATATGATGCATCACTCAAAGAAGGTGAAACTGTAGATTCCTTGCCAACTGAGCAAAGTTTGTACTCATGAGTTTAACCCCTTTAAAAATTCGCCTTTGTCAAAATGTACTGCATGCACCGGCCGTTTTCTCGATGCATCAAGATTTTTTACTTATTAGTTGCGCATTATTGCGTATTCCGAAAATGGAATCCAAAGGGGAAACCGTGCTTATGAACCATTATATCGATAATAAGCGGCGCAGGTCCCTTCACTTGAAACCATGCACGGGCCGACCGGATTAATAGGCGTACAGATTTTTTTATACAGGGCGCATTCAGGAGGAGTTTTGATGCCCTGAAGTATTTCGCCACATGAACACCCGCTTAAAATTACCGCATCGGGAACATCAAATTCAAACATCTTTTCCGCATCAAAAGATGAAAATTCTTCTTTGATCTTCAAACCACTTTCAGGGATAATTCCTATTCCCCGCCATGCAGTATCAACTGTTTCAAAAATATCCTGCATAATATTTATTGCCTTTTCGTTTCCATCAAATGTAACTGCTCTCTGATATAAATTTTCAAGTCCTGGATTGCCATCTTCAATTTGTCTGACAAGCGATAATATTGCCTGAAGTATATCAGCAGGCTCAAATCCTGTAATTGCACAGGGAATTTTATGTTTCTCAAAGAATGTAAGGTAAGCTTTTGTGCCGATCATTACAGAAACATGGCCTGGAAGTATAAAACCATTTATTCTTACATCTTTGTTCTTCATCAGTGCATCAAGGGCTGGAGGAACCAGTTTGTGAGCTGAAAACACAAAATAGTTTTTTAGACTCATATTTTTTGCGGAAAGTATGGATGCAGCTATTGTAGGCGCGGTTGTTTCAAAGCCTATTCCGAGAAATATTACTTTTCTGCCGGGATTATTCCCTGCAATCTCAAGTGCGTCAAATGTGGAATATACTATTCGAATATCTCTGCCTTCAGCCCGCTCCTTCTGAAGAGAACTTTTTGTCCCGGGAACTTTTAAAAGATCTCCAAAGGTTGCTATAATAACATCATCTATTTTTGCAAGCTCAATAAAAGCATCGATTTCCTTCTGGTCTGTAACACAAACCGGGCAGCCAGGGCCGGATAAAAGTGAAATTGTATCCGGCAGAAGCGTACGAATGCCACTTCTGAATATAGACATGGTATGCGTGCCGCAAACTTCCATCAAACGATTTTTTTTACGGCTGATTTTTTTTATATTGTCTATTATTGCCCTGGAAATATCCGGGTCTCTATATTCTTCTAAATGTTTTATGGACATCTTTATTGTTACCTTTTCGCTATTGCTGCGGCTACAACAGCCTGTCCCAACGAAATACCTCCATCATTGGTTGGAACTTTGGAATGCGTATAGACTTCAAAGCGTTTTTCCTCAAGGGCTTTGATTAATACTCTTAAAAGTATGGAATTCTGAAAAACGCCCCCGCTTAATACTATACGGTTAAGCCCGTTCTCCTTTCTAATAACCTCACACAGTTCTGAAAAAAGTTTAACAAGCGTCATATGGAATTTACTGCTTATTCTGGATGAGTGTATGCCTGCTTTCATATCTTTTACAACGCCGCAGACTATTGGCTGGGTAAGAACTTTGTATGTATCGTCAGGCAGCCATTCATAATTATATATATCATCCGAATTGCTGTCTGCAAGCATTTCCAATTCCATTGCTGCCTGTCCTTCAAAAGACACATTGTTTCTAATTCCGATTATTGCTGCTATTCCATCAAAGAGTCTTCCGAGGCTTGATGTTAATGGAGAATTAATTTTTTTTGAGATCATTTCAACTATGATTTTAATGTTTTTTTCTTCTATTTCTTTCAGCAGGGGGAGATCAAGATTCCAGAATTCTTCTCCAAAGGCATGGTAAAGATAACTTACAGCCATCCGCCATGGCTCCTTTATCGCAGCAGCGCTTCCAGGCATTGATACATATGAAAGACTTGCTGCCCTTCTGAAACGCGCAGGTTCAACAATAAGTATTTCACCTCCCCATATGCAGCCATCTGTTCCATAACCATTGCCGTCAAATGAAAGTCCTATCACTGTACTATCCAGCTTGTTCTCTGCCATACATGATGCAATATGTGCGTGGTGATGCTGAACTTGAATTAATTTGACGCCGTGCTGTTCCTCTGCATACCGTGTACTTAGATAATCCGGATGAAGATCGCAGGCAATGATTTCAGGATTTATATCAAGGATTCTTTTGGAATGATCTATGATCAGCCGGAAAAAACTGTCTGTGGCAAGATTTTCTAAATCTCCGATATGCTGACTTATAAAAGCTGTTTTTTCCTTGGTCAGGCAGACAGTATTTTTCAATTCCGCACCACAGGCAAGGATTTGAGGGACAGAGCTTTTTAAAAAAACCGGAACAGGAACATATCCTCTGGAACGTCTGATAAATCTGGTTTTGCCGGCGGTTCTTCTAATAATTGAATCATCACTTCTTAAATAGATGTCCCGGTTGTGGATTAGAAAATAATCTGCAATATTTCCTAACCGGTTAAATGCATCTTCATTGTCAATAGCCATTGGTTCTTCGCTGATATTTCCGCTGGTCATGATCAATGCAGTAAATCCAAAGTCTAAAATAAGATAGTGAAGAGGTGTATAAGCAAGCATAACTCCAAAGTATCGATTATTGGGAGAGACTTCTCTTGACAGGAGATTTGCCTCTTTTTTTCTAAGAAGAACTACAGGCTTCTGTATGGAATTAAGCAGTTTTTCTTCTTCAGATTCAATAAATGCATATTCTCGAATCTGCTTGAGTCCATAGGACATAACTGCAAAGGGCTTTTCCTCGCGGTGTTTTCTTTTTCTCAGGCGAACAACAGCGTCATTGTTTGTAGCATCCGCTGCAAGGTGAAACCCGCCAATGCCCTTTATTGCTATAATATATCCCTTTCTTAGAAGACTTGCGGTTTTTTCAATGGGATTATTTGACTGAATATTTTTGCCTGTATTGTTTTTCAGAGAAACATGAGGGCCGCAATCTGCACAGGCATTTGGCTGGGCGTGAAACCTTCTGCTTGATGGATCATCGTATTCGGCCTTGCATTTAGCGCACATTTTAAAGCCTTTCATTGATGTGTTTGGCCGGTCATAAGGAATATCGTTAATAATGGTATGTCTGGGCCCACAGTTTGTGCAGTTTATAAACGGATATTGATAGCGGCGATCATCAGGGTCGAAAAGTTCGCTCAGGCAGTCATCACAAACAGATACATCCGGAGAGATAAGAGTGGATCTTAAGTTTTTGCTTCTGCTGTTTACGATTGAAAAGTTTTTAAAATATTCGACAGGTTTTTCATTGAATGAAATTTCTGAAAGATGTGCAAGTGGTGGGTGGTTTTTTAAAAGATTGCTGCAAAAGGATTCAATATTTTCCTTTGCGCCTTCTATATGAATGGATACGCCGGAAGAAGTGTTGGCGACTTCTCCTTTTAGCCGGAATTTGTTTGCAAGATTATAAACAAAAGGCCTGAAGCCTACTCCCTGAACAATACCATTAATTTTCAGCTTCTTTGAAATATAATTTTCTTTCATATCTATATAGAAGCTAACTCTCGTAAATATTTCAAGGATTCCATTGCTGCTGATTCGTCTATTTTATGTATGGCAAAGCCTGCATGTACTATTACGTAATCTCCAATCTTTGCATCTTCAAGAAGGAGTAAGCTTATTTCTTTGTTAATGCCGGCGACATCAATTGTTCCAATATTGTTTTCAATTTTTATTATTTTAGAAGGTATTGCAAGGCACATAAGCCACCCCTCCTTTTTTAACCTGCTATTTTCCGCTTTACCCTGCTTTTCAGCCACTCTATCCATGGGGTAAAGCCATCTCCTGTTTTTGCTGATAATTCAAAAACAGGCATTTCAGGATGTACTTGCCTGATGTTATTTAAAACCTCTTCTCTATTATAATCCAGATAAGGAAGTAGATCTATTTTATTTAATATAGCTGCATCGCAGACTCGGAACATAAGGGGATACTTTACAGGCTTATCTTCTCCTTCTGTTACACTAAGGACAACGATTTTTGCATCCTCGCCGATGTCAAATTCAGCAGGACATACCAGATTCCCAACATTTTCCACGATTAACAGATCAATAGCATCAAGGTCAAGATTACATGCGGCTTTTTCTACGACATGGGCGGCAAGGTGACAGTCACCGCCAAACTCGTCCGTATTTATTTGCACAACAGATACACCTGTTGTGGCAAGCCGGTTAGCATCATTGCTGGTGCAAATATCTCCCACTATGACAGCGCTTTTAATCTCAGGTATTATATAGGACAGGGTCTTTTCAAGGGTGGTTGTTTTACCTGATCCAGGCGAGCTCATCACATTAAGAACAAAAACCTCTTTTTCCGTAAACATTTTTCTGTTCTGTTCGGCCATTGTATTATTAACATCAAGAACCTTTCGAATAACCTTTATTTCCATGATATACTCCAGCCTAAATTCTTTGAGGGTTACTATAGACTTTCAGATAAATAATTTCACTGTGTTATCAGTCGTCGACGTATAACTAATAC
>JAUWFS010000039.1:0-18914 GCA_030606805.1 Deltaproteobacteria bacterium
ATGAAAGCAATGATACTTGCCGCGGGTCTTGGTAGCCGGCTTCGCCCTTTTACTGCAAACACACCAAAACCTTTATTCCCTGTTGCAGGACGTCCTCTTCTGGATATCATTATTCGCAGCCTGCAGAATGCGGGTTGCGAAGCCATAATTATTAATACCCATCACTTGTATAAAAAGATAGATTCTTTCCTGTCCGGCCGGAAATATTCCATCCCGGTTTTTACCCGTTATGAACCTTTAATCCTTGGTACGGGAGGAGCTATAAAGAATGTTGCGGATTTCTGGGATGATCAGCCATTTATGGTTATAAACAGCGACATTCTTACAGATATAGACCTTCGGGCTGTTTATGATTTTCATCTTAATCATAAATATACCGCCACCCTTGTTTTCCATGATTACAAAGAATTCAACAATGTATTAATCAGCAAGGAAGACTTCATTAGAGGCTTTTATAATGCGAAAAGCAATGTAAACATCGGTTATGAGAGAAAGCTTGCTTTTACAGGGATACAGGTTCTTGATCCGAAAATCTTGGATTTTATTCCGGATGGTTTATTTTCCAGCATAATTGATGCATATAGAGAATTAATATTTTCAGGCCAGCGGCTGAAAGCTTTTATTGCACAAAAACATTACTGGAAAGATATCGGAACACCTGAGAGTTACAGAGAAGTTGTTATAGATAAATTAGCACCCGAGGCATTCAAACAGGCGTGGCCTGATTTTACTTTTAAAAACACAGTGCGCGATAGAATCAAGGGGGATGGATCAGGCCGGCGATGGTACAGGGTAATAGCAGAGGAGTATTTGCCCGGCAAGGTATATGAAGTCCCATTACAAAAACTTATTATGGTTGATCACGGCATCAGTGCCCAAAGCGCAACATCCGAGGCAGACTCATTTATAGCGATTGGCCGCCATCTTTATGACAGGGGAATACCTGTACCTAAAATACATCTTTACGATAATTTTTCAGGTCTGGTATTTCTGGAAGATCTGGGCGATGTAAAACTTCAGAAACTGGTCTTAAATACTAATGACCCGGAGAAAGTTGCTTTACATTATAAAACAGTTATTGATGTTCTTATAAAGATGTCAACTTCAGGGGCAGAAGGTTTTGATATATCCTGGACATATCAAACTCCAGATTACAGCAAAGAGCTTATACTTGAAAAGGAATGCCGATACTTTGTTGATGCATTTTTAAGAGGTTATCTTGGCATGGATTATTCCTTTGAAGATTTTAAAGATGAATTTGAATTACTTGCTGAGAAAACACTTAAATTCCCAGTTAATGGATTTATGCATAGAGACCTGCAATCCAGAAATATTATGTTTAAAGATAATAAGTTTTATATTATAGATTTTCAGGGCGGACGCATTGGCCCTGTTCAGTATGATCTTGCATCCCTGCTTATTGATCCATATGTGGATTTGCCTTATCAACTGCGGGCTCAACTGGTTGATTACTGCATTAAGGGGTTTGCAAAATTTCTTCAGATTAATGAGGAGCGGTTCCGCTATTGCTTCAGGTATTGTTCTCTGACAAGAAATCTGCAGATACTTGGCGCATTTGGTAATTTGATACGCATGAGTGGTAAATCTTATTTTGAACAATATATCCCGGCAGCAGTAAAAACTTTGAAATATAATCTTTCAGCTTTTGAAGATGCGGAATTTCCGGGCATAAAAGCAGTTGTAGAAGAAATTATGGCAGCCGTTCACGGTTAACAGCTTACAGTTCACGGTTGAAAATGCTTCGGTCGTTGCATAGTTCATTAAAAAAACCGTGAACCGTGAACCGTGAACCGTAAACAGTTACAATTATTGGAGGTGTTAAATGGAGCGAATAAAAGTAATGGTAAACGGAATTCCCGGCAATATGGCAGTGAATGTGGCAAAACATGTCATGAACGATAGCATGTTTGAACTTATACCATATGCACTTACCGGACCAGAAATTACAGAAGCGGAATATACTTTAGATTCTACGGTTATCAGTCTTATTCATGCGCAAGAATCTGAAAAAGCAATTGCCGAGATAAAAGAAAAAGAAAGTTGTTTTATCAGTGTGGACTATACTCATCCTTCATCTGTAAACAGCAACGCCGGGTTTTACTGCAAGCACAATCTTCCCTTTGTGATGGGTACAACAGGGGGCGACAGGAAACTCCTTGAAGATAGTGTTTGTTCATCATCTATTCCGGCAGTAATAGCGCAAAATATGGCAAAGCAGATCGTCGGATTTCAGGCAATGATGGAATATGCTGCAAAAACATTTCCGGATCTTTTTAAAGGGTATTCCCTTGAAATCAAGGAAAGTCATCAGAAAGGAAAAGCAGATACCAGTGGAACAGCCAAGGCCATGATCGGATATTTTAATGAGCTGGGAACACCTTTTTCCAAAGATGATATTAAAAAAGAACGTGATCCCGAAGTACAAAAAAATATATGGGGTATTCCGGAAGAATATCTTGGAGGGCACGGATGGCATACTTATACACTTGTTTCAAGTGACAATACGGTGCGCTTTGTTTTTTCGCACAATGTCAACGGCAGGGATGTTTATGCAAAAGGAACACTTGATGCTATTGCATATCTGGACAAGAAGGTCAAAGATGGCGTGAAAGGAACGGTTTTTACTATGATAGATGTTTTAAAAGGTGTTTGATGGTTCAGGGATCGGGGATCGGGTATGAGAAGGTGGTAACAAAGATGAAAAAAATAATACTTGTTATTCTACTTTTGGCAGCTACGGCTACATCTGCCTTTGCAGAGGAGATGTTTCCAAAAAAGGGATGGACTGACAGACCGGATCCTATAGCAAGCCTGAATGCTGTGGCTGGAGGAGAGATTTCCACTTTTGCAGGCCAGTATCCGAAAAGCCTGAATTATTACATCGACAACAATGTTTTGTCTGCAGAAATCTTTGGAGCTTTATATGAGACATTATTATCCATTAATCCTGTTACGTTGGAATATGAACCGGGGATAGCGGAGAAATGGGTGATAGCGGATGATAAAAAAACTTTTACCTTTTATATTGATAAAAAGGCAAGGTGGAGTGATGGCCTTTCTATAACGGCTTATGATGTCCAATGGACCTATGATGCGATAATGGACCCCAGCAACCTTACGGGACCGCATAAAGTAGATATGGAACGTTTTGAATCACCAGTTGTAATAGACAAATATACCATACGTTTTACAGCTAAAGATGTTCACTGGAAAAACCTTGGCGCTGTCGGCGGTTTTCATATTTTGTGTAAACACGCGTTTGAAGGGAAGGATTTTAACAAGATTAATTTTGAATTCCCCGTGGTTTCAGGGCCATATAGACTCGAAGAGATCAATGAAGGAGTTTTTATAACTTTAGAGAGACGTGAGAACTGGTGGCGCAGAAAATTCAAAAGGTCTCGTGGGGTCGGCAACTTTCAGACTATTAGATTCAAGTTTTTTACTGAGAGAGAAAATGCATTTGAGGCGTTTAAAAAAGGCATGATTGATATTTATCCTGTATATACTTCCAGGATATGGATAAATGAGACAAAAGGAGATAATTTTTTAAAAAACCGGATAGTAAAGCAGAAAATTTATAATCATAGCCCTGTTGGATTCCAGGGATTTGCAATGAATATGAGGAAGCCGCCTTTTGATGATTTAAGAGTACGCAAGGCCATGGCGCTTCTTCTTGACAGGAGAAAAATGAACAGTCTTTTGATGTACGATCAGTATTTTCTCCACAAATCCTATTTTGAAGATCTTTATACAAAAGAAAATCCGTGTACTAACGAGCTTGTTGAGGTGAACAGAAAAGAAGCTCTAAATCTTCTCAGGCAGGCAGGCTGGGTTGTAAATCCGGTTAATGGTTTACTTGAAAAAAACGGACAAAGATTTTCTTTTAAGTTTTTAACAAGAAATTCTTCTTCAGAAAAATTTTTGGCAATTTACTCTGAAGATCTCAAGAATGCAGGAATGGAGCTTGTTATTGACAAAAAAGACTGGGCTGCCTGGGCAAGAGATATGGATGAGTATAATTTCCAGATGACATGGGCTGCCTGGAGTTCCGGTATTTTTAAAGATCCTGAGAGCATGTGGTCTTCAAAGGAGGCTGATAGAAAAGGCGGAAATAATATTACAGGTTTTAAAAACGTCAGGGTTGACGGGCTGATTGAAAAGCAAAAAAGAATTTTTGATATAAAAAAACGTAATGAAATATACCGTGAGATTGATAAAATAATATATAATACTTTTCCATATGTGCTGCTGTGGAATATAGATTATACCAGACTTTTGTACTGGAACAAGTTTGGGATTCCTGATACCGTGCTTTCCAAATACGGCAATGAGAGCAGTGCTTACTGGTACTGGTGGCTTGATGAAGATTCAGAGGCGGATCTACATGATGCTTTAATGAATAATTCTATACTGCCGCGGAAGAAACCTTCAATATATTTTAAAATCCTGTTATAAACGGAAGGAACACATGGACAAGCCTATCGAAAATTATTGGAAGATACGCCTTGAAAATCTTAAGAAATCTTTGGAAGAAAATAACTTTGAGGTTTTTCTTGCAAATAACTCCTCTGAGGCAAAAGCAATTGTGCAGAAAGAAATTCTTCCCAAAACAGGTGCAAAGAGTGTTTCATGGGGAGGATCCTTAACATTCACTAAAACCGGACTTTATCATGATATCAAGAATAATCTGGAAATGGAAGTTATAGACGTTTATGATAAAAATCTTTCTGATGAAGAAAAAAATAAACTTCGAAGAAAAGCACTTCTCGTTGACCTCTTTATTACCGGGACTAATGCAGTCACCGAAACAGGCAGCCTTGTTAACCTTGATATGTACGGGAACCGTGTAGCAGGTATTACTTTCGGACCAAAACACGTTATCATCCTGGTCGGCCGTAACAAAATTGTTCCAGATTTAGAGGAAGCTATGTTTCGTATTAAAAATTATGCTGCTCCGGTTAATACCATGCGGTTGGACAAGAAGACGCCTTGTGCCAGGACTTCCTGCTGCGAGGACTGCAAAAGCCCTGATCGTATCTGTAATACCTGGGCAATAACCGAGAAATCTTTTCCCAGGGGAAGAATTAAGATCGTTTTGATTAATGAGGATATAGGATTTTGAATGACAAAGGCAAGGCTCGTAGGTTGGGTTGGGAAACGAAACCCAACCAATTGCCTGTTCTCAATTCACCTCAAAAACAAATCCCGCTTCACCCAAAGACACCTTAACCTCCTTGATCTGCTCCCCGGTCGCCATCCTGGAAAGCAGTTCCTTTGACATCTCCGGCAGCAAGGTGTTGGTTAAGATATGATCCACGTTTCTGGCGCCGCTGTCGACTTCGGTGCACCGGCTTCCGATTGACTCTATTAATTCCTCATCGTATTTAAAGGTAACATTTCTGTTTTCCAGCATTCGCTTTGCAATACGATCAAGCTTGAGCTTGACGATGAGGCGCATGTTCTTGTCTGTAATTGGAAAGAACGGTACGACCTTCAAACGACCCAGGAATGCGGGTTTGAAGCGTTTCAATAACTCTGGGCGCAACATTTCCGTCAGGGCCGGTGCATCCGGCATGGTCTCTTCATCAGCGCAGACCTTCATGATCATATCCGTGCCCAGATTGGATGTGAGGATGATCAGGGTGTTTTTAAAATCTATTCGCCGTCCTTCCCCGTCTTCCAGCATGCCTTTGTCAAAAACCTGGTAAAAAAGTTCCATCACATCAGGGTGGGCCTTTTCTACTTCATCCAGAAGTACCACGCTGTATGGCCTTCTCCTGACAGCTTCGGTCAAGACCCCTCCCTCGCCGTAGCCGACATATCCAGGAGGAGATCCTTTCAGGCCTGAAACCGTGTGCGCCTCCTGATACTCCGACATATTGATGGTGATTACGTTTTCTTCGCCTCCGTACAGGACCTCAGAAAGCACCAGGGCTGTTTCTGTCTTGCCGACTCCACTCGGTCCAACAAAGAGAAAGACTGCCGTGGGTTTTGATGGGTCTTCAATGCCTGCGTGGGCTGTCTGGATCATTTGGGCCACGGCCTCCAATGCATAATCCTGTCCGATAATCCTTTCTGCTAATAAATCTGCCATGTTAAGGACGGTTTCGATTTCATCGGTCAGCATGCGTCCCGTGGGAATACCGGTCCATCCTGAGATTACTTCAGATATAATCTCAGGATCCACCACAATCTGAACCAGTGGTGAACCTCCTTGCGCCTCAGCAAGTTCCTTTTTCAGTCCTTTCAGAACATCCTGGTTTTCTGATAATGCTTGTTTGTCAGAAGGATCCTTTTCGTGGATTTCCTGTATCTCCTTACGGACCTCAATGACACGATTAGCGATTTCCATTTCCTTTTGCCACTTTTGAGTCAAATCATCGAGACGGGTCTGGGCTGCTTCCTTTTCTGTGGCAAGAGACTGGATCCGCTCCACGTGCTCATGGCCTATCAGTTCTTCCCTTTGAAGAATCTTCATCTCCCTGTCGATCCGGCCAATATCCCGGGTAGCTTCTTCAATAGCAGAAGGACTTGTATTCAGTCCTATGGCCACCCTGGCACAAGCCGTGTCCAGAACACTCACGGACTTATCAGGGAGCTGTCTGCCTGTGAGATAACGATGGGACAGGTGGACTGCGTCAAACAAGGCATCATCTGTTATCATGACATTGTGATGATGCTCAAGAAACGGGGCGATTGCCCGCATCATCATCAGGGCCTTTTCCTCTTCCGGTTCTTCGATTTTGACCACTTGAAACCGCCGGGCCAGGGCAGCGTCTTTTTCAAAGTACTTTTTGTATTCAGACCATGTGGTTGCCGCGATGGTGCGCAATTCACCCCGGGCCAGCGCGGGTTTGAGCATGTTGGCCGCATCCCCGGAGCCCGCAGCGCCTCCTGCGCCTATGAGGGTATGGGCTTCATCGATGAAAAGAATAATGGGAATTGGGGAGGCTTTGACCTCCTCAATCACGGATTTGAGCCGGTTTTCGAATTCTCCCTTTATCCCTGCCCCAGCCTGAAGCAGCCCCAGGTCGAGTGTATGGATAGCCACGTTTTTTAGCGGCGGCGGGACATCTCCTTCTACAATCCTGAGAGCAAATCCTTCCACCACTGCGGTCTTGCCCACACCGGCTTCTCCGGTCAGTATGGGATTGTTTTGCCTGCGTCGTATCAGGATATCCACCATCTGTCTAATCTCAAAGTCACGCCCAAGAACCGGGTCTATCTCTCCCTTTCGGGCCCTTTCGGTCAAGTTGATCGTATACTGGGCCAGGGCCTGTGCCTTTCCGGCCGGCATCCGCTGCCCTGCTGCATCTTCAGCCGGCGCCGGCTGCGCGGCGCCAGTCTCTTCAACCGACCCGGAAGTCAGATCAGTTAAATGCTTTCTTAAAGTCTCCACAGAGATCTTTTTAAAGCTTTCCGAGCTTCCAGATAACATTCTAACCATTTCATCGTTGCTCATAAGGGCAAGAAGAATGTGTCCTGAGCGAATACTCGGAGCCTGAAAGTCAACAGAGGCAACCAGCCATGCTTCCTGAATCATGCTGGGTATACGGGGAGAGAGAGCAGGAGTCCTGGCGTTGCCTGTTTTAAATCCCTCCATGGTACGCGTGAGATCAGATACCAAACGGGCCTCATTGATTTCAAAGTGCCTGAGTATCTTCTGCATATCAGTGTTTGCTATCTCAAAAAGTTTGATGAGAAAGTGTTCTATGTCCACTTCATAATGGGTTTGAGACAGACAAAGGCCGGCAGCCGATTCCAGAGCGCTTCGGCAGGTAGTATTCAATTTTCCTATCAACGATTTTAGATTTGATGCTGGCATGATATTGGCTCCTTATCTTCTTGAAAGGTTACATAAGGATCCCCCTCTTGGATTACACCGGGAGTTTTGATCCATGTTGACCAGCCGAGCTGCGGACAGGCTGGAGTTTCCATACCTAATGCACACACGGGAACTTCCTCTTGTTTCAGAAACAGGCGAATCTCGAATTCATACTCTATTCCCACCATATATTTGACTAAGGAAAAGATGGAACAGAGCATGTCGCCTGTAGGCATAAAACAAATAAAATCATCATAACTCATTGGCCCCAGGTTGATGCGAAATTTTGTCTGGCTTTCCCGGGCCCAGCTTCCGCAAATAGCGTCGATTCCTATTTGTCCATTGGTTACGCCGAGTTGAGTCTGATCTTCCAGGTCTAAAGGGAGCATCCGTTCGATAAATTGTTCGACCTCGACATTAGCGCCGGAAAAATACTCCACCGCTGCCTCGATAGCAACCGCAGATGGAACCGGCCTCGATAATAAACCGCTGTAAAATATCAGAGACTCCTCTGATAATCCGATTTTTTTGGTGAGCCCGGCTGTCCCTAAACCTGTTAAACTTAGTAAATGTCCGGAAAGTCTATCTCTGGCTCCGGGAAGATAATTTACAGGAAATCTGTATTTTTTCCAGGCCAGGTAAAAAAGAGAGATAAGACGGTGATGGAAAATATCATAAAACGCGGTAAGGCTGAAATCTTTCCGGCGGCTTCTCTCCATCGCCAGTTCATTGAGCCAATCCGGCAAAACACCGGATGGACCGATCAATCCCATAAATGCGACTTCCATATTAACCGGTTTTTTCTTATCGCTATGTGTTAAGTTTGAAATATCGCTGGGGGGAAATGAAAAACCTGGTTTCACTGAAAATCGCACTATTTCTTCATCCGGCGTCAGTGTCTGTCCTAATGGCTTTTTGTCGGGGAAAAGAGATTCCAGCAAATCTACGGCCTTAAAAAATGAAAAACCGTAAAATTCCTTAAAAAGACGCTCTTCTACAGGAGTATTCGATTGCCGTTTCTTGGAGGCCATTTTTTTAACACCTCTTTTTTCTGTATGGTTTTTGCAATCAATTGGGAAAAGGAATTAATGGAAACATATTGTCCTAAAAACCTTTCCAATACAGATGCAAACAGATACAGACCTGTTCCAACAAATTTATCCTCGTCAAATGTTATGGTAACCTGCACCCCGCGGCAAAATGACTGGCCTATTCTTTTTGTGACAGGTTGAGACTGAATAGATACTATGCCGTTTATCTGCTGTCTTGTAGCTGGTGAGTTTTCAAAATCATAAAGTTTGAGGATTTCTTTGAGGGCATCTTCTCCTCCTTGCACAAGAGAAATATAATTGAGGGACAGATGGGATATCAAACGCCATTGCAGGTTCCCGTCCATAAAGGGTCTGCGGGTTGGAGTGGGTTTTATCAGACTCTTTATCTGTGCAACAGGCGCCGTTATTTCCATATCAAAATCGCCTTTATCGTCCCCAAAGGGAAGACGGGCAGGCAAGTCTCGATTAGAGCATGTAATATGGATAGTTAATATTTCCACCTCCGGATCAATTGATTTGAAGTTCGAGTCTGCAAAGGAAAGATAGACCTCTGTTCCCTCATCCCCTTTTTTACCTGAAGAGCGGCGTTGAATATACCAAAAAGCCATTCGGTCATTGCTATCCTCTTCATCAAGATGGTGTTTTATGGAGTAAAAGGGTTTGAAATCAAACCCTTTTCCCGGAAAAGAATCCGAAGAAGCGGTAACTCTGTCAATACTAAAGACTTCTGTTGCTTCCTGGCTTCTGATATTTGGAATAACATGATATTCGGTCTTTCGTTGTTCAATTCGTACAGGTTCGGCAATACGTTTAAATAAATTGACTACAGGCGCAGTGTTGATGCAAAAGGTATCTTTATTGATCACAAGATTCGATTTGGCATTCCTGTTCAAGTATATCCGGATATTAAGAGTGTCATTGAAATCCGGATGTTTAATTTTATCCAGGCCGCTAAGATCAAAGAAAAGGAACTTTTCAGGAAAACAAAAGTATTCAAAAAGGAGAAGAAAGCCAGGAAAAGCTCTTTGGGTATAGGGAATCAAATGCTCATCAGAGTCAAATCCAACGGGTTTTATGTCATTTTTGGTTAATGATATGTTTTCTATGATCCTTTGCTCTTCACTATTGAACAACTCTAATTCAACATGACACACATTGTTGAATAAAAGTTCGTACAGATAAAAGACATGCTGGGCCGGGCCATTTAGGAAAAAACGCAGGTCATTCCAGCCAAGATTGGAAAAGCTCAAATTATTAAAAGTCTTTAATTGAATTAAAATAGCTTGCTGGGCGTCTTTCACCGGTTTTTTGGGATCACAAAGCTCTGCTGAAACAACCTCGACAGGCCAGAGCTTGATAGAATAAGATGTGTCAAACCTGCATTGAATGCCGTTGACTGATTTGGAATAGAGCATGGTATCTTCAGGTATCAGGTGTCCGGACTCGGTAACATTCTGTTTTATTGGTTCAAATCTGACTATGGACATGGAGGGTATCGGATTGATGTAATGAGGGTAAATTATATTAAGCAACGATTCCGTTATTTCAGGAAAATCATCATCAATCTTCTTATGTATACGTCCGCTAAGAAAGGCAAATGCCTCAATCAAACGTTCAGTATGCGGGTCTTCACATTTATCATGTTCAAGTAGCAGCCGGCCGGCAATCTTGGGGTATTTCCTGGCAAATTCAGCCCCCATTTCGCGGATAAATGTAAGTTCGCGCTCATAATAACTTAGAAGTTTATCATCCATTGTTTTTTAGCTTATCAGCTTACCACTTATCTCGATATAATATACTCACCTTTGTTGGCATCAAAATAGGTATCAAAAGTCACTGGTTCTGCCACAGGTTCCACAACCAGCAGGCCTTTAATCCTGAACCTGAGAGTACGTTCGTTGTGAGCTGTTGTTTCAAGATGTACACTTACATTTTTTAACCTGGGTTCAAACCGTGAAATACTCTTTTCAATATCCAGTCGAAGCTGCTGTCTTACGAATGGGCTTCCAGGATTTTTAGAGGTAAAGTCTTGCAGGCCATATACAAAAAGAGAATCATTGACCTGGCTATATTCAACCGGAAGAATCAATATCTGACGCCTGGTGTTGAGAAGATTTTCCAGATCTCTTACAACCGAGGCCTTGATTTGCCCGATACTGACTAGGCAATACTGGACAGGCTCGCGGGAAACACCTGGTTCGTGATCAATAAGCCTGTCCAGTATAGATGCCCGGAGATTTTGTTGATTTTGTTTCAATTTAGGTGTTATATTTTTGTATTTGTTTCAAGGTTCCAACCGCCTGCCACATTCCCTCCGCCGCTGCCGTCTGCGCGTTTTTGCTGGGTGTAAGTCCATTCAATCTTGCCATAATTGAAGGAAACCTCCTCAAGAGGCAGTGTCTCACCACCTTGAGAAGATCCACCAGGACGGACTGAACTCACGATGCAGTCGCTCATCTTGTACTCCATGTATTGCACCTTGTCGCCACCTGCTCGGCACAAGGCAAGAACGACCTCTGAAATGTGGGTCCCGTCAGCGCATGCCACGGCTAGCTTTGGAGAGGCCTTATCCAGGGCCTTGACAATAGAAAAGTCCTGAAAATCAGCCCGTTCCGACGAGGCCCCTCCACCACTGCTGGCCGACGCCGATGCTGTTTGAGATACCCCTGCGCTATAGGAGAGCACCTCTATCTCGTCTACGTGGGCGTCATCCGTGCTTTCTCCTGGTATACCATCTATCTTTAAAAATGCATCAAATGCCATGATCTGTTCCCTCCTTCTATCAATTGTTGATTTTGCTGTAAATTTGTTTTTTTTAGCAGAAACGGCCCCCCTACCCCTTTGCAGGAGGAGGCAGCTCCGCAACCAGCCTCAACGAAACAGTCAGCTCATCCAGTTGGTAATGGGGTTTAAGAAAGGCAACAGCCCGATAAGCCCCGGTTTTACCAGGTATTTCGCTGACATCAACTCTTGCTTCCCGCAAAGGGAATTTAGCCTTGGTTTCCTGCCCCGCATCATCATCCAGAAGAACATAGTTGCTAATCCACCGGTTTAAAAAATCTTCGACATTCTTGCGGGTCATGAAACTACCGATCTTGTCTCGCATAATCGACTTCAGGTAATGAGCAAATCTCGAGACAGCAAGGATATACTGAAGTTGGGAAGAGAGCCTTGCATTGGCATTGGCAAAATCAGTGTCATATGCTTTAGGTTTATTGGTTGTCTGGGTGCTAAAAAAGGCCGCATAATCGGTTCCCTTGCAATGGACCAAAGGTATAAAACCAAGATCGGCAAATTCCTTTTCCCGCCTGTCTGTAATAGCTATTTCCGTGGGGCACTTGAGCGCCACATCTCCCTCATCTGTCTTGAATGTGTGGACAGGCAGACCTTCCACAAGGCCGCCGCCTTCCACCCCCCTGATGGCCGCGCACCAGTGGTATTTGGCAAATGCATCCGTCAAACGTGTCCCAAGCGCATATGCCGCATTACCCCAAAGATACTTGCTGTGATCCGTACCATCCACATCCTCTTCGTAGTTAAAAGATTCAACTGGAACATTGGCCTGACCGTAAGGAAGACGCATAAGAACATGGGGAAGGGCCAACGCCACATACCTGGCATCTTCCGAGTCACGGAATGACTTCCATTTGGCATATTCCACACTCTGGAAAACCTTTGCCATGTCACGAGGACCGCCAAGCTCAGTAAATCTGTCCCAATTAAATAGCTGTGGAGATGCAGCAGAGATAAACGGAGCGTGAGCCGCTGCCGCCACCTGAGAAATTTTTTCGAGAAGGGATATATCCTGAGGATGGTTACTGAATTCATAATCACCCATCAAAGCGCCATAGGATGCGCCGCCGAACATACCGAACTCTTCTTCATATATCTTCTTGAAAAGTGACGACTGGTCGAATTCGCTGGCCTTTTCCATGTCCTTGAGGAGATCTTTCTTGGAGACATTCATCACCCTGATCTTTAATCTTTCTCCTGTTTCACTCTGATGCACAAGATAGTGCAACCCCCTCCAGGATGCTTCAAGTTTTTGCAATTCAGGATTGTGCATGACTTCATTGAGCTGCATGGAAATTAGTTTATCGATTTGGCTGATCCTGGCATTGATCATGACCTCTGTGTCTTTTGATATGACCATGGTCCCCTCCATGATCTGGCTGACAAACTCACCAATGACATCTCTGGCCCATTCTCTTTGACTCTCATCACGCGCCATCCGGCCGTCTTCTAAGATCTGATCTAAAACGCTCTTTTCTTCTTGAACTTCTTCAGCCTGAGCAGACTCCGGTTGGACTTGTTTTTCATTTTCAGCCATGGGACTTCTCCTCTATTATTTGTCTTTTTCTTCTGGTTTTTCTACACCGATTTCATCGCCGAGTTTTTGTAAGGAGTCAGTGCTTGTAATGACATCTTGAAGCAGTTCATCCAGCTTGTCATTGCCGTCTAATTTGTTGAGCAGATCGGAAAGTTTTTGTCTTGCCTCCACCAGTTTACGCACGGGTGTTATCTGATCCGCGACACGTTCCGGATGAAAATCGTCAATCGACTTGAAGCGGAGTTCAACCGCCATTTTTGTATCTTCTTCCGTCAGTTTGTTATCTACTTTGAATGCCAGCCTCGGTTTCATCCCCTCAAGCACATTGTTGAAATTATCCCGATCTATTTCAACAAATTTTCTATCTTTAAGCTTTGGAAGCGGTTCATCCGGCTTTCCGGATAAATCGCTCAATACCCCGATAACAAACGGGATCTCCTTCATCTCAATAGCATCGCCGATTTCTACATCATAGGTTATTTGTACTCTTGGTGATCTCACTCTGTCAAGTGTGTGTTGTAAACTCTCTTTGGCCATAGTTTATCCTCCTTTCTAACTTCTGTAACTCATCGCCTTTGTAACATCCGTGGTGCAGAGCCTCTGCAACAGCGTCTTTGCTCTGCCAATATCCTCATCTGTCGTTTCTCCTGCTGTCAGACACTTATAAAGGGTATCGAGTACATCCGCAATCCATACAGGGGATTCCCAGCGCTCCAGTTGCAACTCCTCAATTAATGTATTCAACTTTTCCGCAATCGGTCTGGCCAGATCCGGCCTCTCGGCCTTCAGGCAAAGCTTGGCCATGAGGAGCTGGTAGCGATTCTTTTCTCTCACGGATGGCGCGCTGCAAGAAGCGCTAAAAAGCTGTCCCAAAGCCTTTTTGATTCCTGATGTCTTAAGTTTTGCAAGCGCGTCTTTCCACATGGCCGTTTCAAGAGACCCGGAATCTAAAATCCGGTCTGTTGGAAACGGCAAAACATCCTCGAACGAGGCATCTTCCTCTTCTTTCACCTCATTGACTTCTGCTGCCACGGCCTCTTCTGGTACCGTCTCAGTCTCCTCAACAGCATCAAGATCCTTCTTCTCCTTAAAGATTTTCATAATAACCCGTTCACAATCCTCAAGCGCCTCTCTCAATTCCGCAAGCCTGGGGGTCTCTGAGCCGAATTTTTCATCCACAGTGTCATCGAATCTCTTGAATTCTTCCAGACATGCGGTAAAGTCTTTCGCCAAGAACTCGTAGTATGCTTTTGACGAACGAGCTACTGCTGCATCAAAATCCTCGGCTGTTATCTTGCCCTCGGCTATCAAGGCATTGCGAGCCTTCTTTTTATTTTCATCCACATCGCCGTATTGGTTCCTTATATCAGCCTCATAGCCCACCTGCCTCGATTCTTGCCATTGCAGCCACGAATACCCAGGCGTTGCATCCTTATCGGTCAATGGGATCTGCTTCACGGCAAGCCAGACTTTATCATTCATGAGCTCAATCGGGCCAATCCTGAAATCGAGGTCACCCTCCTCTATCTCCGGATAAACACGTTCCCAGTAATCTCTCAAAAAGCCGGTAAGTATCTTAAGACCCATGGCAAGTCCGCTGAAACCTTCGGTATTAACTAATGCTTCAGTAAGCCACGCTGCCATTTGCAAGTCTTTGGACTTATTGATAAGCGCTTCAACAGTGACAGCGATTACCGCATTCCAGTCCGAGGTCTTGATTTCACGCTGCCAATCCCCACGATCAAGAAGGTCATCGGCTCTCCGCGCTTCCTTAATCTGATCATAGGCAGGGCTGTAGCGAAGGTCCTCACCCGCCGGATTATCGCCTGGAATCGGGGCCAATATGGCTTCTATGTTAATCTTTTGTTTCATAACTTCAGATACCTTGTAGGTTAAATAAAACCTCCCGGATTTCCAGGATACTCATGTCATCTTCACCGACCTGAAAGACATGTTGGCCGATGCCTTTTGTAAACTGCCCTCCAAGAGATGTCCAGTTAGTCATTCTGCCAAGTTTCATCCTATCGTCCTCATGGAGAAATGAATCCGCATAGAGCACAGGAAGATAACAGTTCATAGTCAGTCCGTCCCATGTGGTTATCCTGGCTGTAATCCAGAGGAGATCAAAAAGCGTCTTGGGAGCCGAAACAACAAGTTCTCTAATTGCCTCAAAAGGTATCCATACATACCGCTCATGGACAATCGTTTCGAGGAAAAGGGACAGAAAAGTGTCCGTGTCCTTAAAACCGGTGAAGCTCTTTCCATTCACTGTCCCGGATATGACGGGGCGTTGTGCCTCTACTTGATCTAAAAGCAGCTTTGCCTCATCTATATTTTTTTCACCTATCTTTGTCTGGGCCGCGTAGTACATTTCAAGGTAGGATGGAGTTTCCGGCAGGAATGAAGGGCGACGTTTCAGCTTGCAGACTTCTGTGCGTTTTCTTTCCGCATGGATCAAGTTTTTGTACACCTGGACTGCGATATCGGCAGCTACATCCTGAGTACCGATCGCGTCAAGATGCCGCTCAGCCTTGTCCCACTCACCGTAAAAAGCAAGAACTTGAAACAGAAGTGTTCGCCTTCCGCTATCACCAGGTTTCGCCTTGACTTCCTCAGTGAGCTGCTTGCGGGCATCTGAAAGCCTGCCTGCTTTGATAAGATCTTTTGAGTTCATGACGCATAAAACCTCTTATATTTTATATTTTTATATCATAATTATTTTATAATTGCAATTAAATTAGCGCACTTTGGGCGAGCTGATAAGCTCGTCCGAAGTGCGCTAATTTGAACATATAATAAAACACATGCTATATTGCATCTATGTAACGCATCAACATGCGCCTGTAGCTCAGTTGGATAGAGCAACGGACTTCTAATCCCTATGACACAGGTTCGAATCCAACAAGGCGTACCAAATTTATTGGTTACTTTTACTTGTATCCCATAGGTAAAAAAGCAAACCTCCGTTATCCCAGCCGCATAAGTCTAAATGTTGGGTAGTCCCTACAAAACAGTGCGGATCAATAATCTCAAGAGGTTACATATCATGACTTCTGACTGCACATAGCGAAAAACCAGGTGTTTGCAAAGCAAGAAAGGGCGGTATTTTCAAACCTGCTATTAAGCTCTACATACTACAATCAAAAGCTTTTAATTTCTGCCATTCGGTCACATAACCATCACATAAATAACTAATTGATTTAAAATATATTTTTATGTGCCAGCACCTCTCGGTTGCAAAGATGATCACATAAAATACATAAGTGATAGACTTATGCCTCAGCAAACTCCCATCCTTTCCATTTCCACCGTTTTGACCATACAATCTCAAGCACCATCAAAATGAGTTCCACACAAGCATAATATTATCAGGATGCTAAGCTGATAACTGGTTTACAAAACGGATGTCTCTCAAGTTTCAGAGGGGGTGGCAGACTATCTAAGAATTACCATTCCAAGCTATTAAGGGAAGTGGCCGATTGAAAAAGTTCTGTTTTCCAGTCTATTGGCTGGCTTTTTAAATCAGCTCGAAAACGGACATGACCAAAAAAACTATTAACCTGGCATATTGATTTGGTGGCACCCTTTACAAATTGTTCAACTATTTTGGGCTTCTTAACGCGTTTTACTCTTGGCGGTGCTGTAATGTAACCTTCAGAAGTTTGGCTTTTAATTCTGTTGATATCTTTAAGGGTTGGCAGACTAACATTTCCTTTTGAAAATGGCGTCATTACCGCTAAAGGGTTTTTTATCAACATCTTCTGCCACACTTCTGGCAAATCGGCATTCTTAGAGCCGTGATGCGGGATTTTAAAAACTGATGCTATACCTCCTGGACGTAGATTTGAATCAACAATAGCCGCCCATCCATGTCTTTTGTCTGGGGAATTTTCAAGGTCAGAACCAAGAAGCAGGCAAATATCTCCGACCTCAAGCCAAATAACAACAGCAACATTGTTTGGTCGAGACGCTACAACATCTCGCTTTGTTGTATTTTCTTGTGGGAAAAGTTCTTTTAGCTGAATTTTAGCTAAATGTATTGCAAAATCAGCAGGTGATAATGCTGTAATGCAACAGGGAGGCTTGCCATTTGGTCCATTTCTTTTCCAAAGGACTTTTTCTGCACTGGCATATTTCGGCGTTCTATGAGAAGTTTCCAACGACTTTAAAACAATATCGAATTCGTTTACGCCTTCAGTTAAGCTTGGCCTTGCTCCATACGCCTTTATAAATGTTACAAATTCTTTTGTTAAAAGACCATCTGAGCATACAAATGTTGCATTTGAACATGAGTTAACAGTTTTGCCGATCCCCCTAATGTGGTCATCATGCCAATGGGTAGCGATAACCAGTTTTACATCTGTATCTAACGGTACTCCGATGCTGGATAAATATTCAATAGCACATGGTTCTTTTGATGAGGGGCTGATACATGAATCAATAATTATCCAATCATTAAAACCAATATGGACTAAAATACACTCTCCATATCCTGGACCAAATATTGATATTTCAACTTCTTCCTTAAGAGGCGGTGTCAACATCTGTATCAAGTAATACCAAGCGATATTAGTGTTTTTTCGGCCTTCTTTTGAGCCTCGAATAGCTCATCAGGTCTCCAAACCGGAAGCCGCCGAAATCTGATAATCGAGGATCTGATGCGAGTACCTGATGGGTTTATTTGATATCCAATACTCCAGTAAAATACAGCACCGATATCAATTAATTGTAAATCTTCGTCTGATATTTCTGACAGTAGGATTTCTGCCTCCTCATCTGGCGAATTACCATCTTGATCAACAAGTCTGCATAGGAAACAATCCTTATAGATCTTAAGAACAACGCCTCGCCATTTGATAAACGACGTAAACCGTGTAGTTCTTTGGTATTTAAACGGATACCAAACAATAGGAGACTCAGGTATTTCCTTTTGAACTAAATTGGACTTATCGTCAATATCTATATAGGTCGAATTGATTTTACTATCAACACGCGCCTCCTCTTGAGGAGCAATAAAACCGTATTCTTGAAAAGTCAGTTGGCCGTATGAAGTGACCTCTGGATTTGTAATGACTTTCCATTTGCGATCCATGTATAATGAAGGCGCAACTTCCCCTTCCTCTTCAAAATCATTTAGATAGATATTATCTGAAGCTATTCGAATTCTTTCTTGGTCATACTGTTTAAACCTTGCAAGTTGCATATTTTCTCCTTTTAACCAATGATTGTTTTGGCTATATCTCCAACACCATAAATCGAACTTTTCCAATTGGCATTAAGGATTCCCATTAATTCTGAGCAGCCCATAGCATTTTTAGGGTCATCAACTTCATAATGATCATTGGTGTTGATAAGTATTCCCGGCGTGATTCGAGCTGATGGTTCGACCCTAACTCTCAAATATCCTTTAGGGCCATCTACCCTAATATCCTGCATTTCAACTCTTGTCAGCCCTGGAGCCCGCATTAATGACTTCCAAGGTTCTTTTGGGGCCAGCTTATCACCTATCTCGTGCCAAAACTTTTCGTTTTTTACCCGGTAATGCATGGCTGTATTAATTCCAAGAATGCCAGCCGGTGTATGAGACAATAAGCTAAATGTGCCCAGCACAAAGTCAACTAGCACTTTAAAATATGCTTCCTGTTCAGTTGACGCATTAAATCGATCTCTTGTAACTTCCAACCGT
>JAUWFS010000163.1:0-7978 GCA_030606805.1 Deltaproteobacteria bacterium
TTTGAGATCGGGCAAAGGTGGCCTGAAGCTGTGATGCATAGTTGGGGAAGTTATTTCGTCCCCGTTCCTTAGTCCTCTTCTACCAAACCTACTATTCAAAATCAATGAACTGGGAATAAGCATCAAATATGTAGTCAGTGATCGTGCCAAGGCATTGATTAAACTCGCTTTGAAAGGGATTGGTTGTCAAAGTATTCCAGACCTGTTTCATGCAAGCAACGAAATTATTGAGATTTATCACTATGTCTTTTACTATAAATAGAAAAAAAACACGTCAGATAAAGGTCGGAGAAGTAAAGATAGGGGGTATGGCTCCTGTTGCCGTCCAGTCAATGACAAATACATTTACTCAGGATATTGCGTCAACTGTTTCCCAGATAAGGCAGTTGGAAGAAGCTGGATGCGAAATCATAAGGGTGGCTGTGCCTGATGAAGAGGCAGCCCATGCAATATCATCGATAAAGAAAAAAATTTCAATTCCAATTATAGCTGATATACACTTTGACTTTCGGCTGGCTATAGCATCAGCAAGAGCCGGCGCTGACGGATTGAGGATAAATCCAGGAAACATAGGTGGTGTAAAAAAAGTAAAAGCCGTTGTTGAATGTGCAAAGGAGCTTAATATTCCCATTCGAATAGGGGTAAATTCAGGCTCACTTGAAAAGGACATATTAAAAAAATATAATGGCGCTAGCGCAGAGGCAATGGTGGAGAGCGCTGTCAGACATATAGAATTGCTGAAATCATTAGATTTCCATCAAATAAAAGTTTCAATAAAGGCGTCTGATGTCCATCGCACCGTAGAGGCTTACAGGCTTCTTTCTTCAAAAACCAACCTTCCTCTTCATGTCGGTGTTACAGAAGCCGGCGCGCTTTTTCCTGGAATCGTAAAATCTTCTCTTGGTATAGGCATGCTGCTCGCAGAAGGTATTGGAGATACTATTCGTGTTTCTTTGACCAGAGATCCGGTAGAGGAGGTGCGTGTAGGTTTTGAAATACTGAAAGCCCTTGATATCCGGAGGCGCGGACCTGAAATAATTTCCTGCCCCACCTGCGGACGTTGCAAAATCGCTCTCTTTGACATTGTTGAACAGGTGGACAAAGCACTTTTAACAAGTTCCCTGGATATCAAGATCGCAATTATGGGTTGCATTGTAAATGGACCTGGAGAGGCAAAAGAGGCTGATATCGGAATTGCAGGGGGTGATGGTAAAGGGATATTGTTTAAAAAGGGAAGAGTTATAAAAAAAGTTCCAGAGGAGAAACTTGTTGAAGTTCTGCTGGAAGAGGTACAGAAAGGATAAATATGAAAAAACAGGCAAAAGCCGCAATTACTCCAACGAGAGCTGAAGATTATCCGGAATGGTATCAACAGGTTATAAAACATTCGGATTTGGCTGAAAGATCTCCGGTAAGAGGTTGTATGGCCATAAAACCTTGGGGTTATGCGATTTGGGAAAATATTAAGCAAGTACTGGATAATATGTTCAAAGATACAGGGGTTAAAAATGCATATTTTCCTCTTTTTATACCGTTGAGCTTTCTTGAAAAAGAGGCCGAACATGTTGAAGGTTTTGCAAAGGAATGTGCGGTGGTAACACACCATAGGCTTGAAAAAGGTCCTGACGGCGGCCTTGTCCCGGCAGGCCGGCTCAATGAGCCTTTAATAATCAGGCCCACTTCTGAAACAATTATAGGAGATTCATTTTCCAGGTGGGTCAGCAGTTATCGAGACCTTCCTGTTTTGATAAACCAGTGGGCAAACGTTGTCAGATGGGAGATGCGGACCCGCATGTTTTTAAGAACAAGTGAATTCCTGTGGCAGGAAGGACATACGGCACATGCCACGAGAGATGAAGCCATTGAGCGTACCGGAATGATGCTTGATATTTATGAAAAGCTTGCCGAAGAATATCTGGCCATGCCTGTGATAAAGGGAAGAAAAACACCTTCGGAAAGATTCCCAGGAGCGGTTGATACCATGTGTATAGAAGCTATGATGCAGGATCGAAAAGCTCTTCAGGCAGGCACATCACATTTTTTAGGTCGGAATTTCGCAAAGGCATCTGATATAAAATTTCAATCTGCTGAAGAAAAAGAAGAATACGCATGGACGACTTCATGGGGCGTTTCCACACGCCTTATTGGTGGACTTATAATGACCCATAGCGATGATGACGGCATAATACTTCCTCCTAAAATTGCATCTTCACATGTAGTTTTACTGCCTGTTATAAGAAAGCTTAAGGACAGGCCTATGGTGATGGAGTTTACCGAAAGCCTTGCCAGAGAGCTGAAAGAGAAGTTTTATGGCCTCCGCAGAGTTGAAGTGGAAATTGATGACCGGGATATAGGAGGAGCAAGAGGATGGGACTGGATTAAGAAAGGCATACCACTCAGGGTTGAAATCGGTCCAAGAGACATCGCTGAAAATTCTGTGTTTGTCGGCAGGAGGGATCAGGAACATAATAATAAAACTTCTTTGGAAAGAAATCGCTTTATCGCTGAAATAACAACTATTCTGGATGAAATACAAAAAAATCTATTTGAGCGAGCTGTTTCGTTTAAAAAACAACATACCATAAAAATTGATGAAACAGACGGATTTAAAGAATTTTTTACCCCTGAAAATCATGAGAAGCCTGAAATTCACGGTGGCTTTGCTTTATCTCACTGGTGCGGATCTGATGAATGCGAATCCCGGATTAAAGAAGATCTTAGCGTTACAATACGGTGCATTCCCTTTGATGTTGAAAATGAAAAAGGGAAGTGTATATACTGTGGACGACCAAGTACAAATCGGGTGGTATTTGCCAAGGCGTATTGAGATGACACCGGATCCTTCATTTGCCGGTTTACACTTTTTAGAGGTTGTTTCTATCTTTGACAAGAAATATGAAGTGCCTAAAGTGAGCTAAAGTATGTTAAAGTGCCTAAAGTTAAGGACTCGCTTCGCTCCATTAATTTACATAGAATTGGCAGCACCGAAGGTGCATTCCTTAACTTTAGGCATTTTAGGCACTTTAACATACTTTAGGCACTTAATTTAACATGATCCGTATTAGCGACATAATAGACAAGGTTTCTGAACACAATCCTGACGCAGATATAGATATAATTGACCGAGCCTATATCTACTCGGCAAGAGTCCATGACGGCCAGATGCGTCTATCCGGTGAACCTTATTTGACTCATCCTCTTGAAGTCGCCGGCATTCTTGCAGATATGAAGTTGGATCCTGTCAGCATAGCAGCCGGCCTTTTGCATGATGTTATAGAGGATACCCATTCTACAGAAGAAGAAATCAAGGAAATTTTCGGTCAGGAAGTCGTTCACATTGTTTCCGGTGTAACCAAAATCAGCATTCTTTCCTTTAACAGTTCACAGGCACGCCAGGCAGAGAGTATCAGAAAGATGATTCTCGCTATGGCGGATGATATCCGGGTAATATTAATCAAGCTGGCAGACCGCCTCCACAACATGAGGACACTTCAATTTCAAAAGGAGAGCAAAAGGAAGCGAATTGCTCAGGAAACCCTTGATATTTACGCACCACTTGCTTCCCGCCTGGGTATTTACTGGATTAAAAATGAGCTGGAAGATATCTCATACAAGTATATTTATCCCGAAGAATATTCAAATATTGAAAAATTAATTAGCAAGGATAAAAAAGAGAGTGATAAATATATTGAAAAAGTTAAAAACCTTATCAAGGAAAAGATGGATGAAAATAATCTGAAGTGTAAGATTCTGGGCAGATACAAAAATATTTCCAGTATATACCAAAAAATGGTCAAACAGAATCTGCCGTTTGAAGAGGTTTATGACATTATCGCTTTCAGGATAATCCTTGATACAGTTTCTGACGGCTATAAGGCTTTGGGTCTAATACATTCCTTGTGGAAGCCTGTTCCCAAAAAGATTAAGGATTATATCGCGTCCCCCAAACCAAATATGTATCAGGCGCTGCACACAACTGTTATAGGGCCTTTTGGGGAACGTATAGAAATTCAGATCAGAACCTGGGATATGGATAAGGTCGCAAAATCCGGAATCGCTGCTCACTGGAGCTATAAAGAAGGGAAAGATGTTGATGAAAGTATAAGTAAAAAATTTGCATGGATTCAGAACCTGGTTGAAAATCAGAAAATTTTCAGGAATCCGGATGAATTTCTTGAAAATGTTCGCATTGATCTATTCCCTGATGAAATATATGTTTTTACACCTAACGGAGAGATAAAATCACTACCCAGGGGCGCCACGCCTGTAGATTTTGCTTATCAAATCCATACGGAAGTGGGCAGTCAGTGCACAGGCGCCAAGGTTAACGGTCGCATAGTTCCTCTCAAACATGAGTTGCAGACAGGCAATATCGTTGATATTATTACAACGAAAAATCATCATCCGAGCAAGGACTGGTTGAATTTTGTTAAAACCGTCAAGGCTCGCTCCAGGATAAGGCAATGGATAAAAACTCAGGAAAAAGATCGCAGCATTACTCTTGGCCGTGAGATGTGCGAAAAAGCCTTTCGCAAGTATCGTCTTAACTTTCATGAACTATTAAAATCAGAAGATATGGACAGAGTCGTTGAGCATTTTGGTTTTAAGACGGCAAATGATTTGATAACAAGCGTGGGCTACGGTAAAGTCACACCCCTGCAAATTATACGGAAAATTGTACCCAAACCCGAAACAGAAGAAGATCATGAATCTATCTTTAATAAGATAATCGGCCGTGTGCGGAAGAAGAAACCCAGGGCAGGTGTAATTGTAAAGGGTGTGGATGATATACTTATAAGGTTTGGCAAGTGTTGCCAGCCTGTTCCAGGGGATGCTATTACCGGCTATATAACAATAGGGCATGGAGTTACTGTCCACCGGACAAATTGTATAAATGCTTTGAAAATGAACCCTGAAAGGCAGATTGATATAGAATGGAACAAGGATGTTACAGAGACATATCCGGTAAAAATTTGCGTTAGTTCTTCTGACAGAGTTGGTTTGTTAGCTGATATTGCAGCCAATATCAGCAAAAGCGGAGCAAATATACTTAATGCGACAACAGAAACAAGAGAAAACAAAATTGTTGATAGTTTTTTTACCCTGGCTGTTGAAGATGTGGAACATTTGGATAGAGTAGTATCAGCTATTAAAAAGGTAAAGCTTGTACATGATGTAAAGAGGGTGCACAATTAAGTAAACAAAGATTTTGAGCGATTGGGTATTAGCAATTAGTTCTAAAAGCTATATTTTTCATTTAACACTGCTAAATATACCTTAAAGCCTTATTTAATCATGGTTAGCAGGCATTTCGTTCAGGTACTACTTAACATGAAAACACTACTTATGATATTGATATCAAAGGTTTTGACAAGTCCGAATTTCGTTAGATAAAGTTACATCCAAAAGGTTTCCACTTGATATTTATGAATTTCCTTATCCATCAAGAAGCTCCTGCTTTTTTGATCGTTCAATCAAACAATTCAGAATGCGTGCCAAGACGAACCGGTCTAAGTTCGAAATCTGATATTGTATAAATCAGTAGCCAGTCAGGTTCAATATGGCATTCCCGAAAATCTATCCAATCTCCTTTTAGCTTATGGTCTTTGTGCTTTGAAGGCAAGGGAGCAGGAATGGACAACTGTTCAAGAACCTGTTGCAGTTTTTTTATATTTCGACTCTGCTTCGTGGCTTTTTTCAAATCTTATTTAAATCTGGATGTCGGGCGAATTGGCAGCATTAAATTTTCATATCTTCAAGCATTTTTCCTACGCTATCGTATCTTTTCCCTTTACCGTTTCTTGCGTCCTTCATTGCCTGAAGCGTATTTTTATTTGGAATACGCAAATCAAATGGAATGCCCTGATGAGCAATAATCTGCCGATAAAACATTTCATACGCAGCAAAAATGGAAATTCCCAGTTCTTTAAGAATGGCCTCAGCCTTTTCTTTTATTTCCGGCGTAAGTCTTGCGTGTGTCATTGCCGTTTTTGCCATTTGCTATTTCCCTTCCCTTTTTGTATTGTACTTTTTGTATACCGAAACGGTACACGCCGGCAATTGATTTGTCAAGATACTTTTTTCCAACTCGTAAAAAGCAAATTTTGTTCGCTTTGTGAGTATCAGGATTCGGGTTAATAAATCCTATCGCAGATAAATCCTTGGCACACGTTCCATTATTGTTGAAACAACTTCATAGTTGATTGTATTTATCGTTGAAGCAATTTCATCAACACTTATCGATGCATTGCCCTGCTTGCCGAAAACAACTACTTCTTCTCCAATTGCAATTTCTGGAATATTTCCTACATCAAGCATGGTCAAGTCCATGCAGATGCGTCCCACGATTGGTGCACTATGGCCGCATACAAGCATGCGGCCTTTTGAAGATAGCAGTCTGTTAAGTCCGTCCGCGTAACCTATTGATACTGTGGCAATAGTTGTGGGCTTTTCAGTCTCGTAGGTTGTTCCATAACTTACTTTGAAACCAGCCGGAACTTTTTTTAAATGAATTATCTTTGTTTTTAGTTCCATTGCCGGTTTTAGCTTAATGATGCTTCTGTCCACTTCCTCTGAGGTGTAAAGTCCATAAATTGAAATGCCGGCACGAACCATATCCAGATGGGTTTCCGGCATATTTATTATAGCTGCACTGTTTGCAGCATGAGTTACAGGTATTTCCAGGCCTGCGATGCGTAGCTGGTTAAGAAAGTCCATAAATATTTCAAACTGCTTACCAGCATAAGACCTGTCCGATTTATCGGCTGTTGCAAAGTGGGTGTAAATACCTTCCAGCTCAAGCATGGGTAAGCGAGAGATTGATTCAACCTCACTTACAGAGCTGTCTGTAATTTCCCTCAAAAGCCCAAGCCTTCCCATTCCGGTATCCACTTTTATGTGAACTTTAATTTTTTTACCGTACGCAGCTACGGCTTCAGAAAGCGCTCTGGATATTTCGTAAGAATAGACGGTTTGTGTGAGGTCGAACTCAATAAGTTTTTTTGCATGCACTGGGGAAGCATATCCAAAAATCAGAACAGGCGCATTAATGCCGGCTTTTCTGAGCTGAATACCTTCTTCAATATTCGCAACACCAAGCGCCTCTGCGCCGTTTTCAAGCGACTGCCGGGCAACTTCAATTATGCCGTGCCCATAAGCATTTGCCTTTACAATGGCCATAAAGCGTGCTTTTGGGTTTGTAATGCGTCGTAATTCACGGATGTTGTGGGCTATGGCTTTAAGGTCAACTTCCGCCCAAACAAGTGGAGAGTCCAAGAGAATACCTCAAAAAATTTATTTGAATTCAGATTTTTAATATTATAAAATATTAACACAACAGAGTTTTAATTACACCAGAAATTACAACCTCCTTTTGTAACTACTCAGGTGGATAGACTGAAGACTGAAGGCTTTTAGGGACAAATCATGCATGATCACACAAATATTGAATTTAGAAGGAAATCGCTGTGATTAGGATCTAAAGAATACTGAGAGACTTCAAGTATAATATGCCAGGATTTCATTGCTTCCAAAATCTGTTTTGCACAATATTTGGTTGCATCAATATGGGTATATTTTGACGGACTTCCAATATGATTGGCTACAGAGCGAAGCGTATTTATGAACAAACCGGGCTGGTATGCTTCTTTTCTTTCAAAATCCTCTTCAAGAGACGCAATAATTTCCTCAATAATGTCATCCGGAGGCTTGCCTGATTTAAATGCTTTAACAGCTTCAGGATAGCCTCCGGTCACCATATAATCATCAAAAAGCTCCAGCAGGAGTCTGTGCCTTGACTCTGGTGTTTTTTCCGGCGCAGAGAGAATATATTCATATAAAGACTTCCCTTTTATAAATTTAACGAATTCGGAAAAGCAAAAACTGAAAATACACATGCTTTTCATTCTGCCGACAGGTATTCGCGCACCTGCAGGAAAAAATCTGTTCATCGAAGAACCCGTCAGAATCACTTTAATAT
>JAUWFS010000062.1:0-14689 GCA_030606805.1 Deltaproteobacteria bacterium
AAATTCGCAGACCTTTCAGCAGGCATGAAACGACGCACGCTTTTTGCCCGTGCCGTGGCTATGCAGCCGGACATTCTTCTGCTGGACGAGCCGACCAACCATCTTGATATTGACTCCATCATATGGATGGAGGAATTTATTCTGCGCAACGTAACAACCCTGCTCTTTATCACCCATGACCGCGCTTTTCTGAAAAAGATCGCCAACCGGATCATAGAGCTGGATCGGGGCAGCCTTGTTTTCTACAACTGTGGCTATGGAACCTATTTGGAACGAAGAGATGCCGCTCTTGAAGCCGAAGAAAGCCGGAACAGGGTGTTTGACAAAAAACTTTCAAAGGAGGAAACCTGGATCAGGCAGGGTATCAAGGCCCGCCGAACCAGAAATGAAGGGCGTGTCAGATCCCTGAAGAAGATGCGGGCAGCTTTTCGGGCGCGCCGCAGGCAAATCGGTAGTGTCAGAATACAGGTTCAGGAAGCGGAAAGGACCGGGAAGCTCGTTATCGAAGCAAAGAATATCAGTTTCCTGTATGGCGAAACCCCTATTATCCGGGATTTTGCCACTGTAATCATGCGCGGGGACAAGGTAGGTATTATCGGCCCCAACGGCGTTGGCAAGACAACTCTGTTAAAAATCCTTTTAAAAGAAATTTTTCCGCATGAAGGGCGTGTCCGCCACGGCACCCATCTTCATGTGGCCTATTTTGACCAGCTCAGGGCGCAACTGGATATAAACAAAACTGTCCGGGATAATATCGGCGAAGGCAACGATTTTATCATTTTTAATGGCCAAAAGCGCCATGTTATAAGTTATCTTCAGGATTTTCTCTTCTCACCGGAGAGATGCCGTACGCCGGTGCATGTTCTTTCCGGGGGAGAAAAAAACAGGCTGCTTCTGGCAAAGCTTTTTACAAGGCCGGCCAATGTTCTTGTGCTGGATGAGCCCACTAACGACCTCGATGCGGAAACCCTGGAACTTTTAGAGAAACTTCTTTTTGAGTCCCAGGGAACCCTTTTACTTGTAAGCCATGATCGGGCTTTTTTGAACAATGTGGTTACAAGCACACTGGTTTTTGAGGGTCAAGGCCAGGTGAACGAATATGCCGGTGGTTACGATGACTGGCTGATTCAAAGACCGCAGCCCAAACAGGAGCGTTTGCCGGCAAAAAAGTCTTGCAATAAACACGGGCCTGAAACCAGTCGCCCGAAGGAGCGCAAGCTCGGATTTAAGGAAAAGCGGGAACTTAAAGAGCTGCCCCTTAAGATCGACACCTTTGAAGCTGAGCAAAAGGAACTGTATGCGATCATGTCTGATCCCATGTTTTACAAAAAGGAAAAAGAAGAGATCGCAAATGTCCAGGCACATCTCACTGAAGTGGAAGATGAAATCAAAGCAGCCTACCTTCGCTGGGAAGCGCTTGAAAGTCTTGAAAAGGGTTAATTCTTTTTTGCGGGTCCAAAGGAGTTTTCGAAAAGTTCGTGAATTGCTTTACGGCCTTCGTCACTGAGATTTCGGGTTCCTGTTCCGACAAATGTTTTGTCGATGATAACGGGCGTTTCAGTAACCCATTTGTTATCCTTCCATGAGAACCATGTTTTGCGTTCCTGATCATATACATTGAGTGGACGGTTAAAGAGCTTTGCAAGTTCAACGCCCCAACCGGTTCCTCCTTTGACGGTGTTATCCTGCTGTATCCACCCGACCGCTATCACGTGGTAGCCATTGTTGACCATGTGAAAAATAGACTGTATGACTTTCCGTATTTTTTCAGCCTTTGAATAATTCCGTGCCATGCGGGCGGAGACTATTTCCATGCTGACATCCCCCTTGTCAAGTTCTTCCAGGCTCAGCACCCGGACACCTCTGGTACGTTCGATATTGTGTCCCTCGAACGAAAAGTTAACCTCCTGAATCCCCCAGCGCTCTGCAAGCTTTCCGAACTCGGCCTCGGCTCCCTTATGCCCGCCACTGTAAAGAGTAACATCAAAACAATCAGTCATTATTTTTATCTCCTTTTATTTTTTACCTTTTTGGCATTTCCGTGTCTCGAAGGAATAATCTAAAAATATAAGTTGTTTTTTTCCGATTGCAACCTTGATAAGGAACGTGGACGAAATAACTTCCCCAAGTAGGCGCATAGATTTGGGTCAAATTTGTTTGATCTCAAATCACAAAAGTTGATGGAATAGCAGGCTATTTTGATATTTTTGTGATTTGAGATCGGGCTAAGGTGTCCTGAAGCTATGATGCATAGTTGGGGAAGTTATTTCGTCCACGTTCCTAAGGGCTTGGTCAAAAACAACTTGGTAGAATTTGCGCCCAAATTTGCCGTAGATTTAATTGATCTGATTGAGCAAAACCGCAGGAATAGCGAGCTATTTCGAGGATTTTTGCGAATGAAGATCGGTTAAAGATATGGTGAGGTTGGGATGAAAAAATAACCAATCAAGAATTGCCGTTCCTTGCTATTTTTAATTTACAGGTCTATATATAATTTTAGGTGTAATAAGCAAAAAAGATTGGGAATATAATTTAGGAGGAAATAATGAGCGAAATAAGAATGACGGGAGAAATAAGAACAGATTATGATTGCGAAACCACAGGGCTTCCGGCGGAAAGATGGGGTGAAGCTGTATTTAAGGCTGGAGACGAAGAAATAGTTCTGGAAGTCAGTGTGGAAAAAAACGTAATAGTATCAATAATGGCTGGAGATGATGCAGTGTGGAAAGGCACCCTGGAGGGATTAAAGGAACTTCTTAAAAGCCAGGATAAACCCTAATAGTATATAGTAACAGTTCACGGTTAAAATGCTTCAGGCGTTGCATTGTTCATTGAAAAAACCGTGAACTGTTACGTTAAATTAGGGCAGAGAATTACTCAACAGGATAACCGGCCTTTTCCCAGGGAACCCAGCCGCCTTCAATATTTATAACGTTTTTATATCCCATACGTACCAGAGTGTGGGCGGCAAGTGATCCGCGCCCTCCCACCTTGCAGTAAACGACGATTTGGGCATTTTTGTCAGGTATTTGATTGTTAATCTTAAATTCAAGCAATCCCCTCTCAATATGAACGGCCCCCGGTATATGACCCATTTTAAATTCTTTTGCTGTCCTTACATCAAGGAAGATATACCCTCCTTCATCCAGCAACTCCTTTGCAAGCGAGACAGGAACGTTGGTTACATGTTCGTTGGCTTCGGCGACCAGATCTTTGGTGGTCATCACTTTTGGAGTGGTTGAACAACCACCTATAATAAGGCCGGCTCCTAATAATAAAGCAATAATAAGTGTCGAATATTTTTTCATAAAATTTTCCTCTGGTATTTATTTTCACAGCCCTTAGTGGCTGAACTGGTGTTTCTTTCTATTTGAGCCAATTTCAAAACGTCCCATTTTGCCCAATCTTTGCGTCAGTCTCAAATTTTGGCACGCAGTGAAGCTTTAGCGCTATCCTCGAAATACTCAATGCATTCCTGTGGTTAAAATTTTCACCTTACTTGACCTTGAACAAACTGAAACGTTTTGAAACTGGCTCATTTGTCTATTTTTTTCGGTATCATTTCCGGCGATACGATAACGCCTTTGTTCGCATTTTTATAATTTGTTTCCACATCCTTTTCAAGCAGGAACAGGTCTGTATTCCCGTGGCAAGAATTGCATGTTTTGTTCTGCGGAGTTTTTCTTCTGATATTATGAGGAGTTGCAGGTTTCCATGTGGGAAGTTCGTCAAAATTGGAAAGGCCGTTATCAACATAATAAGCGAAGGTTCCCTGATCTACAGGGATATGGCGTACGACAACAAACTTTTCCGGCCTTTTTTTACTTTTAAGAGAATTAAGGCCTATTTTAAAATCAATGGTTGAGCGTTTTGTCTTAAAGAACGTAATACCCTGTTTGTCTTTTCCAACATGACAGCCATAACAATTTTTGTACTTTACTGAATGACAGACATGGCAACTGACTCTGTTTCTGTGTAATATGTGCGACTCTGCGTTTATTGACTTTGAATCATAAATATTTGCATGGCAGTTCAAACACTTAGGACCGTTTTCAACTTCGTACCGGTTTGCATAGTCCTTGCCGTCTCCATGCATTTCATCTGCCTTATGGCATTTGCTGCATTTAAAGTATTTTTCTTTGTGTATATCAGGAGGCATTCCTTTATTTTTACCAAAATATTCATTTTTTATTCGGCTTCCATGACAGGCAGTGCATACCAGGTTCATTGGGGGCTTTTTTTGAAAAAGATGACCATCCAACAGCCCTCCACCCACAGATTCGGGGCGGCTGATATGGCACTGACCGCAACTGCTGTGGCAGGAATTGCAATGAGATTTTCTTGCATCATCGACTTTTGAATGCACAATTTCGTCAACACTTGACCGTTTATCGATAGTTTTTTTGAATGGCCCCAGATTAATATGGAGACTGTTTTTGTAATGCCTGGCAATATCATCGTGGCATGATCCGCACGTGTTTGAAGGATCAGGAAATGAAGGGTCTTTTATTACACCTTTGTGCGCTGTTTTCCAGTCAGCATCATCGGGATCTCCTCCATGACATTCATGACATCCAATTTTACCATGATTTTCGTCTTCTGTAAAAAAGGAGTCAACAAACACCCTCTCATGCGGAGCCAACGGCTCCACAAGACCTCCTCAACCTTCACCTGAGGTTTCAGAAGAAATTGCAGGTTTGGACGGACTGGTTTCAGCTATTTCCCGTGTAATTTTTATAAGATTTCTAGCGCTGGTATGGCATTTAAAACATTGGCTTTCATTTTCAGCACACTGGACATCGCAGTTTGCATTACACAAGAATAAAAATACTAAAACCAGAGAAATAATAATTGTTATCTTTGTGAGTTTCATTTTTTATAAAATTTTATGTAAGCGTTCACGGAACGTTGAAATTAGAAATTTGGCCTTCATGCTTTTGTACGGTTCTTCCCAATTTCTATTTTCCAATTTCAAGTTTCAAGCCGTGAACGGCTACAATTTATATATAATTGCAACAAATTAGTCAAACATTAAGAACATATGCTCATAAACTTTTTAATATAGCCACTATATCTCTGCCAAATTTTTTTTTCTGCCATTTTTTCATTTCTTTAATCTTTAAAAGATCTGTTAAATACGTTGGGTTTTGTATTGCAATTAAGTTTATAATTGATTTCTTGCAAATTATAGATGGTTCTAATCCTAATTCTTTAGCTTTCGAATCTCTCCATCGGTTAACAGCCTTTGCCCTTAATGGAACTTCAGGCGGTAAAACCGGAGCTTTCCTGAGCGGATAAACAGGCAGCTTTGCTGCAGGCAGCATCAGGGAATTGTTTACAGCCCTGACTATGGCATCGCCATACATTTCAATTTGTTTTTGGCTTAATGCTTTTGTTTTTTCTAATCGCCTCAAGTTAGCAGGTTTTTCCTTAACAATTTTCATTAGGGAATTATTACCAATTATCTTGAACAAAGGCTTGTCTTTTTTTTCAGCCACGCTTAACCGAAACCGAAGAACTGCTTCAAGGACAGCAAGAGATTTAGGGTTTAGCTTGCCGGCCCCTTTGAATTTCATAAATAATGGTTCGCTATTGAGTAAGGCGGGTCTGACTTTGCTTAAAATTTTACATTCTTCGTGAACCCATGAAATGCGGTCGATTTCTTTGAGTTCTTTTTCTATAATTTCTGCAAGTTTAATAAGATATATCGTATCGTTTACAGCATATTCTATCATAGCTTCCGGCAGAGGTCTTTTGGACCAGTCTCTTTTTCTGTATTTTTTATTAAGACTGATTTTGAATCTTTTTTTAAGTACCGCATCCAGACTCGTTTGCCTGATTCCTAAAAACAAACAGGCAAGCTGGGTATCAAAAAGATTTTTTATTTTTATATTGAAATCCCTGTAAAGACTGCGTACATCGAAGTCGGCACCGTGAAAAATTTTTTTAATATCGCTGTTTGAGAAAAGGCTTTTAAGCGAAGAGATGTCCTGGATCTGTAAAGGATCAATTACAATATGTTTTTTTTTCGTAGCAAGCTGGATCAGACAGACCTTTTCTTTAAAATGATACATTGAGTCCGCTTCTACGTCGACGGCAATGAACTTTTCCTTCTTTAAATCACTTGTAATTTTTTCAAGATCTGTTTTAGTGTTTATTAGCGTATATTTAGTTGTCATAAATAAAGTTTCTTTTTTCTTGACCGGCAAGACCATTTCGCCTAAATTTTTTGTGGTAGGTATAATTAAAAGAAGATATAAAAACAACTTATAATTTTATTTTCTGGTGAGAATATAATGATAAACATAGCTCTTCCTGATGGAAGTATAAAAAGTTTTGAGAATGCGCCAACCGGCCTGGATGTGGCTATGAGTATTTCAGAGGGTTTGGCGAGAAATTCAATTGCTGTTGAAGTTGATGGCAGGCTGCTTGATTTGAGTGAAAGAATTATTAATGATTGCCATCTGCGTCTTATCACAAACAAAGACAAGGAAGCTCTGGAAATACTTCGCCACAGCGCTGCGCATGTTATGGCACAGGCAGTCTTGCATCTTTATAAGGATGCCAGGCTGACTATAGGGCCTGTTGTAAAGGATGGCTTCTACTATGATATTGATATGGAGCCGATTTCAAAAGACGATTTTCCTAAAATTGAGGAAGAAATAAAACGAATAATAAAGGCAAAAATTCCTTTTCAACGCAAGATGGTTTCAAAATCCGAAGCACTTCAATTTTACGAAAACGAGCCATACAAACTCGAAATGATTTCAGAGCTTGAAGATGGAACAATATCTTTCTACGAGCAGGGAGATTTTACGGATTTATGCCGCGGCCCGCATCTTCCTCATACAGGATTTATAAAAGCAATAAAATTAATGAAGGTTTCGGGTGCTTACTGGCGTGCTGATCAGACAAAAGCCCAGTTGCAGAGAATTTATGGTACGGCGTTTTTTGACAAGAAACAGCTTAAAGCCCATCTGAATTTCCTTGAAGAGGCGAAAAAAAGAAATCATAGAAAAATTGGTGCGGCTCTCGATCTTTTCAGCTTTCACGAAGAAGCGCCCGGGATGGCTTTTTTCCATCCAAAGGGAATGAATGTCTGGAATGCGCTCTTAGATTACTGGAGATGGGAACACAGGAAAGCAGGATATGTTGAAACAAAAACACCGATTATGCTTAACCGTTCTTTATGGGAAAAGAGCGGGCACTGGGATAATTATCGGGAGAATATGTATACCTCTGTTATTGATGATATAGAGTACGCAATAAAGCCGATGAACTGTCCCGGCGGAATGCTTCTGTATGGCATGAGGCCTCACTCATACAAGGATTTGCCTGTTCGTGCCGCTGAGATCGGGCTTGTACACCGTCACGAACTGAGCGGAGTGCTGAACGGCCTTTTCAGGGTCAGGGCTTTCCATCAGGATGATGCTCATATTTTCATGACTGAAGAACAGATAGAAGATGAAATCGTTGAAGTTCTGAGGCTGGTTGAAAGGATTTATTCAACCTTTGGTCTTGGTTTTCATCTTGAGCTTTCCACAAGACCTGAAAAGTCAATAGGATCGGATAAGCAGTGGGAATTAACTACAGATGGTTTAAAAGCAGCGCTTGATTCCTACGGCATGGACTATAAAATAAACGAGGGCGATGGTGCATTTTACGGCCCGAAGATAGATATGCACATAAAAGATGCGCTCAGCCGCACATGGCAATGCGGGACTGTGCAGCTTGACATGTCTCTGCCTGAAAGATTTGATCTTTCTTATATAGGAAAGGATAATGAAAAACACCGTCCCATTATGATTCACAGGGTAATTTACGGCTCTATTGAAAGGTTTTTCGGAATACTTGTTGAACACTTTGCAGGAAAGTTTCCTTTATGGTTGTCTCCGGTACAGGTTGCTATTCTGGCAATTAATGATGAGCTTGTTTCTTACGCAAATTCTGTAAAAGCAGAATTTGAAGAGCAGGGATTGCGGACAGAGGTTGACAGCAGAACTGAGAGCCTTAACAAAAAAATTCGTGATGCCCAGTTGAACAAAATTCCTCTTATCCTTACAATTGGCGGGAAAGAAAGAGAATCCAGCACTCTTTCAGTAAGAACGCTGGATGGCAAAGTCAAATTTGGAGTCACGCATGAAGATTTTTTAAATAGCGTTCTTGCGAATATAAGGGGCAGAGAGCTGGAGTTAGATATTTTATAATAAATTAGCGCACCTTCGGTGCGGACATAAGTGCCTAAAGTGAGCTAAAGTATATTAAAGTGCCTAAAGTTAAGGAATGCGCCTTCGGCACTGCCAATTTTAATTTTTTTACCATAAAACTTTGCTCACTTCGTTTCTATCTGAACTTATAACCAAACCCTGAAAATCTATAGCACGCCGAAGGCGTACCACAACTTTAGGCATTTTAGGCACTTTAATATACTTTAGGCACTTTTTACTCATCTATCTTATCATGCCGAACCTATTAAGCAAAAAATGGAAATTCCTATACTATCAAGTTAGCACTATGTGATAAAATATGACAAAAGATAACGCCGGTATTACAACCCACAGAATAAAATGGTGCGATCTGAAGTGTAAGCACGCCGACTTTGCTAAGCTGGAGGCAATGGACGGCAGTTGCCGCACTTTTCAGTCTTTATGGTGCAGCAAGCTTAAAAAACATGTTACAAAAAATTCGCCATGTGAAGTATTATTCGGAAAAAGAAGACCGACTACCGGGTGGTAATATGAAGTTGTCAGGCAGTAAAAAATTTATATATTACTGGCTTCCCGTACTGCTTTACTGTCTTTTGATCTTTATTCAGTCTTCTTATCATTCCCCTGAAAAGATCCCAAGTCTGCCTCATATTGACAAAGTTATTCATTTTTTTGCCTATGCCATCCTTGGAGTTCTCTTTCTCATGGCATTCAGAACCCAACGATTTAAAGAAAATATAAATATGGTGATAATGCTCAGCATATTGTCATCATCTCTTTATGGCCTGAGTGATGAAGTTCACCAGTATTTTGTGCCATCCAGGAATGCCGATATAATGGATTTTTTTGCGGATGTGATGGGAAGTATTTTCGGAGTATGTGTATTTAAACTCATTTATTCTTTTAAGAGGGGATACAGACATGACCGACCATTCTCAAAAAAATGAAACCAAAAGAAAAAGAGCCGGATTTTTTGAAGAAGATAATGGAAATATTTCATCTTTTGAGCCAAAAGCTTTACAAAAATTCGCGAAAACAAAGATAAAATAATAGGTAACTACTCAGGTTGGTTAGGCTGAAGACTTTTAGGGAAAAGACTCCCAGAAGTCTATATAATAGAATGCAATAGAAGACTACGCCTTAAATATCATTAATTATATCAACATGTTATATATAGTATTGGGCTTTGGCACAATCTAACAATTTTAATTGTACCCTTTTCAGATTTTTACGCAGATTTTATGCTTGGCAGGATCTATTTTACATGACAGATAAATTAATGATTCTTTTGTTTTCCCCATTCTGTTTCTTGGATTAAGGGTTGGGTTTATAGAAATGACCAAGACGTAATCAGGGGGGAGAGGGGGAAATTTTTTTATATAATTTTTTGATGAATTTTACAGCAAAATGAGAAAAAAAATGAAGAAAGGAATGATTTTGGCGGTGGTTGTTTGTATTATGACAGCAATCACTATCCCTGCACATGCTGGTGATCTTTATGATGAATTATGTATTATGAACCCTAATGAGATATTGCACGAACTTTTTCAGAAGGAAAGTTTTAGTCAGGACGATAGCGGTGATTTGGATACTCTCTTTGCACAGAATAATTTTACTGAGAATAAAATAGTTGAAGAATTCCAAAAATTCCAAAATGAAGGCTTGGTGCCCGTTGCTGAAGCATATCAGGAAGTGTGGGTCTATCACAAACTGCTCTAGATGCACTGGAAGAAGCTATTCGTGAAAAGGCAGGCATATTTGGAGGCTCGGTACGATTAGTCGGTATATTTGTGGATGAAATCGGACAAGGAGCATGCCGTTGGGCTGCCCCCAATGCTTTTCTTGTAATGTATGTTGTGCGAGAGGTACTGGGAACGTTTCCTGCAGATGGAGCGGGTCTTGTAACACAAATATAATAACTCCTGGGCTAAGCCTCCGGCTATGCCGGAGAGAATAGAAAATGCTATACTGTAGTATTTAAAAAAATGCTCCTTTCGAATAAAGGAAACAGTGCTGTTTCTGTGACCAAAATACGAAAGGAGCAAAACAATGAAAAAAAGCATAGCACACACAGTTTGGAAAGGGTGCAATTAAAAGTGTTAGTTTTTCAAGCCGCTTTCTTTTTCTTGTATATTCAGCATCAGTATTATGAGGAGTTGAGACAATCTTATCGCCTACCGGTTTCTTGCGTATCTCAATTTTCGGCGTAGCTTCTTTATCCGATTTCTTAGCGATACTGCATTGTTGCTCAAATACCTTCTTTAAAGTTTTAAAACCTTCATAATGCTTTATATGATGGTGGTTTTCAAAAGCTGTTACCAGAATATAAAGGTCTTTGGCCATTTCAATTATCTTTTTATTGGCTTTATCCTTATCCTTTTCTGTCAGATCAAATTCCTTTTCAAGATAATCTCGGGAAAGTTCATCCTTGATTTTTTCATAAAGCCCGGGTTTATGTTTGCGTAAAGCCAACAAAAAAGCCCTAATGGTTTCTTTGAACAATCCATATCGGGATAATGTTTTAAGCCAGCCCAACATGAAGAAAGAGTCTACCCGTTGTTTCTTAGTGGAAACCTTGCACTCAATAATAAAAAGATTCGTTAATTCCTGGAAAAGCTTATACGCCGTATCGTCTTGCTCTAACCGTTGATAAAACTTAAACAAAGTTGTAAAGTCAATAAAGGCCTTGCCAAAAGCTGTGGAAGTTGCAATCATCCAATCTATTCTTCTTGAGAATTGAAGTTCAGCTTCCCGCCAGGTCAGCTTTTCAATAGCCATAAAAATAAGAATGGAGATCATAAACTTAATAGACTTGTTGGGAACTCCGCCTTTTTCTTTAAACAGATGCTTAAGCTTTTCTTCATCAATGAAAGGATAGATTTTATCCCTGAAAATATAAGACCAATCATCCTTTGGCAAAACTTCCGGAAACATAAAATCTTGTTCAAAAAGAGATGATTGAGTACTTATTGTGTTCAATAATCAATAAACTATATTGACATATCGCCAACTGCCTGTCAAGATGTTTTTTGACAATATTCCATTTATTTTAAGGAGTTACGTAATATTTGGTGGACTAAAGATTGGATGTAGTAAATCAACAGAGTCATTAATGGAGAAAGGAGTCTAATGATGCACAGGAAAACATCAATTATTATTTTATCATTATTGTTGATAGTCGGATTTTCAACGTCCGGTTTTACGGCCAAGGTGCCCGCTCCTGAAAAAGGGGGAGACGGCTTCAAAGCGGTAAGTCTGGAACAAGCAAAAAAACTTCACGAAAATGGTGCGACAATGGTTGCATGCCACAGTCACACAACCGATTTCATGAAGGGTCATCCTTCCGGCACAATCCACATAACATGTTTGGTTCCGAAGGACCACAAACGCATTGATATGCCACTGAGCGAAGTCGATTTTGACATAGCTCAGCTTCCAAAAGACAAGAACACTCCCATTATAACCTATTGCGCATCAAGCACATGATGGAAATCCTATCACGCCGCCAGGTTGGCGGTTGCTAATGGCTACAAGAATGTTTACTGGATGAGCGATGGCATCAATGGGTGGAAAAAGGCAGGGTACGCCACGGAAGGTAACCCGAAACTTCTTGAGGCCCTGATTGCTGTGAACAAGAACGATTTTTCCGCGCTAATCATCACCGAAGGCGATGCAGGAAAGTTAAAAAATTGCACGTTTGTGGATTTTCGTGATGAAGCAAAGTTTAAGAAAGGTCATGTCAAGGGGGCCAACTACGTTGATTACGGCAACATGTTTTCGAAACCCATGATGGAGGAGCTAAGTAAGAGCAACACGCTTATAATCATTCACGATGTCCCGGCAGTCGCAGGTGTCATTGCCGCGACTTTGAAACTTATGGACTACCCAAATGTATATATCCTCAAATAGGCATGACCGTTTATTCAAGATAACCTTATTGGGACTTCGATTTGTACATAAGCCCCTCATTTGGGCAATCAATAGCTTATTGATATTCCAAGGAAATGGCCTAATCGGGTAGCTGAGGGAGCCCCCACAACATCCAGCATACGGCTCAGCACTGGGCGTTTCACAAAGCCTGCCGGGCCGTAGCCGGATAGTTGAATATTTACCCAAAGTTCCTTAATGGAGATTAACCCCTGTTTCTTCAATCACTGATTCGTCATGTTGGCCTGTGTCGCTGACGTATACATTCTTGATGGCAGTAATGCGCTGCAAGAAGCTCTTTACAAAAAAGAGGAGAAAAAATGCAAGAAACACCCATTAAAAATAAAAAGCGTATCGCAATTATTGCTTGCCCATCAATGAAAAAAAGACGCAAAAGTCAATTTTTTGTTTTTCTTGACAGGGTATTGCCTTTTTGGGCAATCACAAAGCCAATACTCCACCTCACAAGAAGTACATATTTTGTTTTGGTAGGCACGGGATTCATTGAATACTATGAAGGCGTGATAGGCGGAGAAATCAGGTTTTTTGCAGATATCCATGATGGAGGAATATCTACAATTGCTTCAATGGTTGCTGATGAAGAAATAGATGCCGTTTATCAGTTTACCGCCACTGAAGAACAATACAAATTTATTAGTGAAAACTATATGTTAAGAAGACAATGTATTATTCATAGAAAACCTCTCTTAATCAATACTGCTGCATATATTTGGGAAATATTTAGTTGGGTAGCTTCACAGGGGTGTGGCAATTCTCATTTTGTTCGCCCGGAAGATATGAAGAAACTCATCAGGAGTATTCCTGAAACGACTTGTGACCAGTTTTTGTTTCAAAAGCAAATATTTACGTTGATCGCTCATAACAGGATGAAGGATGAGATGCTGGCATTCGTCGGGAAAAATAGCGAAACAATCAATTGCTTCGGTGAAATAATAGCGACCAAAACAACCGGAACAATCTTAAATACAGGGGGAACAGGCATAAACACCGTGAAGTTGTATTGTAGTGGGCCAGAGGGTGGAGACGCCCAAATCATAGAAGCGACACATGGAAAAACAGGTTTTATTATTTTCCTTCAGGATCCGTGGCATACACACCCCCATCAAGCCGATGTTGAGTCCTGTGTCAAGGCCATTTGTAAACCAGAAAGCAAACTGAGTATATTTCATGATTCCACCTCAGCAATGAACATATTGGAAAATATGAAAAAATTCATAAAACAATCAGGAATCAAAGGCATGAGACCAGTTTTGGTTGCAGAGGCTTTGGAAACCATACTCAATATCAAAATTATCATAAGCGAAAAAAAAGGTCAGGACGGATGGAAAGATCTTATTTCCAAAACTGCATGGTATTTTCTGAAATCCATTATGTACAAACAAGAGAAGAACGGTCATGCAGCCGTTGCTGTTCCGTCAGGTTCTTTGAGTGTGGAAATCGCAGAAGCTTTGAAAGTCTGCCGCCAGGAGATAAACAAATACCGCGACAAAAGCTGTATCAATTCAAAGGGGAATAGAACTGATTTGAATGTAGAAACAATTGATGACGGGAAGATAAATCTTCCAGACGAATACCTTAATAAAATGAAGATTCCAGGTGCGTTATTCCTGCCTATGACAGGAAGTATAGGATATACTGATCATGGTATGGATGTAAATTTTAATGCTAAGCGATTCGCAGATTTGTTTGGCGGAAGATCGTCAGAAATTGCGAGTTTTGCTTTTGCCGACAAGACGTTTTTTGATAACAACAGGCCTTATCTGGAACATATTGAACAACAATGGGAAAGTCTGGATTATGCGTTATTTTCCTGTCGAAACATGCAGAGTAAAGAAGACAATCTGTTAAGCGATCTTGCTATTCATCATGAAATGAAAGGAACTGATGCAGAAGGAGAAATATGCGGAGGAATCTATCTCAAATCTGATGGCAAGGAAGTATTTTCAAAAAAATACCAGAGAATTGGAATCAGCCTCAGACAATTAAGAAAAGTCAAAGAAGGGTCTTTTTTTATTGTTACTGATCCAAAATTGTTCAATATCGCCAGGGCAGCGTTGAAGAGCGGAGTTGTTACTCATTTTTTCACGACTCAAGAGATCGCCATTGCTTTGTTAGAGTCGGAACTTAAGGCTCGGTAAAAAATAACTTGGCATTTTTGCATCCCGACTTCACCATATCTTTCTATGATAGCAAATAACGGTTGGCATTAATTTTGCCATGCCGGCGCTATCAACGGTGCGGGATCTTCTGGTTTATGGCGGATTTCCCGAACCTTTCATGTTGCAGTCGGAAACACAGAGTAAACGATGGAGCAGAGAATACCGCTCACGGATTGTCAGGGAAGAACTGGCCGATCTTGAGATGTCTCCTAAGCCCTCTTTCCAGTTTTTTAGAAGTTCCATATGGGCTACATAAAATTGTTGACATTTATGGCCTATATGGGCTATATTTGTTATACTTAAGTTGAGTGATTAGCTGTTAGCCATTAGCGTTTAGCTTTGAAAAATCAAGATATTACATTAATTAGAAATTGC
>JAUWFS010000018.1:0-26376 GCA_030606805.1 Deltaproteobacteria bacterium
AAATTCCAGTCGCTCAGCCGGAACACTCCTTTCAATGGCTGGGATATAAAAGGTAAAGCAGTTTTAACCATGGTCGGAGGAAAGATTTTATTTGATGTCAAATAAATCCCAACAAATACTGGTTATCGATGATGAGCTTAGCATGCGCAAATTTCTTGAAGTACTGTTAAGCAGAGAAGGCTATAAGGTTTCCTGCGCTGAAAACGGGAAAACAGCTATCTCGATGATCAATAAAAAACACTTTGACCTTTTGCTTTGCGATATAAAGTTAGGCGATATAAGTGGACTCTATGTATTAAGAGCAGCAAAAAAACAGAATCAAAATACTGTGGTAATTATGATTTCCGCCTATGCATCTGCGGAAACCGCAGTTGAAGCCATGAATGATGGTGCTTATGACTATGTCCCCAAGCCATTTGACAATGAAGAGCTTAAACAAACCATAAAAAACTCTCTTGATATTAAAACAATAGAACATGAAAAAGAAATTATTGACAGCGAGCTGAAAAAAAATCTCCACTTTGGCATGATAGTCGGCAACAGCCCACGTATGCTGCATGTCTATGATATGGTAAGGCAGGTTGCTAAAACCAAGACAAATATTCTTATTTCAGGTGAAAGCGGGACAGGTAAGGAATTAATTGCCCGTGCCATACATGAGCAAAGCAGCCGCCGTGATGGACACTTTGTTGCTATAAACTGTGGAGGTATTCCTGAAACTTTAATGGAAAGCGAGCTTTTTGGTCATAAGAAAGGCTCTTTTACAGGTGCAACTCATGATAAAAAAGGGCTTTTTAAGATTGCTGACAAAGGCACTATTTTCCTGGATGAAATTGGGGAATTCAGTCTTCCTATCCAAGTTAAGCTGCTCAGAGTTATTCAGGAAAGGGTATTCAAAGAAGTTGGTGGAAACGAGGATGTATCAGTAGATATAAGAATTATTTCAGCTACCAACAAGAGACTCGAGGACGAAGTTGTTGCCGGAAATTTCAGAGAAGACCTGTTCTATCGCCTTAATGTAATAGAAATTAAGATGCCGCCGCTCCGGGAAAGAAAAAACGACATTCGCGCCCTTGCCCAGCATTTTCTTGAAAAATATTCAAAAGAAATGGACAAGAAAATCACCAAGGTATCTTCATATGCTATTGACTTATTACAGAAATATAACTTCCCTGGAAATATTCGCGAGCTTGAAAACCTGCTGGAACGAAGCGTAGCTCTCTCAAATACAAATATTATTCTGCCTGAAAGTCTTGTCATTTCCATTCATAAACGCAGATGGATTGAAGGAATAAAGGATAAGCGTTTTGATCTTGATGAAGTTTCAAGGGGTGTTTCTCTTGATGCCATCCTTGAAAAAATTGAGAGAGCCTATATTGAAAAAGCTCTTGATTGCAGCGATGGCAACAAAAACAAAGCAGCAAGTTTGCTTGGCATTAACCTGCGGTCTTTAAGATACCGCTTTGAAAAGCTTGGAATTGAAAAGTAAAAAACACACACCTAAATTCCCATCTTGAGAGGAGTGAACACAAATTAGCAACCATTTTCCCATGGCAGTCTGGGAGGTCGTATTTGAAAGATAATTCTCTGGGAAAAAGACTTCGATGGTTGATGTTTTTCAGGGTTATAATTGTAACCTTCCTGCTATGCATTACAATATTTATCGGTATTAAAGAAACAGAACCATCCCTGCAGGCAGCACTCGTACCAGCATATTCCATCATAGCATTAGCCTATCTTCTTTCTTTTGCCTACATTTTCATTTCAAAGATCATCAAAAACATCAGGCTGAACATATACATACAAAGCCTTTCAGATCTTTCACTGATAACCGGGCTTGTATGTGCAACCGGCGGAATTGAAAGTATCTATTCCGTCTTTTATCCTTTGGTTATAATCTATTCAGTTCTCTTTCTGGCAGGCAGAGGAGGGTTAATTTCAGCTTCAGTCAGCAGCTTATTTTACGGGCTGCTGCTTGATCTGGAATACTATGGTCTTATTCAACCAATATACACATGGGATTATGATTACAACTATGAAGCGGGTTATGTCTTTTCGAGAATTTTTATCCATATCATATCTTTCTATATTATTGCATTGCTGGCAAGTTTTGCCGTCAAACAGGAAAAGAGGGCCAGGGTCCTCCTGGAAAAAAAGGAAAGTGCATTTGACCAACTCGACCTGCTGCACAAAAGCATAATCGAGTCTGTAGATAGTGGGATATTAACAATCGATCTCCATGGCAATATAAAATCCTTTAACAAAGGAGCTGAAAAGATTACCGGTTTTTTGCGTTCTGAAATTATAAATAAAAAGCTCGATGATGTTTTCCCTGTTCTTTCAAGTGTGCTGAATAAAGAGAACCAGTGGAAACAGGGAAGCAGATTTGAAGTTGCAGATTCAGGAAATCTGCTGGGTTGTTCTGTTTCCCCCCTTGTTGACAGCAATAGAAAAAAAGTCGGTAATACTCTGATCTTTCGGGATTTGACGGTTATTAAAGAAATGGAACAAAAAATTGAAAGAAACAAAAGACTTGCCTTTATTGGTGAAATGGCGGCGGGTCTCGCCCATGAAATAAGAAATCCTCTTGCATCAATCAGCGGTCCGATCCAGATGTTGAGCAAAGATCTTAGACTGGACGAAACAGATAGAAAGCTCATGCAGATCATTCTGAGAGGAAAGGATAGGCTTGACGGCTTTGTTAAAGACTTCCTTCTTCTGGCGCGGCCGAAACAGTCTGAACGGATGAATATTAATATTGAAGTCATTATAGATGATCTACTCGAATCTCTTCGCTTTAGTCCTGAATGGCGTGAAGATATCGAAATAATCAAAAACTTGTGCAATCAGACCAGTATATATGGAAACAAGGCAGAGATAAGACAGGTGATCTGGAACCTGATTTTAAACGCTGTCCAGGCGATGCCCGAGGGAGGCAGATTGAAAATAGAAACCAGGCAGGTGTTTAATGATAAGAAAAAATATCTTGAGATACTGATAAGCGATAACGGCTGTGGAATCGAAGAAAAAAATCAAGACAAAGTGTTTGAACCTTTTTACACAACAAACAAGAATGGCACAGGCCTAGGGCTGGCAATTGTAAACAGGATTGTGGAAAATCACATGGGAAAAATCAGAATCAAAAGCAAACCAGGAAAAGGCACGGATTGTATAGTATTGCTGCCGATAAAACCGTAGGGACGAGGTTTATCCCCATAAATGCTGGCTTAAGCTGTGAGATATTATTTGGGATGTATTTAGGTAACCGTTTACGGTTAACAGTTTACAGTTACCGGTTGATCAAAACATAAAAGCAAGAGGCACAGTTGTAAGAACTCAAGTTTATATTTCATGTAAGGTTAAGGTGTTTTCCGAAAAAAAAACCGTGAACCGTGAACCGTGAACCGCGAACCGTTTAATACAGGAGTAATGAATGGCGAAAATTCTCGTTGTTGATGATGATCAGGGTATGAGAGAATTTCTTGAGATTCTGCTTGTCAGAGAAGGATATGAGGTTATATCTGCTTCCGGAGGTAAAGAGGCGTTAGATCTCTGCAAAAAGCATAAATTCGACATAGCCATTACTGATCTGATGATGCCCAAAATCAATGGAATCGATGTCTTGAAAAGTATCAAGGAGGTTTCACCGAAAACCCTGGTCATATTAATTACAGGTTACGCTTCCGGGGAGACAGCGATTGCCGCAATGAAAGAGGGGGCATACGACTATCTTGAAAAAAATTTTGACCTTGAGGACCTAAAGGCTGTGATAAAGGATGCGCTCAGCAAGAAGGGTGTCAAAGAGGAAGATGCTGTTTTCATGAAGGACGTAGAGGATGCTCTTTGCTTTGGAAATATGATCGGAAAAAGCAAGGGGATGTTAAAGGTCTATTCACTTGTTAGAAAAGTGGCGAATACTGCTGCCAACATTCTTATTACTGGTGAAAGCGGCACAGGTAAAGAGCTTGTTGCCGGGGCCATCCATGAAAACAGTTCCAGAAAAGATAAACCATTTGTCATTATAAACTGCGGCGGCATACCGGAAAACCTCCTGGAAAGTGAATTGTTCGGTTATATGAAGGGGGCATTCAGCGGAGCCCATGTGGATAAACCCGGCCTTTTTGAGGTCGCGCACATGGGAACGATCTTTCTTGACGAGATCGGTGAGTTGCCCCAGTTTCTTCAGGTCAAACTCCTCAGGGTAGTTCAGGAAAAAACCTTTAGAAGAATAGGTGGTACAGAAAATATCAAGGTAGATGTAAGGATCATATCCGCCACAAATCAGGATCTGGAGCAAAAAGTTAAAAATAGCGATTTCAGAGAAGATCTCTATTACAGGCTCAACGTAATTCCTGTAAAGATTCCGCCTTTAAGGGAAAGAAATGAAGACATTCCCCTGCTGGCAAGATACTTTATAGAAAAGTATTCGAAAGAATTTGGAAAGGAAATCAAGAAGATATCTCCTTATGCCCTCAGGCTTCTTATGGAGTACCCTTTTTTCGGAAATGTAAGGGAGCTGGAAAATATCATTGAAAGAAGTGTTGCCCTCGAAACAACGAATATAATTTTACCGGAAAACCTCATTATGCCTGGAACAGGTGAGATAGATGAAAATACTGTTTTAAGCGCCGGCATTCCTGAAAAAGGCATAAATCTGAATGAGGAGCTGGCAAGGGTAGAGAAGCTTTTGATAAAAAAAGCTCTTCAAAAGGCAAATGGTTCAAAAACAAAGGCTGCTAAATATCTCAACATAAGCTTTGATTCACTGCGCTACAGACTGGAAAAACCGGATATTTAAGCGCTATCAATGAAAGTTTAATGGATACATGATATTTTACTGTCAAAGATCAGTTTGAATGCATTATATCAGCGTTTTTACTCAACCACCCAGACCGTACAGTTCCGCGCATAGTTAACGATCTTGCTGGAGACACTGCCAAAGAGGAATTCCTCGCTTCGTGAAAGCCCTTGTCTTCCAACTACTACGGTGCTGTATTCTGTCTCATCTCTTTCTTCCAGAATACATTGTGCCATGGATGGACAGTAGCGCAAGGTAGAGCGAACCGAAACCGCACTCTGATCAAAACCATTCTGTATCAATATCTGACTATAGTCCTCCAGCATTTTATCAACCTTCTTTTTATACTGGCCGAGCCATTTCTCCTTTTCATCGGTTGTAGGAAAGTAATCTTCTTCCGGTTCATTAATTACATGCAGAATAGTAACCCTGAAGCCCTCTGCGCCTTCCAGAAGTTGAGCCACATATAAAACTGCACGACGGGCGTTCTCTGACTCATCAACTGCAATAAGAATGTTCTTATTAAAAACAAGCTCTTTATTCATGTTTTTTCCTCCTTGCAAGTTTTTGGCAATGTATTATTAACCTAAATTGACCTCGTGAACTCTTCCAAATCTTCCAGCATCTGGCTGGTGTTATCATAAAACCAGTTGGCGCCAGTTGAAAAATGCATGAGTACCCTGTTAAGAGTTTCAGGTATATATGGATAAACCTTTTTTAAATTTGCCACACGATTGTGAAAAACAATATTAACATCATCATCTGTCAGTGAACTTAAAGCAGGATGGTTTTGTTTCTTAAGGTCAGTCATCATTACGTCGCCCATTCCTGTCAGAAATATCAAAATATTACCCAGACCAAAGAGATCATAACCATATATATTCTCTCTTTGCCGGTAATTATAGTCAAAATCTATCCAGCGAAAATCTTTGCTGTGCCTGTCAATTAAAATATGATCTCTACGAATATCACCGTGTTTCTCACCATTTTCATGTAGAAATTTAATAGCTTTAATGCACTCAATATATTTACTTAAAATGCCGGGGAACTGCTCATAAAAATAAGCCTGGTGATCAGGATTTAAATTTTGCACATAATCATGGAGCGGTTTTCCATTAACTATGTCTAATACTCTAACAATATTTCCCTTTTCATCCGCTACTGCATATCCATGCATGAAATTTTTATGATCAGCCACCAGCTTTAAAATGCGCGCTTCTTTTCTGGGGCTCCTAAAGCACTCAAAATCAATACCCGCGATATTAGCCATAAACTTTTCATGAAAAACAAGCTTTAAGATCTTCCTGCTCCCATCAGTCAAGTCAATAGATCGCTTCACCCAAAATTTTTCCTCATCATCTAGCCCGAAACGTCCTTCCTTTGCATTATGCAAAATCAGGAATGGCCTTTCATCAAGAACTGCCACACTCCCATATTCAACACGAAAAAAATCTGATGTGTCTGTATAAATTTTAAACCGATAATTCTCCGGGCGAGGAGATGTCCAGCGCGCAATCATTTGATGAAGAGTCTCTTGTGATATAGATTTTTTCATAAATACCTCTGTCTGAGTGCTTTGATTCGTAAATATGGTGACGTAAATAATATATAAGAGTCTATCCCTGATGGGTTGAAGACTTATAAGTGCCTAAAGGGAATCAAAAATATTGTTCTTTCTCTTTTTGTCTTTTTGATACTATTGAGTATATTTATTCTCCTCGGAATGGTAAAACCTTTTAGAATCGCTCGGGCATAGCCCAAGCATTAATTAAAAACGATTAAACTTGACATAATTTCATATAATGCTCATATTTTTAAAAATGGTAGCCGTTCACGAGACATCGAAATTGTAAATTTGGCCTTCATGCTTTTGTACTGTTCTTCGCAATTTCTAATTTCTAATTTCTAATTTCAAGTTTCAAGCCGTTCACGGCTACGTTATATTAACTAAATTGAGCGATTTCTTACAACGCTCTCATTTTAAAAGGATTTAGCATACTATGATGCTCAAACTTTTTCTTGCATTCACAATTATACCTGTTGCTGAAATATACCTGCTGATAAAAATCGGCTATTCAATAGGGGCACTTAACACGGTATTGGTCGTAATCATAACTGCTTTTGCAGGAGCAACCCTTGCCCGAGTACAGGGTCTGCAAACCATGCTGCGCATCAAAGCCAGCCTTCAGCAGGGAATAGCGCCGACCGAAGATCTGATTGACGCGTTTATAATATTTTTAGCTGGAATTGTTCTTTTAACACCCGGGTTCATCACCGACATTGCAGGACTGCTGCTGCTTATTCCGGTAACCAGATATCACTTTAAACGATATTTAAGATCTAAATTCGATCAGTGGATCAAAAACCAGACTATACACATCAGACGCTTTCCTGAATAACATTTCTAAAGTCTCAACGAAGTTGTTGAAATCCGCTAACCATAAACTGCACAGCAAGAACTGCGAGCAAAAGCCCCATGAGGCGCATAACTACTCGAATACCTCCGACGCCCAGCATTTTCTGAATCCATTCTCCGAAATAAAACACAAAATAAATAACAAGGCAGGCTGTAATAATTGCTATAAACAATAAGGCGTTGCTGACGGAATTCTCTGGATTCTGCTGCCAGACCAGAACAGCCGTGATTGCGCCAGGACCTGCAAGCATAGGTGTCGCAAGCGGCACCATGGCTACATTATACTTTTCAATGCCTTCCTGTTTTTCCTTCTGGGTCGTCTTAATTCCGCTTGGAATCAAATAAAGCATCTGCAGGGCATAAATAAAAAAGATCAAACCTCCTGCGATCTGAAAGGCTGGAAGGCCAATCTTGAAAAAGCTCAATACAAAATCGCCGGTAAGACTGAAAAAAATTAAAATAAGACAGGCGGCCAATAAAGCAACGCCGGCCATTTTCCGTTTTTCATTGAGGGTGTTCTGCTCCGTGAAAAGAAGAAAAAATGGAAGATTGCCCAGAGGATCCATTATTATGACGAGTGGTATCAGAATTGTTATAAGTTGCTGGAGTGTTTCCATTTTTTTAATTATTGTTGATATATTTTAACTAAGTTGAGCAATTTTTTGCTCGAAAACGAGTATTATATTTGACACTTAAGCTCCTTTTTATTATTCAGAAATTTACAAACTCATTTTTATGTAACATTTAGCTTTGTGAAACAAACCGGAAGCAGATATATTTTTAAAAAACCGTTACGAGTTTGTAAATTTCTGTTATTATTTTTAGTCCTATTGAATTTATCAGAAAATAAATAGGTTGCAAGCTTATTTATTTTGGCAAAATTAAAAAAATCCATCTGCAAATTACACTGTTGTATTGCAGCGTCCACTCATTCTCCAAAGCAGGTCTTTTCATTAGAATTTGCCATCTATATTCCAACCTATTTCGGGCAATGTTTTAAATGTAAAAAGAGGCACCATCTCGTGTTTTTAACTAGAATTCAAAGACTTAGCATTTCAACGAAAATAATTTTGGGATATCTACCGATTTTCCTGGTTATGATCCTGATAACTATAGTCGCTCTTTCAAGTCTTAATGAAGCAAATATGACCAGCAAAAATATTATAGAACATGATATTGTTTTGCTGGAAGCCGCTAATAATATGCTCGACAGCCTTCTGGCACAAGAATCTTATGGCCGTCGCTATTTAATTTTGGATAGTCAGGAGATACTAGGACTGTTTTGGCAGCGAAGTCAAGAATTTGATATGCTTGTCTCTAGAATTCAGGCCCTTACAGAATCCCAAGACATTCCTTCAAAGCAGTTGTTAATTCTCCATAATGAATTCAATAATCTTTACAAAGATCGGCTAAAAAATATAGGCAATAAATCATCAATCATTACAAAGGAATATGATGCAAAAATCAAAAGCAAGCTGGACGAATTAATAGCCCTGATTCAAATGATGATGTTGAATGTAAAAGAAAATCAAAACCAGATGATTATCAAGAATAGCGATGCCGGATTGAAAGCGTTTCGCATTACTTTTATATTATCAAGTCTTGGCATTATTCTGGGTATAGGTGCAGCAGCCCTGACAACTCGCAATATCGCAAGATCTATCCAGCAGCTAAAATTAGCAACAAATGAGATATCGAAAGGCAGATTCAATCATATCCCAGATGTTACAGCTCAGGATGAATTAGGTGAACTTGCAAATGCTTTTATTAAAATGGCTCATCTGTTAGCCTCTCTGGAAGAAGCCAACTTGAATGCAAATCCGTTGACAAGGCTGCCGGGTGGAATAGCAATTGAGAATGTTCTGAAAAATAGACTGGCAGCAAGCAAATCTGTGACATTCTGTTTGCTGGATATAGACAATTTCAAATCGTTCAATGATCATTATGGATATGCTGCGGGCAATGAAATTATCAAAACAACGGCAAAAATTATTGAAAAAACAACTGCCGAATATGGAACAAATGATGATTTTGTAGGGCATATCGGGGGAGATGATTTTGCACTCTTAACAACCATAGGAAGGTACAATAAACTTTGCACCCATATTATCGAAGGATTTGACAAAAAGATTGTTGACTTCTATAATAATAAAGATAGGATAAATGGTTATATCTTGGGGGAAACACGCCAAGGCAAGAAAATAAAATTTCCGATCATGTCTATTTCCATTGCTGTTGTTGTTTCAAATAAGGAAAAAAGACAGATAAGTCATATTGAAATTGGAGAGATTGCCGCAGAACTAAAAGAACATGCAAAAAAAATTTCTGGTAGTGTGTTTATAATCAATCGAAGAAAAAAGTGATTCCAAAATAATGGAGGCGTGTGAAACCAAACTATCTTTTAAAGCTAATCGTTTTATTTTTCTTACTTTGTATGGTAATTTCCATTACTGGTTGTGTACAGCAAACAAAAAACATGAAAGACTCAACCTATTATCTCACCTTACAAACAAAAGAAATTAAAACCGAAATTTCTCGCTTAGAAAAAGCTCTGAAAAGTGAAGACGAGTCATTATCCAGACCGACCTCTCTTTATTATTTAGCATTGCTTTATTCGCACTTCAAAAACCCTGAACCCGATTACAGGCATGCATTTAAAAACCTGGAGGAATATATCTTACTCGATCCGGATGGAGCCGAACAAAAAAGCTCTGCTCAATATCTGATGAGCCTTTTAAATAAATTAAAAATAAATAAAAACCTTTTAAATAAATTAAAAATAAATGAAGACCTTTGTAATGAATTAAAAACTCTTATCACGACTTTAAAGCAGGAAAACAAAACGTTAACGGAAAAATACGAAAAGCTGGTAATAGAAAATCAGAATACTAAAGAAATAATAGAAAAGCTAAAGCAGCTTGATATTCAACTGGAAAAAAAAAGAGAAAAAAGCTGAAATAAGGGACATTATGTAGCAAGTTTCTACCCCACGATGCTTTTACCTTGTCCACCCACCCTTTCATGATGAGCGTGTATAAGTGGTCTTCAAATTTTCCCTTGACCTTGACGAATCCATCTCTTATAAGGTGTTGCATTGTGAATGTATTACTTATTGATATAAACCCTTTTTCTCCATCCTTGACCCCTATCTCGTTGGGGTATATTGCATCCTTTCTCAAATCCAAGGGTTTTAATACCAGGATATTGTCACTTGGAGAGAATACACTTATCTCCCGCACAAATCTTTGTGAGATTGTCAGAAGGTTTAATCCCGCCCTGGTTGGGCTGTCGGCCTATCAGAGAACCATGCTTTATGTGAATGGCCTTGCAAAACTCATAAAGTCACTGAACAAAGATATCAAGCTTGCCATTGGGGGACCTCAGGCCACGTTTATGCCGTCTTCGGCCTTTTCCGAACTACCTGATATTGACTATATATCTCGATCTTCAGGTGAGGAGACAGTCTTGCATGTTGCGCAGGCCATCAAAAACGGGACGCCCTTTTCCAATCTTTTGGGTGTCAGTTATAAAGATGCAAACGGCGAAGTCTTTGATACACCCGAACTTGATGCGGCGGCTGATCTTGACATTTATTCCTCTCCCTATCTTGATGACACTTTCGACTACTCACGCATGAGTGAAGCCATTATGCTGACCTCTCGCGGATGTCCTCACGACTGCATCTACTGTTACACACCCAATGCATTCAAGCACAAAGTAAGTTTCCATTCGGTCGATAGAGTCATTGAAGAAATCAAGTGGATCAGAAAAAAGGGCGTGAAGAGACTCTGGTTTGCCGATCCGAATATTTCCCTTAAGCCTGCACGCCTTATGGAAATTTTTGACAAAATGCTGTCAGAGGGTCTTGATATGCAGATGTGGCTGCAGACCCGGGCAGACCTCGTGGACCCTGAAGTAATGAAGATAATGAAGCTCTCGGGAGTGAGCACCATTGCCTTTGGATTGGAATCAGCCTCAGAACGGGTCCTGGCAAGGATGGGCAAACACATATCCGTTGAAAGGGTGGCTGAGGCGGTCAAGCTGGCCCAGAACGAAAAAATAGAAGTAGAGCTTTTTACCATTTTTGGTCTTCCATATGAAACATTCGAGGATGCAGTAAAAACCCTGGAATTTATGAAGGCAAACAAAGTCAAAATCATGGGCAACACAAACTCCCAGCAGATGCAGATCTATTTTGGGACGCATATGGCCCGGCACTATGAGGAATACAAGATTAAACCCTTAAACAACAAGTGGCCGGCATATCTTTCCATTGGGAACCGCTATGAGACGGATTGTATGAACTATAAGGAAATCCAAAAAATTCAGGCCATGTGGAAAGCCAACTCCCTTGACAGGGGCAGACGGATTGTGTCGTAGACTTTCAGATAAATAATTTCACTGCGTTATCAGTCGTCGACGTATAACTAATACGCCTTCCTCCTTCTGGCCTTGTGAAATGAATTATCTGAAAGTCTATATCGGGAAATTTTTTTCAAAGGTTTCAAGCGGAAATGATGAATAACGATTTTCAAACAAATCTAACGCCGGTTTTGCAGAAAATATTTGTAGTACTGGGCAAACAAGACAGGGAACAGCTTGAAAAGCTTGTCCTGACGCTGTCAAACCTGTTTCAGCATATGAATATTACATCTCATCTTTATTTTATAGCAAAAAATCTGTCCGAAGGTATGCCCCAACTGGAATATATTCAGAAAAACATTATGGTGTTTCTCAAAGAAAACCTGTTTGCCCGGTTTTATGTTAACCTTATCCACCGTGCCCCTCTGGAAACGGCAAAGGATATAGATTACAACTTCAACTATTATTACCAGCCCTGGAAGCGGTCAATACGTGCTTTTGACATAGAAAGCAATGAGCACAGGGAGGCTCCGAGGCTAGTTTTGCTGCCGGTTGTTGTGACCGATAGGCAGACTGACAGTAAATTGCTCGCCGGTCTTTTTGACAGGTTCAACAGCGCTTTCCTTTTGCCTGCTCTTTACCTGAATACAGATACGTTCTTTCTGACGGAAGATGAAAATCTTCTCATGAAGGCACACAAGGTTTACTATGGCCACAGCAACTCTGCGGAGGCTGCTGAAATCGTATCAACTATATGTAGTCAAGATATCCTTGAAAAGGCGTCTCCTAATGTTGCATCGCGGACTGTACTCATGAATGCCCCATGCCCTGCTGCCCTGATTATTTCAGCGCAGGATGGTATGGTTTATTCCTGCATGGATGCTTTTCGCAAGAAGGAGAGCTTGACCAATATTTATGGAGAACATGCCAATACCCTGATGACACAATATGCTCAGTACCACAAATCGAACAGCGACTGCCTGGGATGCCGAAAGCAGATGGTTGAATGGTTTTCAAGTTTGGAGCTGCCGAAAGGAATATAGGTTCTACTACCCCACGATGCTTTTACACAAGTCATCAATCGTACAGGGATTCGCTGTTATCCAATAGATACTCTTGCTGATTCCAAATATATAATGCTCCTGCCCCATACCTTTGAATGAATAGATCTTCACCCCATCCAGACCTATCTCTTTATAATCACTGAACGGCGATCTTTTACTCGATCTCATCTTCTCTATCATAATCTCTGTCTGCTGTATAGCATCATCCGTACTGAATGATTCAGAAACCCATACAGTTGCTTTTTCTCCTTCCCCCTGATAAAAGGCGACCATGCCGCTTGCCACATTTATCTTCTTGCCGTGAAGCTCATTAATGGCGTTCAGGGCGTCTTTACCGGTAATCAACTGTACAAGCTTGAGTCCTCTGATCTCTTCTTGAAAAACAGGTGAAGGACTCTGATTACAACCCAGAAGAAAAAAAGAAAAAAGAATAAAAATAATGCACTTTCTCATATTGTGTAACATAGCTAATTTCCTTCCCTTTAATAAGGCTACCTGTAAGGAACGGGGAGTCAGTTCTTCATTCTAAAAAAACAGGAGAAGTCAAGTAGAAACTCAAACAAAACAAAAAGGGCATTCCCTCTTAATTCGATGGAATGCCCTTTTTTTAACTCAGAAATATTTCCCTAAACTAAAGTGACATTTACTGCAGCAGGACCTTTTTGTCCCTGCTCTATGTCAAAGGTAACTCGGTCGCCTTCATTAAGAGACTTGAAACCGCTTGCATTGATTCCTGAATGATGAACAAATACATCCGGCCCTTCTTCCTGCTCGATGAAGCCATATCCTTTGCTGCTATTAAACCATTTTACAATTCCATTAGCCATAGTTGACATCCTCCTTTCAAAAAATTCTCATGGTCCCAGACTTCAGGATGCCATTTTGACAAATGGGTCTTTCCTTTAGAACGAAACCGGCCCACCAATTAAGGACAAGCCATTATTGATTGGATCAAACAATAACACCTATCAGGCGGAAAGCAAGTTTTTTTTCGATTTTTGATCTTGTCTTTTCGATTTTTTTTCTGAAAGTTGAAAAAACTGATATATTTTTGATTAAAATAATGGTGGAGGCGGCGGGAGTCGAACCCGATGACCCTGATATTATTTATTATAATATCGGGGTTTTATTTTTTAAGGGAGTTACATGTGGGTGACCAAAAACAAATTTAAAAGTTTAAAGGGAGTTAAAATGCCAATAGAAACCAATATGCGATTAAGTAAAATGGAAGTTGAAATAAGAAATAAATTTTAAATATTAACCGATTTAATATTTTCTTTTTTGAGTGATGTTATTTCCCTATCCGCATAACCTTACAAAATTATAATTATACAGTTAGAAAAACACGAAAAATCATAATGTTACTTGTTAAATATTTATCAATTTAATAGTTAAGCAGAAACTATATAATAACTAGTTATGTGTCGAAAATAAAAGGTTAAAAGATAAAAATGAATTTTTCAACAAAACATCGGATAATTACAGGTGATAGTCGTCATATGGGAGAATTAAAAGATAAGTCTGTCCAGCTTGTGATTACATCCCCACCATATTGGCAACTAAAAGATTATGGAACAAATGACCAAATCGGTTTTAATGATAGTTATGAGAATTATATAAATAACTTAAATCTTGTTTGGAGTGAATGTTATCGTATCCTTGATAACGGATGCAGACTCTGTGTAAATATTGGTGATCAATTTGCCCGTTCAGTTTATTATGGAAGGTATAAAGTAATTCCAATAAGAACAGAAATAATCAAATTTTGCGAAAGTATAGGGTTTGATTATATGGGAGCGATAATTTGGCAGAAGAAAACAACTACTAATACAACTGGCGGTGCAACCATAATGGGTAGTTTTCCTACCCCAAGAAATGGTATTATTTCAATAGACTACGAGTTCATATTACTATTTAAAAAACTCGGGATGCCGATAAAACCTGATAGAGAGATGAAAGAAGCATCAAAAATGTCAAAAGAAGAATGGAAAGAATATTTTTCAGGACATTGGAATTTTGGGGGCACAAAACAAAACGGACATGTTGCAATGTTTCCTGAAGAGTTACCAAGACGACTAATAAAAATGTTTGCTTTTGTAGGCGATACCGTTCTTGATCCCTTTATGGGAAGTGGCACAACAACACTTGCGGCAAAAAATCTTAATAGAAATTCGGTTGGATATGAAATTAACCCTGATTTTATTCCTATCATTGAAAAGAAATTGCAAGTAAATCAACCTGACTTGCTGGGAACAGAATATGAATTTATAAAACAAGTAAATATTGACATTAACTTTACCGAAGAGATTCAAAATCTACCATACATTTTTAAGGATTTTCACGCACTTGATAAAAAAATTGATCCGAAAAAATTAGAGTTTGGCTCAAAAATAGATAAGGATAGTGGAGCAAGAGAAGAATATTTTTCAGTAAAAGAAGTTATCAGTCCTGAATTAATAAAATTAAACAATGACTTAATAATTAGGCTAATTGGAGTTAAAGAAAAAAAGGAAGCTAACGGGAAAGCTGTAGAGTTTTTACAACTCAAAACAAAAGGACAAAAAGTTTTTCTAAAATATGATGAAATTAAACACGATGAGAATAATCATTTAATGGTCTATTTATATTTGAAAAATAAAACTTTCCTAAACGCACACTTGATAAAAAATGATCTTGCAGATGTTGATTTGCTATTCGATTATAAGAATAAAGAGAGATTTATTAAATATTTAAACAAGAAAACAGTATAATGGCAAAGAAAGAAATTATTGAAGAAATAAAAACTGAAATTGAGAGATTGAAGAACACATAACAAATCACTGCACGTGATTCGCAGCGAACCGCTGTTTTTTACCCTCATTTACCAAACAAAATGGCAGAAAAAATTTGTCTATATTTTTTCCCGCCACTTTTTTTACTCTACGCAAAAGCTTTAAAACCCCGACCTTATGAAGTTAGAAACCTTACATCAAGCGCTGCTAAGGCAACGCAATCCATAGCCAATCCGAGTTTAAAAGAGACCGACAAGACGTCAGACAAAGACGAAAAATCTGAAAATTTTACACCAAATTTACACCAAGATGAAAAAAGGAAATTGGTATAATGTCCAATCTCCTGTAATCATAGAATAAACAAACGATAATAATGGTGGAGGCGGCGGGAGTCGAACCCGCGTCCGAAAATATTCCACACAGGCATCTACATACTTAGCCTGAACTTTAGCTTTCGCCTGTTCAAGTCTCCTCCAGGCCGGATGCTTGAAAGGCTATCCTGTTTAAGTTTCGCTAATCCTGAAACAGGAAATCAGGAAAAGCTATCCTGCTAGTCGTCGCCCTTACCGGATGCGCAGGAATAATCCGGCAGGACGTTAGCCTAAGCGGCTAAAGCGTAATTATAATCATCTGCGATTATATTAGTCCCAACCTTTTTTACGAGCAGGCAGGAGCTCGGTATGCAGCCGGAGCTTCTTTATCTCCGTCGAAGCCATTTCGCCCCCATAGGGAGGAAATGTTGCAGATATATTGAAAAGAACATTATGAAACCTCTAAAACATTTTCTAAAGGACTTCATATAATATATATAAAAATAAGGGATAAATGCCTTAATGTCAAGTTCCAAAGGTTGATAAAAAAATTTGTAGCCATTCACGGCTTGAAACTTGAAATTGGGAAGAACAGTACAAAAGCATGAATGCCAAATTTCTAATTTCTAATTTCAATGCTCCTTTTTTTCTCTGTCCAGTTCCCTTTTTTGATCGCGCCTTCTGATTGTCTCTCTTTTATCATACTTACGCTTTCCCCTGGCAAGAGCAATTGTCATTTTCACTTTTCCTTTTTTAAAATAAATATTTAAGGGAATCAGAGAGTAACCCATTTCATTTACTTTACCATACAGCTTTTTGATCTCATGCTTGTTCAACAGCAGCTTTCTGGGCCTTAAAGGCTCATGATTGTTATCCTGAGCAAAAGGATATGCCCCAATATGCATCTGATAAACAAAAACCTCTCCGTTTTTAATCTTTGCGTATGAATCCTTAAGATTTACACGGCCGATTCTGATGGATTTGACCTCGGTTCCGACAAGAACCATTCCGACCTCATAAATATCTTCTATAAAATAATTATGTCTGGCCTTTCTGTTTTCTGTAATAATTTTTTTGTGCTCTATCCCCAAATGCCTTCCTCCGTGCATACACCTTTTCAAAAAGAATGCTGCCGTATGTTTCTCTTATCAATTCCTCAACTCCCGAGGCTGTGTTCTGTTTAAAAACATCTTTCATGAAGGCTCTGGCGTCTTCAACTTTAAGTGCCCTTATCATACTTTTTACAGCAGGAATCGACTGAGGATTCATGCTTAATTCATCTATACCCAGGCCTAAAAGTATAGGCAGGTTAATAGGATCAGAAGCCATCTCACCGCACATGAACAGCTTTATCCCTTTGTCTCTGACGACATCGGCGACATTTTTTATCATGCGTATAATAGCAGGATGAAGCGAATGATAAAGGTGCGCTACATGCCTGTTTCCTCTATCTATTGCCAAAGAGTACTGGATAAGATCATTGGTGCCTAAACTGAAAAAATCTACTTCTCCTGCTAAAAGATCCGCAATTATCACAGCAGAAGGGACTTCGATCATTATCCCTAATTCAACATCTCTATTAAAGAGAGTTCCTTCTTTGTCCAGAGCATCAGCAACTTCATCCAATATTCTTTTTGTCTCAATGACTTCCTCATAACTCGATATCATGGGAATCAAAATCCTGACATTGCCAAAAGCCGCAGCCCTTAATATGGCTCTGAGCTGTGTTCTGAAGACATCAGGATTTTTCAGACAATACCTTATGGCTCGCAAGCCCAGGGCAGGATTGACTTCCACGTAATCAGAGTTATTACCAAATGCTTTATCGCCGTTTATGTCGAGAGTGCGGATAGTTACCGGTTTAGGCGCAATCACCTCGACCACATCCTTGTATTTATCAAAAAGCTCATATTCATTCGGCAAAATAGGGCTGCTCAAATACTGGAACTCTGTTCTGTAAAGTCCAATTCCATCTCCACCGTAATCAATAACTGATACAACTTCTTCGGGAAGCTCGATATTGCCCATAACTTTTAACTGAAACCCATCGGCAGTTTCAGCTTGAAGATGGCTGTCACGGGTAATGGCTGCTTTAAGTTCTTCGTATTTGGAGCTACGAACTCCATAGTCCAAAAGAGTTTCTTCAGTGGGATGAATAATTACTGTGCCGACCGTACCATCAATAATAATTAAATCATCATTTTTAATGATATTAGTAGCATTCCCCAGACCCATGACAGCAGGAATCTCAAGGGTTCGGGATATAATGCTTGTATGAGATGCTTTTCCGCCCCGGTCAGTTACAAATCCCTTTATCCGCTCAAGATTTATCTGGCTTGCCTCTGCCGGGGAAAGATCGTTGGCGACAAGTATTACCCGTTTATCGATATCAGCAATTTTTTTTGTTTCTGCTCCGACTAGATTTCTCATTATGTGGTCAGACACATATACTATGTCGGTAGCGCGCTCTTTTAAATATGAGTCAGACATATTTTTAAACATGGATTTCACTTCTGACACTACCTTTTTGAGAGCCCACTCCGCATTTACCTTTTCATTTTTAATTGTTTCAATTGTCTTGCCATATAGCATCTTATCTTTAAGCAGGGTTTTGTGAGTTTCAAGTATATATGTATGATCGCGCAATTCCTCAGGAGCATTAGTTATAATTGTAAGCAGTTGCTGCTTTGCCTTATTCACAGCGCTTTTGAAACGTTTTATCTCATCTGGCACATCATCTTCGCTGATAAAATACTTCTTTACAACGTCCACGCCTTCTATATCGACTATATAAGCCTTTCCTATACAAATGCCCGGAGAAGCATCTATTCCGATTAATATAATCTCTCTAGAGCCAGTATCTGTCATATTTAGCTTAATTCTCCAAACCCTGTCTCAAACTGCTTTACAGTATTGTTTAAAATCTCAAGGTCTGATTGATCATCGATCTTAAGTGTAATTTTAGACCCTTTTGCGCACTCAAGGGTCAGGATATCAAGGATACTTGAAGCATCCGCCATTTTGTTGTCTTTAATTATCCAGACGTTATAATTTGCTTTCCTGGCGATCTCCGCAATCTTGGCAGCGGACCTCGCATGAAGGCCGAGTTCGTTTATTACAATAACATCACGTGAAAGTTCAGTCACAAGTCTAATTATCCATTCCCACGCTGGAGCATGGGAACGTGAAAAAACGCTCAGTTTTCATCGCTCTCTAACCTTAAACCGGAGTAGTTACTTAATTTTTATCAGCCCGTTTATAACTTGTCAATCTGTAATCGTAGCCGTTCACGGCTTGAAACTTGAAATTGGAAAGTAGAAATTAGGGAGAGATTAAATTAGAAATTGGGAAGAACAGTACAAAAACATGAATGCCCAATTTCTAATTTCTAATTTCAATGTTCCGTGAACGCTTACCTGTAATCAATGCATAGAATTCAGGGAACTCTAAAGAAATATATTCTTACGAATAGAATTCCTTTATCCTTTCAACCACATATGCCTGTTGCTCATATGAAAGTTCAGGATATACGGGAAGGGCTAAAGTGTGTAAGGCAGCGTATTCACCCGCAGGAAAATCTCCTTCTCCGTAATTCAGATTTGAAAAACAATCCTGGAGATGCATGGGAACAGGATAGTAAATCTCTGTCCCTATGCCTGCATCAGTTAAAAACATTTTAAGATCGTCTCTTTTTTCCTTCAAACTTATTACAAACTGATTGTAAATATGCCGGTTTTCCTTTTCAGCAGGAAGATTAACAATATCCTCCAGCCCTGCGTCAATAAAAAGTTCTCTATATTTATCCGCATTTGCCTGCCGCGCCTCAGTCCAGCCGTCAAGATACTTCAGCTTAATGGATACAATGGCTGCCTGAAGTGCATCCAACCTGAAATTTCCTCCTACTTTGTTATGATAATATTTTAAATGCGATCCGTGAACTCTCAGCAAGCGCAATTTATCAAAGAATTCATCTGAATTTGTTGCAGCAATTCCGCCATCTCCAAAGGCTCCGAGATTTTTTGAAGGAAAAAAAGAAAAACAGCCGAAATCACCTATTGAGCCCGCACGCCGCCCCTTATATTCCGCACCAATGGCCTGTGCTGCATCTTCGATAACAATAAGATTATACTCTGCTGCTATCTCAAGGATAGAATCCATGTCACAACATTGACCATATAGATGGACGGGGATTATGGCTTTTATCTTTTTCCTTTCTTTTCCTGTCATACCATCCATCACTCTGAAAATGCTTTTAGATGAGATATTATAAGTTTCAGGATCAATATCCGCAAAAACAGGAGTTGCTCCGGTTCGGGCTATTGAACCTGCTGTTGCAAAAAAAGTATAAGTTGAAGTGATAACTTTATCCTCAGGTCCGATATCGGCAGCCATAAGTGAAATAAGAAGAGCGTCGGTTCCTGAAGACACGCCAACTGCATGTTTTGAAGAGCAATATTCAGCTATCTCTTTTTCCAGGGCTTCGACACGTGGACCAAGTATAAAATACTGGCTCTCAAAAATCTCTTCGGTAACTTTCATGACTTCTTCTTTAATCGTCTGATACTGCAACTTAAGATCTAGTAATGGTACTTTCATATTATTTTTTCCTTCAGCCTTCAACCTTCTGCCTTCGAACTTTAGTTCGATATATTTACTCTAATAATACAAGCCGGCTCTTTCCCGGAGTTATCAATTTTAACAGATTCATTGCCAAAAATTATTTTTGACTCTCCCCTGGTTAACAATTCGGTTTCCAAGTTTAATGTGATTTTCACATGGCCTTTAATCACAATTAGGTGTTGTAAAGCCGGCTTTTCAACTTTAAATTGAAGATTTGAATCAGGATATATGACAAGTCTTTCAACTTTAATATCATCTTCATGTTCATGTTCGAGAACAGTCAGGCTGCCCCAAGAATGGTGAACTTTATTATGCTTCTTATATTCTTTTCTTCCCTTTCCCTTTAGCTGATTAACAATAGATTTTACATCCCTGCTGTTATCAAGGTCCGAAACAAATACGGAATCCGGCGTTTCAACGACAACTATTCTATTTAGATGGTTTGTAGCGATCAGCCTGTCCCTGCCCATTATAAAACAGTTTTTAGTATCCTTTGCTATAACATCTCCATCAATAACATTATTATCCCCATCTTTTGGAAGAAAATCATAAAGAGACTTCCATGATCCTATATCGCTCCATCCAAAGTCAGATGGCAAAACAACTCCTTTATCCGTATTTTCCATTATGGCATAATCTATAGAAATATCCGGCAGTCTCTTATATTCATCTACTGTTATTGGGTCTTTTATAATAATATCTTCCATTATTTCAAGAAGTTCCGGCTGATATTTGCGAAATTCTTCAATCATGACAGAACCCATGAAAACAAACATCCCGCTGTTCCAAAAAAAGTTTCCAGCCTTAACATACTTTTCTGCAGTTTCTGCATCCGGCTTCTCAACAAATCTCTTAATCGCTGATGCTCCATCAAATATCTCGCCGGCACCTTCAACATACCCATATCCTGTCTCAGGATAATTGGGTTTAATACCAAAGGTTACAATATAACCCTTGTCGGCAAGACGTATTGCAGTATTTAACTTATTATGAAAACTCTCTATATCTCTAATTACATGATCAGCCGGAAAAACACACAGAACAGAATCCTGTTTACTTTTTAAAATATTGAGTACTGCAAGCAGAATAGCGGGCGCTGTATTTCTGCCACACGGTTCACAAATGATTTTTCCTTCAGACCGAACGCCTATCTCAGCCATGTGCCTCGCTGTCTCATGAAAATGTTCCTTTCCGCATACAATTCTTATTCGTTCTGTGTCAACCACAGGGCTCAGCCTCTTTATAGTACTCTGAACAAGAGAATCTTTCCCTATAAACTTTACAAGCTGCTTTGGATAGAGCTTTCTGGATACAGGCCAAAGACGCGTTCCAGACCCACCTGCGAGCAAGACAGCATATATGTTTTCCTTCAGGTCAGGCATTTCTATATCTTCCTTTTCTATTGTTTTCTTTTTTCTCTTTATATTCAGAGTCACATATCGTTTCTACAGTATTATAACCAAGAAGCTCATTTACTGCACGGGTCAATGACGAACCGGCCTTTAATTTCATCGTATCAGGCAGAGCTATGACCGTATCTGTTTCTTCAGGACTAAATAAATGAATATATGCATTGCATGAACCCGGATATCTTTTAAGAAGATCATTCAATCTTAAAAGCAAATCTTTCCCTGTTTTATTTTTATTCAAATTAAAATGAATGCTCGCAGTCCAGGTTTCCTCGGCTTTCTCAATCGGCACTACGGTATCTGCCAAAATTTTTACGGAATTCTCATCCCCTTTTACCCGTCCCTGTATAATGACAGTGTTATCTTCAATCAGGATCTCTTGAATAGCTGCATAAACTAAAGAAAATATTATGATCTCAACAGTTCCGTGCTGATCTTCCAGGGTAACAAAGGCCATTAAATCGCCTTTTTTTGTCTTTATTGTCTTAATATTAATAATAATGCCGCCGATCCTGACAATTTCACCATCGTTTTTTTCCTTTAAAGAAATTGTATTCGCATTGGTGAATTTGTCCAGCAGGTCCTCAAACCTTGTCAAAGGGTGTCCGGTTATATAGAAACCAAGAGCTTCTTTTTCAAAAGTTAAAAGCTGTTTTTCATCCCATTCATCAATGCCTGACATTTGAGGAAGATTGATATTTTGTTTGGCTGCCCCGATATCGAATAATCCCATCTGTGGATCTGCTTTCTCCTTCTGAACTCTTTGGCCATAATCAATAGCATTTTCCAGAGATACCATCATCTGGGAACGATTAGCACCTGTAGAATCAAAGGCGCCACATTTAATAAGGCTTTCAACAACTCTTTTGTTCGCTTTTTTAAGATCTACTCGTTCACAAAAATCAAACAAAGAAGAAAATCTTCCCTCTTTTCTAGCATCTATTATAACTTCAATAGCTCCTTCCCCAACATTCTTAACAGCAACCAGTCCGAACCTGATCTTCGAACCTATTACCGTAAATTCCTTGTCGCTTTCATTTATATCAGGAGGAAGCACTTTTATGCCGTGATACCGGCATTCGGCTATATATTTTACTACCCCATCAATTGAGTTAATCTCGCCGGTAAGCAGCGAAGCCATGAACTCAACAGGAAAATGCGCTTTAAGAAAAGCTGTCTGATATGCAATAAGGGCATAAGCTGCGCTGTGAGACTTGTTAAATCCGTAACCTCCAAATTTTTCAATAAGATCAAACAGCTTTTTGGCTTTTTGGGATTGAATGCCTCGTTCCGTGGCCCCGCTTATAAAACGCAACCTTTGCCTGGCCATAATTGCAGGTTTTTTCTTGCCCATGGCTTTTCGTAAATCATCAGCATCAGACATGGAATAGTCAGCAACAGACGCCGCAATTCTCATGACCTGTTCCTGATACACAATAACTCCGTAAGTTTCTTTTAATATAGGCTCGAGCTCAGGCAAAAGATACACTACATCTTTTTCCCCGTGTTTTCTTTTCACATAATCATCAATCATCCCGCTTTCCATAGGGCCTGGACGATAAAGAGCTACAAGCGCTATAACATCATCAAAACATTCGGGCTTTAATCTTACCAGCAGATCCTTCATACCGGAACTCTCTAACTGAAAAACTCCAATAGTATCACCCGAAACAAGAAGCCTGTATGTATCAGGATCATCCAAATTTATATTTGTAAGATCGGGGGGTGTGTCGCCCTGTTTGGCGATAAGAGATAATGTATTTGCAATAACGGTAAGGTTGCGAAGCCCAAGAAAATCGAATTTTACAAGCCCTATCTTCTCGACACATTTCATATCAAACTGTGTCAGAACTTCTCCTTTTTTACCCTTATACAGCGGCAAATATTCCACAAGCGGCTTGTCGGAAACAACGACGCCGGCAGCATGAGTCGATGCATGCCGGGGAAGTCCTTCCAGGACACGGCAGACTTTCAGCAAATCGTTGATTTCCGGTTTTTCTTCTGCAATTGACCTGAGCCTGGGTTCCTGCTTCAGGGCATTGTCCAGACTAATATTCAAAACATCCGGCACCATTTTTGCTATTGCATCTACTTCATTCAGAGGTATATCCAGAGCACGGCCCACATCGCGTATCACAGCCCTGGTCTTTAATTTTCCGAACGTAATAATTTGAGCCACATAGTCAGCGCCGCCATATTTTTTAACAACATACCTGAATATTTCTTCCCTGCCATTTATGCAGAAATCAACATCAATATCAGGCATGCTCTTACGACCTGGATTAAGAAAACGCTCAAAAATCAAACCGTGTTCAATTGGATCTAAATCAGTAATTCCAAGAGAATAGGCAACAAGGCTGCCGGCTACCGAACCTCTGCCGGGGCCCACAGGAACATTGTGTTTTTTGGCATACAGGATGAAATCAGCAACAATCAAAAAGTATCCGGGAAAACCCATGGAATTTATAGTTGAAATCTCGCTTTTTATACGTTCTTTATACTGACTTTCATCAATCTCAGGATTCTTTTCCTTTACGCACTTTATTTTTTGATTATATCCTTCCCAGGCTTTTTGCTCAAAAAACTCCTCAGCAGTCTGCCCTGACGGGGTTTCAAATTTTGGGAAGTGATAAGTTTTAAAATCAAAATCAATATTACATCTCTTGGCTATACTGACTGTATTCTCTATAGCTCCCGGATAGCTTTTGAAATAATTGTGCATATCTTCTTTTGATTTGAAATAGAGCTGATCGGTTCCAAATCTGAAATGATCCGGGTCATAAATGGTCTTTCCAGTCTGTACACACAAAAGGATCTCATGAGCACGAGCGTCTTCTTTGTCAAGATAGTGGCAGTCATTTGTCGCAATTAGAGGAATTGAAAGCCTTTCGCTCATCTCAAGGAGGACATTGTTCACTTTTTCCTGTACAGGGAGCCCGTTATTTTGAACCTCAAGGAAAAAGTTGCCCTCACCGAAGATGTTAAGATAAGTTTGCGCAGCCTCATCAGCCCCATCCAGTCTGTTCTCACCAATAAGCCTTGGAATTTCACCGTGAAGACATGCTGAAAGACCAACAAGCCCTTTACTGTGTTCTCTTAATACATTCTTGTCAATGCGGGGCTTATGGTAAAAACCTTTGAGTTGAGCAATTGTAGCCAGTTTGCATAAATTACGGTATCCTTCAGAATTTTCAGCCAGAATAACCAGGTGGGAAAGCCCTTTATTATCCAAAACGGTTTTATCGGTAAGGGTACGCGGTGCAACATAAAATTCGCATCCTATTATCGGTTTGACCCCTGCTTTACCGGCCTTCTCAAAAAATTCAAGAACTCCGAACATAGTGCCATGATCGGTAATGGCCACGGAATCCATTCCAAAATCAATAGCACGTTTTAAAAGGGCATCAATCCTTATTGCACCGTCCAGGAGGCTGTATTGTGTATGAACATGAAGATGAACGAAAGGGGGAACGGTATGAGTCATTTTAATCAAGACTGTAGTTAGGTGCTTCCTTGGTAATTATTACATCATGGACATGGCTTTCGCGCAAACCCGCGGCACTGATCTTAACAAACCTGGCTTTTTCTCTCAATTCTTCAATAGTCTGGCAACCCACATATCCCATACCTGCCCTCAATCCTCCAACGAGCTGAAAAATACTCGCAGAAAGTGAGCCCTTGTATGGCACGCGCCCAACTATGCCTTCAGGAACCAGCTTGTCATTCTCAATTGCTTCGCTCTGGTAGTATCTGTCCTTGCTTCCCTTTTTCATTGCTTCAATAGATCCCATGCCCCTGTATAACTTGTAGCTGCGGCCCTGGAAAAATATTGACTCGCCCGGGCTTTCCTCTGTTCCGGCAAAAAGCCCTCCGATCATTACCACATGCGCACCCGCTCCAACAGCTTTTGTAATATCGCCAGAAAATTTTATACCACCATCAGCAATCAAAGGCACACCTGTCTTATTTGATATGGATCTACAATTCATTATACCTGTGAGCTGAGGAATACCTATACCCGCCACTATACGAGTAGTGCATATAGATCCCGGCCCTATCCCGATTTTTACTCCGTCAACCCCGGCTTTAACAAGGTCGTCTGCACCTTTCGAAGTACCAACATTACCTGCAATCAGCTCAATGTCATCGAAATTACTTTTTAAAATTTTTACAGCATCTATAACATTTTTTGAATGACCGTGAGATGTATCTATTAATATAACATCAGCACCTGCTTTTAAAAGCGCTTCCGCGCGCTCTTCCATATCAGGACCAACACCAACGGCAGCCCCCACCCTCAGCCTGCCCATGCTATCCTTACAAGCATTAGGATATTTTTTTATCTTCTCAATATCCTTTATTGTTATCATGCCTGTAAGTCGTCCATTCTTATCAACTACAAGAAGTTTTTCGATCCTGTGTTTATGAAGCAGTTTCTTAGAATCTTTCAGGGTAATTCCCTCTGATACCGTAACAAGATTTTCCCTGGTCATTACTTCTGAAACCTTTTTCTCCATATTGGTCTCGAATCTCAAATCCCTGTTTGTCACAATGCCGACCAGTTGATCTTCTTTTGTAACAGGAAGTCCGGAAATGCGGTACTCCTCCATAAGCTTAAGCACCTC
>JAUWFS010000158.1:0-8135 GCA_030606805.1 Deltaproteobacteria bacterium
AACGTAAAAAAGCTGAGAGAAACGGTATAGTTGCAATTAAAGCATTGAGCAATAAAATTTGCAGGGCATCCTATTACATCATGCGTGATCGTGTGCCCTTTAATGAGGAGATGCTTTTTCGTTAATCAGTTTGGGTGCGGTAGTGAACCGGTAATGGGGTTGGTTGAAAACCAAAAGACTTGATTGGCAACTACTGCACCCTTTACACAGACAGCAATCGTTATTTAGGTCCTGATTCGCCTATGCCGTGAGTCTGTAAGGGGTTGGCTAATAACCATAAGATTTGTAATACTTCCAATTGAACACGGTATGGCACTGAAGATTTTCTGGGGTCCGAATGGACCAGGGGCCGTGTTTTAAGCATTGCGCTTAAAGCACAATTGCCTTGAACCTGATGGGTGACTGGTGCGGATCAGCTTGGGCTGACTGCTAACCGATGAAAAAGAAATAACGGGTGCGAAAAAAGGTGACAATAAAGCGAGGCTGTGCTGGTGCGAAAGTAAGATGCCAAGCGAAAAAAAGATGGATTTTTTTTGGAGGGAGAGGTGTTTTTTCTCTTGACAGGCCCTTTAATGGGTGACCCCAGAGCTTCATTGAGGATCTTTGCTTCTGGTAAACCCTTGCAATTGTCTGACCCACCCTCTGTAAGCCTCTAATGTTTTAGGAGAATAGTGCAGTAATTTAATTTCTGAGTCTAAATTTTTGTACACAGGTCTCCAATCGGCGCTATTTGATTTTAAGTCAGTTTTTTTGTTGAAATATTCTCCGTTTTATTCTTTAATGCCCCTATCTCATCCTGATCAGTGTTCTTTATTCCAGAAAAAATGGATACTGCGTGAAACGCCTGCTTCTGTTGTTGCTCAGTCTGGTTCTTGTCCTTCAATTTCTTAATAAAATATGAAAGACTATCCTTCAGCGGCACACCTCTTTTGATCAAAAGTGCGTCATAAAGGATTTTGATTTCAGAGGAAATTGGTTTCACGAGATTATGCATATTCTGCATAACATTCATATTTGGAGTTATGCAGCTAGAAAACTATAATAAATCAAAATAATATTTGTTAAGTATATATTTCCAGAAAGTTATACGGAAACTATCTACTAACTGGTTGGGCACAGGAAAATCTTACAATGGCAAAAATGTCTAAAAAAGAAAGAAGATTAAAGATTTTTCGATATGGCTCGACAGCGATCTCCAAATATACAAGCGGTGATTCTTCACTGTATTATTGTCCGATATGCGGAGTTGGATATCCCGAGTCAACGGCTATTACAGGAGAAGATCTCACATTGGAGGATGTCCCTCCCAAGAGTATTGGTGGGAAACCTCTCCTCTTGACATGTCGCAGGTGTAATTCATCGGCAGGACATACAATTGATGTTTGCACTGCAAACAAAAGGAAATTCGAAGAATTTGGGCGAGTAGTATGTGGTCAAGAAAAAGGGACGATACCTTCAGTCAAATTATCAATCATGAATTTTAACATAAGAGCCTCCATTTGTACAGAACATTCTTTTGACGTAAGGCCGTTTCCAAATGCCAATGCGCCAGCCACAATCGAAAGGTACAAGGAATATCTCAAAAATCTTGCTGGTAACAACAGCAACGGATTTGAATTCAAGCTGTCAATAAGTCAAAAGTACAATCATCGTCTATTTAAATTGAGTCAGCTTAAGTCTGCTTTTCTCCTGATTTTTGTTTGGCTTGGATATCGCTATGCATTTGACCCACGCTTAGAAGTTGTAAGGCGGCAGATTCAAGAACCGGAGAACGATATCTTGGGAACGAGATTCTGGATAGAGGGAAACGAAAGTATGCCGTCGAATAAAGTTATGTTATTGAGAAAACCGTTATCTGTCTTCTTGGTTTCGTTTGACGGCTTTTCTATTGTGCTTCCTTCTTTGAAATCTACGGAAGACATATATAACGCTCTGCCGCGCTATTGGAAAAAAGGGCAGCGAATAACCTTTGAAGCCCAAGTGTTGTTGGATAGTTGGCCTGATAGATTGCAGATGAAGCTGGATTATATCGAATAATGTGGAAGGCGGGGGCATTGGCGGATGACAACGGTGAGAGGAAAGAGCCATGGCCCAACAAGGCTTTTGCAGCGGAGCGCAAAAAGCCGCGCCCGCTGAAAAGCGGCGTTAGCTGTCAGGAGATCATTCTATTATGTTGCATGTATTACTTGATACAAACATTCTCAGACAAGATCCTCAACGGAAGTCTGTGGCATTTCAGGTGCTCGGACGTCTTGGTAATTCTGGTGGCCTAATAATACATATCCCCTATCTCGTGCGGAAAGAATTTCTTGGCCATCGGGAAGAAGAGTATGTGGAGCCACTTCAGGAAATTGAGAAGATCTATTCCAAGGTTGTAAAAAAACCTCTTCCAACTGAGTTGCAGGAAGATCTAACAAAACAAAGCTCGGCCTTGATTGCATCTATTCCAGAAGTTCGTAATTGGGTAGAACGTGAATTCAAGGTGTGGTGCGACCACGTTGGTGCCAAAATCCATGAGATACGCCCACATCATGGAGAGAAAGTCGTCGACGCCTATTTTAACGGCGAACTCCCTTTCAAGAAGAAAAAGAATAGGGCCGATTTCCCTGATGCATTCATTCTTGAGAGCATAAAGGATTTAGCAAGTAACGTAGATCTACTCAATGTTGTGGTAGCCGACAAACATCTTCGGGACGCCTGCGTAAAAATCGATAACGTTACAACATTCGAGAGACTAGATGGTTTCGTTCGCTCCGATGCATGTCATGCCGTGTTCCAAGATGCAGAGGTTGCAGACAATTTCGAAACTATAATGGATGAACTAAAGCGTAAGGCTGGAGAAGTAGGTGAAGAAGCATCGAAGAAAATATTCGATGAACTCGTTGGGTATACTTTCAGCGATTCTTCAATTCCAGACGATAACAATGAAGCCACAATTTCTATGCTGGATGTTCCAATAGACGCAGGATTGAAATGGGACGAAGCTGAATATTATGGAAGCGGTGTAATTTCTATTCCATTTGAATTCGAAATGACAGCAACAGCAGACTATTACATCTTCAAGTCCGACTACTACTGCATGGACGAGAAGAGAGCTGAAAGTATCGGGATATCTGAATATGACAATAGGCACTACTTTGAAGCTGAAGAAGAATTTCGATTGGTAGTCTCAGGATCAATCGCTGTAAGCCTTGATTTTACAAGAGTGCCTCATGAAGGCGAATTTTTAGAGCATTTAGATAATGTTCTGGACGAAATTCAGATCGAAGTGTCCGAGATCGAGGATATTTCTGTTCTACATCCAGAAGACGGATATGCAGATTAACAGCTAACCAAGGCATGCAGACGGACGCGGGCTGCCGCCCGCGCCGCTGATGCCCGTCGTTCGGTATAATAAATAATCAAGGATCGAATATGGCAAAAATAAAATTGACAACTCAGCTTTTGCAAAAAGAAGCAAGAAAGTTTGCTAAGATTGAATCACAGCATGACGAACCAGCTTTATTTGGTGTGACTGATGGAAAAGCAGTTGGTACCTATCTTGAACACAAATTTCAGGCATATCTAAAAACAAAATATGATTATGTCGAAGGATCATCTGCAAAAGGGATAGATTTTCCTGAGTTACTGATTGACATGAAGGTGACAAGTATCAAACAGCCGCAATCATCTTGCCCTTTTAAATCAGCCAAACAAAAAATATTTGGACTTGGATATTCGCTTATTGTTTTCGTTTATGAGAAAAAAGATAATGAAAAAAATCGTACCGGTCATCTTGATATTAAACATACAATTTATATTGAACAACATCGTACAGCAGATTTTCAAACTACATCAGGTTTAAGAAAAATACTGGAGAATGAAGGGAATGTAGATGATATCCTTGCATATTTTGAGGAACGGATGATACCGGCTGATGAAATTCAGGCAAGGAAATTGGCTGAAAAAGTCATAAACAATCCCCCTGAAATTGGCTATCTTACAATTTCAAACGCTTTGCAATGGAGACTTCAATATAGCCGGGTTATACATGAAGCTGGAAATATTGACGGAATAATAAGGGTTCGCTAATGGCAAGTAAACGTAGAATAGAATTTGGTGATTTCCAAACACCTTTAGAGTTGGCCGAAGAAGTTGTTGGTTTGGTAAAAGAAATTTGTCCTGATCCTTCATTTATCGTTGAACCTACTTGTGGGTTGGGTACATTCATCAAAGCGAGCATGAATAAATGGGGAAATTCATGTCATTATTATGGTTTCGATATAAATAAAAAATATATTAAGGAATTAAGCTCAAATGGTCTTGAAAATGGCAATCTTTTTTTAGCTGTTAATGATTTCTTCAGTTTTGATTGGGCAAAACTATTTAAGAAATTAGGTGGGAAAATTCTAATTGTTGGAAACCCACCATGGGTTACAAATTCTGCACTTGGTTTGTTGAATAGTAATAATCTGCCAGAGAAAAGTAATTTTCAAAGGCTTGGAGGGTTTGCTGCAAAAACGGGTAAAGCAAATTTTGATATAGCGGAGTGGATGCTTATTAAATTGATTGAAAGTTTGCATGCATATGACGCATGTTTAGCCATGCTATGTAAAACGGCAACTGCAAGAAAAGTGTTGAAACATTTTTGGACTATTGATGGCCAAGTTAATAATAGTTCGATTCATATTATAGATGCTAAACAACATTTTGATGTATCTGTTGATGCCTGCCTATTTGTTACTTTTATAACATCCCTAAAAAAAGCAAAAGATGCATATATCTATGAAAACTTGTCTTTCAGTAAGAAAGTGTCCCATATAGGCATTTATGCAAATGAATTAATATCGAATATAGATGACTTCAACAAATATCGTAGAATTGATGGAATAGATTATTATAAATGGCGATCTGGCCTTAAACATGATGCCGCGAAAGTAATGGAACTAGAAAAATTTGGAGAAAATTATATAAATGGTTTTGGAGAATCTGTTGAATTAGAAAACGAGTTTATATACCCACTTTTGAAGTCCTCAGATCTTGGTAATAAAAGACTTATACCAAGAAAATATGTGATAGTCACTCAACAAAAGGTGGGAGATGATACAAAAATAATACAAAATAGGGCTCCCAAAACGTGGGCTTACTTGGAAAGCTATTCTTCAATTTTAGATAATAGAAAAAGCATCATATACAAAAAACGACCTCGTTTCTCTGTTTTTGGTATAGGTGGGTACAGTTTTACATCATGGAAGGTTGCTATTTCCGGACTTTATAAAAATATTCATTTTAGTTCGATAGGGCAACACGATAGCAAGCCGATTATGGTAGATGACACATGCTACTTTATTCCGTGTAGTTCTGAGAATGAGGCAACATTCATTACTGAGCAACTGAATTCCGAAACCTGTCTGAAATTTATTAAGTCATTAGTTTTTTTTGATGCTAAAAGACCGGTTAATATAGATATTTTAAGCAGGATAGACCTAAAAAAGCTTTCAGAAATTAATGGGAAATTAAATGAAGCTTTGAAATATCTCAGCTACGCTCAAGCGCCCTTCTCGCAGCAGCTTGCAATGGTTTTTGAAAAACAAAGAAAATACCGAACCAAGCGCTTCACCTAACCGCTATTCCGCTGCGCTCCACAGCGGCAGGTGAGCTTTCCGTTATGCCCAATAGGCCTGAAGATGACTACTTGTAAATTATGTAGAGAAGCCGTATCCAATGGCATTTCCCTTTCTAATGGCGAAATGATCCATGAGTCATGTTTGGAAAAACTTTGGGGTCATTATGTTGCCAGTTTAGTTATGTTGTGAGTTTTGGATATACTTCTCTTTAAATATCAAAAATATATTTTCTTTGCATATAATTCTTCTTCTTATTATATGCTTTAATAAAAAGGGGTTATAAAAACTCGCAACATAACATCTTGTAATCACTTGACATTATATTTTATTTGTGCTATATATATCATAATTAAAGAATAGGAGAAAATGGCATATGGTTTACTTCTGCTTTATAAGCTCTGCTCTCTATAGAACAAGAGCAGAGCTCGCGCATACGCTTCAAAGGCGTGAGCCCTTTGGTTCTTTCACTACTTAAAAAATAAAGACCCAGAAGTATATCAGTATGCATATATACAAGTTCGCTCAAACGCGGATTATTATGTTGCGAGATTTTTCGGAAACATCTGTTGGCGGGCGTAACACGCTGTTATATAAAGAAATATGAAATTACTACAATTGTGGCCTTAAATTATGTTATTTCAACAGGTTATAGAGACTCGCAACATAAGTGTCAAACCTTGATTATTTCATTTAGCTTTTTTTGTTTCAGGCAAAGACGGGGATGCTAATAGTTTTGTTTCGGGTTGTTGTACTATTCTGGCTGATGAAGGTCCTCAAGACGAGATGCCTTTTGAAGGTTACGATCCGAACATGAAAAAATGACAGGCGCTGATAACTCCTGGCGCAGAGTTAAGGCTGAGGATAAATGGATCGCATCAAAACCTCTCAGTTTACGTCGTTCGGGACATCCCTTAAGTTTTGCAGTTTTAGGCCTAATGGTCGATTAGAAGGAAAGATTTAATCGCCTTGATAATTCAGCCATGTTAATGCCAAGATCTCTTACCGCCCAATAGCATAATAAACTTCTTGCCTCAACCCGTGTGCGTTCTTTACCTGTAGCCCAGATGTTAAATGGCTCAAGCTGCATTAAATCACACACTTTTGAGGCAATCTTATCAAGGTCATAACCTTCGGCAATCAACTTATACTTTTTCTCCACCTGTTCCTTAGATGCCGCTAACACCTGTTCAACAAAATCACCATCACCAAGAATACGTTCATCTGATTTCTCGAATATCTTGGCCATGCGCTTTGCTTTGACCGCAGCCCAACCACCGCTGCTCCGAATTAAACCACCACCGGTCAAATCACTGCGCCGCCCCTCGGAGATACCCTTTTTAACGAATGCCCGATACCTTCGACGCACAATCGGTAACTTGGTGTGGAAAAGCCTTAATACCCATTTAGTATCCTGCCAGTCATTGTTTACCTTGCCCATAATTACACTGTGACCGGCAAATGGGTATTTGTTCAAGGCTTTAACATCTTTTACAATCCCTGCACGAACCGGATTCAGGTGAATATATCGTACCAGCTCCAACAGGTAGGTGTCTTCCTGGCATAAAATTGACTTATATCGATTTTGGAAAAGATGCCCGCTCCTGCTGTGACGTCTATTATGCGAAACCGCATATCCGGTCAACAGCCGTCGCATCACTGTAGCAATCGGCATATCACCGGTTTTTAGCAGCAAATGAAAATGATTTGGAATAAGCGCCCAGCCAAAACAATGTGTATTAGTTTCCTTAATGATTCCACCAAGCCGATTTAAAAAATTATTCCGGTCAGTGTTATCCTTAAAGATATCAGAACGCTCAATTCCCCGTGCTATGATATGATGAAACGCCCCAGGCGCATCTATCCTCGATTTTCTTGGCATGATAACCGCTTAGACTGGCTAAGCTTCGATCATGTGGGACTTTCTTAACCTTATCGCCAGAGCAAGCCCTGCAAAGAGGAAGGTAAGATTTCCTTTCACCCGATCACCCACTGGGTAACAATATCGAATTTCAAAGACTCTTTGTCTTATCCCAACGATTCGGATTTATCTCGGGACGAGAATGCGGTGGTTAGGGGAAGCCTGCCATGCGTTCAGCCTTAGATTGAAAGGCTTGGCTTGTGTTCGGTAGCATAATTTATATAGTTAGCATCCCTTTTAAGCATAAGTAACGGCCATTGCCTGTGGTACTATATGCTAAATCAGATATTTTTTGAAGAGCAGGGCATATATCTTGATCATTTGATATTTTTGCAATCATTTCTTCTACTGCACATTCTATCCCGTTAAACAAACCATCTGGTATCCCAATAGCTGACTCATGCCCCTGTGAGGCTACAGCTAAGTTTGTGCTTATTTGTTGGTGGGTGGCTTGAATAACGTTGTGAATAAAGACTAATTCGGAATGAAACTCTATGTTGAATATTCTGTTAGCAACAGCATAAATAGCACTGAAAAAATATAATTTTTCTACTGGAATAACTGTAGATTTCATATTTTTAAGCACAAATTTAAGTTCCTTGATAAACAAG
>JAUWFS010000088.1:0-12442 GCA_030606805.1 Deltaproteobacteria bacterium
TTCAGTGGGTGTTGGATTGCATTATCTCACACAAATCGGTCCCATGGGGGTCTATTACGGGCACAAACTGGATAGGAAAGCTAATGAAAGTGCAGGGAGTTTTCATTTCACAATAGGGTTTAGATTTTAGTTTTCACTCAAGCCTCCTTGGACTGTCGAGTAAGTGATTTAATACTCTTTTTTCTTTAGGTTCACTTTTGCGCGAGTTTCAGCCGTTCTTAAATTTAAGTGCCTGCTGCCTCAGGTTAATCTCTTAATGAGTTTTCAAATTTCTGATATTAAAATTTGCCGATTTGCCTTTATCTATTGACATAATAAAAAAAAATGGTTTATGAATTCTTTTTTTTATGTTAAAAGTCATAAATTGGTTAAGGCTTTTTTTGAGCCTTTAACATGAAATAATATTGAAAGGAGAGCTACTGTTTATGGGTTCCAAAAAAAAGGAGGCCAAGGAAAAACCCCTGGAAAAGATGACAGCCAAAGAGCTGAGAGAGGTTGCCATTGAGATGTCTGAGATCACAGGCGTTCACGGGATGAACAAGGCTGAACTTATTAATGCGATAAAACTGGCTAAAGGGATTGAAATAGAATCCGGCAAAAAGACAGATTCAAAGGTTCGTGAAATAAAGGAAAAAATCAAAGAGTTTAAGGCAAAAAGGGAAACGCTTCTTGAATCAAACGATAATAAAATGGCGGCTATTTATAAGCGCCGTATTATCAGGCTGAAGAAAAAAACACGCAAAGCCGCATAATTTTATTTGAAAACTTTGTGAGAAAGCTATTAGCCATTAGCTCTTAGCCTGAATGTGTTATCCGTTTGATTAAATCTATTAGCGGTTAGCTCTTAGCTAAAGGCTAACTGCTAAAAATCTTCGATTTGAGAATAGCATCCAATTGACTATAATTTCAGGTGGTTTGAGTTTTCCTCTTTTTGCAAAAAAAATCGCTTAACTTAGGTTATGGTGATGGAATTTAATGAATTCGTATAATTTTCAGAATCTGATCGAGTCTTATGTTGAATTTCTATCCTCTGAAAAAGGTTATTCAGTTAACACCTCTCGTGCTTATTTGCATGATCTGAATGAATTTGCGGATTTTCTCGTACAGAGCGGAATTAGAGGTAAAAAAAAGCAGAATAAAACATATGATTTTAAGGCAAATGAAGTTCGCTCTCTGATGATAAGGGGATATCTGGGATTATTATACAAGAAGAACAAAAAATCTACTATAGCACGCAAGCTTTCGGCAATACGTTCTTTTTTCAGATATCTTATCAAGCATGGCATAATTCAGAATAACCCGGCAGAATTGATACATACGCCTAAACAGGAACAAACAATCCCTGCATATCTTACAGTTGATGATATGTTCCGTCTGCTGGATTCGATTAAGACCGATAATCGGCTGGGGCTAAGAAATCGTGCTATTTTTGAAACCCTTTATTCTACGGGGATACGGGTGTCGGAACTTGCTGGAATGAATGTTTTTAATGTGGATTTTACGGGATGTACGATCCGCGTACTTGGAAAGGGAGACAAAGAGCGGATTGTTCCTATCGGTAATAAGGCTTTAAGGGCTATAAAGGCATATAGAAATAAATTGCATAGAGAAACTGATTTGCAAATCAAGGGGGATGGGCCGCTTTTTTTAAATAAAAATAATGGCCGCCTTACTCCAAGATCAATTGGACGCATCCTGAACAAGCTGGTTAAAGAATGCAGCCTTATGGTTCCGGTTTCACCCCATGCACTGCGACACACATTTGCAACCCATATGCTTGATGCAGGGGCGGATTTGAGAGTAGTTCAGGAACTATTAGGCCATAAAAGTCTTTCGACTACACAAAAATATACACATGTTAGTATCGACAGGCTGATGGAAACGTATGATAATGCCCATCCTAGAACCTAAGTAGAAGGTAGATTATATTATGAATTTTCATGGAACAACTATTCTTGCTGTTAGACATAAGGGGAAGCTGGCAGTTGCTGGTGATGGCCAGGTTACTATGAATAATACCATTGTAAAACATCATGCCAAAAAGGTCAGAAGAATCTATAATAACAGGATAATTGTAGGATTTGCCGGCGCTACCGCCGATGCTTTGAATTTGTCTGAGCGCCTTGAAGCAAAGCTGGAACGTTACAACGGGAATTTAACGCGAAGTGCGGTTGAACTGGCCAGGGACTGGCGTACCGACAAGTATTTAAGGCGCCTTGAGGCGATAATGATAGCGGCGGATGAAACAAATATGTTTCTTATCTCAGGCAATGGTGATGTTATAGAACCGGATGAAGGTATTATGGGTATAGGATCCGGAGGCACAAGTGCTCTGGCGGCGGCAACCGCACTTATAAAATACTCAGGCCTTGATGCAAGGAGTATTGTGGAAGAGGCGATGAAAATAGCGGCATCCATTTGTGTATTTACAAATGATTCTTTTACGATAGAAGAAATTTAAGGAACAAAAAATCGATATGAGAGATCTAAAACCATCAGAAATAGTTAAAGAACTTGATAAATATATTATTGGTCAGAACAAAGGCAAGCGTTCTGTTGCGATTGCTTTAAGGAACCGCTGGCGAAGGCAGCAGGTTCCGGAAGACATTCGTGAAGAAATTATGCCGAAAAACATTATATTGATTGGCCCTACCGGGGTAGGAAAAACCGAAATCGCAAGGCGATTGTCTATTTTGACTGACTCTCCGTTCGTAAAGGTTGAAGCTTCCAAGTTTACCGAAGTCGGATATGTGGGCAGGGATGTTGAGTCGATGATAAGGGATCTTCTTGAACTAACTGTAAACAGGCTAAAATCAAGAGAAAAGGAAGCTGTTAAGGAAAAGGCATGGCAGATTGCCGAAGAAAAAATGCTTGACCTGCTTCTTCCAAAGCCAAAGGTTCAGCAGGTACAGAAGGACGAAAATTTAAAAGAAATACCCCTTGAGCTTGTAACCGGTAATGGAGATGAAACTTCTTCCACAAGAGAAAAGCTTCGCACCATGCTTCGTGAAGGAAAACTTGACAACAGATTTGTGGACCTTGATGTTTCAGAAAGAGCCATGCCTGTTGTGGAAGTTTTTTCAAGCATGGGGATGGAAGAAATGGGCATCAATTTCAAAGACATGTTGGGTGGAATGATGCCCAAGAGTAAAAAGAGCAGAAAAATTAAAGTGCCTGAAGCCATGGAAATTCTTGCCCAGGAAGAGGCCCAGGCCCTTGTGGATATGGATAAAGTTGTAAGCATGGCAATCGAGAAAGTTGAGCAGTCGGGGATAATTTTTCTTGATGAAATAGATAAAATTGTCGGGAAAAACGGCGGGCATGGGCCGGATGTATCCAGGGAGGGGGTTCAGCGAGATCTTCTTCCTATTGTTGAGGGGAGTACAGTTACCACCAAGTATGGTTCGGTTAAAACAGATCACGTCCTTTTTATAGCATCCGGAGCCTTTCACACAATCAAACCTTCTGATATGATACCGGAACTTCAGGGGAGATTCCCCATCCGTGTGGAGCTTGACTCTCTTGGGAAAGAAGATTTTGTAAGGATACTGACCGAACCCAAGAACGCTCTGCTTCTTCAGTATATTGAGCTTTTAAAGACTGAAAATGTTGATGTTGTCTTTGAGGACAATGCTGTTGATGAAATAGCGCGAATTGCTGAAGAGGTTAATAATCTTACTGAAAACATAGGAGCAAGAAGACTTCATACGCTCATGGAATGTATGCTCGAAGACATTCTTTTTAGCGCTTCAGACATTAAAGAAGCTAAAGATAGAAAAATAGTAATTGACGGGCAATATGTGGTAGACAAATTAAAGGATATCAAAGACGACGAGGATCTTAGAAGATACATACTATGACTCCGAATGTGGCTGACATACTTATTGAAGCACTGCCCTATATAAGACGTTTTTATGGGATGACCATCGTTATAAAATATGGCGGACATGCCATGGTTGATAAGCAGTTAAAGAAAGATTTTGCCAGGGACATAACTTTGCTGAAATTCGTTGGGCTGAATCCGGTTGTTGTTCATGGTGGAGGACCGCAAATCAATCTGGTGCTTAAGCAGATGGGGATACCTTCCAAGTTTGTCAGGGGTATGCGCCTTACGGATGAAGCTACAATGGATGTTGTAGAAATGGTACTCGGCGGCAAGGTAAACAAGGAAATAGTTGCTCAAATAAATAGGCAGGGCGGTAAGGCCGTGGGCTTGAGCGGCAAAGACGGGGGGCTTATATCAGCAAAAAAGCTGCATATCATATATCAGGAGGATATGGATAAACCACCTGAAATAATTGATCCCGGCATGGTTGGAGATGTTACTAAGATAAATCCGGATATCATAAATACAATGACGGTTAAAGGTTTTATCCCAATTATTGCGCCGGTTGGCGTGGGTGATTCGGGTGAAACATACAATATAAATGCAGACATTGTGGCAAGCAGAATCGCAATGGCTCTTTCTGCAGGACGTCTAATATTTCTTACTGACGTTGATGGAGTCTTAGACCTTGAGGGCGCTTTAATATCTTCAATTGATACGGAAAAAATCAGTAAGATGGTTGAGGATAAAGCAATTTCAGGGGGAATGATTCCAAAGATCGAGTGCGCTCTCAGCGCACTTAATAATAATGTTAAAAAGGCTCATATTATAAATGGATGCAAGCGTCATGCTTTGCTGCTGGAGCTTTTTACTGATAAGGGAATTGGGACTGAAGTTACGACATGAAACCTGTAAAAAACGAAATAATAGATAAGGCAAATAAAGTAATAGCAAGAACTTACAATAGATTTCCCATCGTTATAACAAAAGGGAGAGGATGCACCCTTTGGGATTCAGATGGAAGAGCTTATACGGATTTTGTTGCGGGAATTGCGGTATGCAACCTTGGTCATGCGCATCCGAGAGTTGCAAAAGCCCTTTCAAAACAGGCTGAAACACTTTTTCATGTTTCTAACCTTTATTATACAGTACCCCAGACAGAGCTTGCATCATGGCTCGTTAACAACAGTTTTGCGGACAGAGTTTTTTTCTGCAACAGCGGAGCTGAAGCGAATGAAGCGGCTATAAAGCTGGTGAGAAAATATTTCAATGATAAAGGCGAAGAAGGCCGCTGCAGGATAATAGCCATGGAAAAATCTTTTCACGGCCGCACTATGGCAACTCTCTCCGCCACAGGCCAGGAAAAGATGCGCAAGGGATTTGAGCCGGTACTTAATGGTTTTGATTTTGTTCCGTTCAATGATATTGAGGCGTTGCAAAGCAAGATCGACCCTTCAACATGTGCAGTTTTAATTGAACCGATCCAGGGAGAGGGGGGTGTTCGCTGCCCTGCTCCCGAATATCTTAAAGGCGTTAGACAGATTTGTGATGAAACAGGAACCCTTCTGATTTTTGATGAAATCCAGACAGGAATGGGCCGTACCGGTAAACTTTTTGCCTATGAAAATTTCGGAATAGAACCCGATGTAATGACCTTGGCAAAGGCCCTTGCCAATGGATTGCCAATAGGCGCCATGCTGGCTAAAGAATATATTGCTGAAGCATTTGTGCCTGGTTCACATGCCTCAACTTTTGGAGGAACACCGGTTGTTACAGCAGCTTCACTTGAAGTTGTTAAGATTCTTATTGAAGAAAATATTATAGATGACGGCCGAAAGATTGGAGAATATTTCAAGCAAAAGCTTTTCCGGCTGAAAGATAGACATGAATCAATTATTGATGTTCGCGGGATAGGCCTTTTGCTTGCCATGAAAATAAAAGTTGATGGGGATAAGGTAGTGAAAGCGTGCATGGATAAGGGTTTTTTAATCAACTGCATTCAGGGTAATATTTTACGTTTTATTCCCCCTCTTATCATAGGAAAAAAGGAAATTGACTCTCTGACGGCATGCTTAGATGAATTGTTTAATAGTTTGGATTGAGAGGTCGCATCGCTATGAACAACGATATACTAACTCTTTTAGATCTTGAAAAAAAGGATTTTGAACTATTTTTCAAGCGAGCCTTGGAATTGAAAAAAAATCAAAGGGAAAGTATTAAAAAAAGACCTCTTGCAGGAAAAACACTTGGGCTTATCTTTGACAAACCATCGACACGCACACGCCTTTCCTTTGAGGTGGCAATGATTCAGCTAGGCGGTGCTTCAATTTTTATAAGCTCAAAGGACACCCAGATGGTTCGAAATGAGCCTGTTAGAGATACCGCCAGAGTCCTCTCGAGATATTTGGATGGTCTCGCCATTAGAACATATTCTCAGGATCTTTTGAAAGAGTTTGCAGAGTTCTCTACCATTCCGATTATTAATGCTTTGACCGACTTATACCATCCATGCCAGGTTTTAAGCGATTTAATGACGGTAATCGAATATAAAGGAGGTTATGAGAACCTGAAGATAACCTGGGTTGGAGACGGCAATAATGTGTCCCACTCATGGATAAATGCCGCAGCCGTGCTTGGCTTAAACCTTGTGCTTGCATGTCCCGAAGGATACTATCCTGATACAGATATATTAGAGACGGCTTTTGAGAAAGGACACGGCAGCATTATAGTAACTTCAGACCCTGTTGAGGCGGTAAAACATGCTGATGTGGTTTATACTGATGTATGGGCCAGTATGGGACAGGAAAGTGAGCACAGTACAAGAAAACGTATTTTCAAACGTTTTCAGGTTGATAAAAAGCTTTTAGAAAATGCTTCAAAAGATGTTATTATAATGCACTGCCTTCCGGTTCACAGAGGTGAAGAGATGAGCGAAGAAGTCCTGGAGTGCCCAAATTCCGTTGTCTGGGATCAGTCTGAGAATAAACTTCATATGCATAAGGCTATACTGGAAGTTTTGATGAAATGAACATAAGTTAAAAAGAAGTGCCTAAAGTATGTTAAAGTAGAAAAGACAGTGCCTAAAGTTGTGGTAGGCCTTCGGCGTGCTAATTGATAACATAGGAATAAAAACTGTTACACTTCCCTATGCATTAATAACTCAAGAAATCTTCATATAAAATAGCAGAATACCTTAACTTTGGTAGTCCCTACAAAACAGTGCGGGTCAATAATTTCAATAAGTTAGATATCATGTCTTCTGGCAGCACATAGTGAAAAATCAGGTGTTTACAAAGTAAAATAGGGCAGTATTTCCAAACCTGCACTGCTTTGTAGGGACTACCTTAACTTTAGGCACTTTAATATACTTTAGCTCACTTTAGGCACTTATGTTCGCACCGAAGGTGCGCTAATTTAAAGGAGTTTATTTTGCAGGAAAAAATTAAAAAAGTAATTTTGGCCTATTCAGGCGGCCTTGATACATCTGTAATCTTAAAATGGCTGATTGAAACTTATAAATGTGATGTGGTTGCATTTTCGGCTGATATAGGTCAGGAAGAAGAAATTGATGATATAGAAGAAAAGGCCTTAAAGACCGGTGCGGTTAAGGTTTACATAGATGACCTTAAAGAGACCTTTGTTGCTGATTATGTGTTTCCGGCATTTCGTGCAAATGCAATATATGAGGGCCAATATCTTTTGGGAACATCTCTTGCCAGGCCTCTTATAGCAAAACGTCAGATGGAAATTGCGAAGATCGAGAAGGCTGATGCCGTTAGCCATGGCGCAACCGGCAAGGGAAACGACCAAGTCAGGTTTGAGCTGAGTTATCTGGCCCTGGATCCTCATATTCATATTATTGCTCCGTGGCGTGAATGGGAGCTTAACTCCAGAACTTCTCTTATGGAGTTTGCTGGAAAACATAGTATAAAAGTGCCGGTAACACCTTCAAAGCCATACAGCACTGACAGAAACCTGCTTCACATTAGTTACGAAGGAGGTGTCCTTGAAGATCCCTGGAAAGAACCGCATGAGGACATGTTTACCCTGACCGTTTCTCCCATGAATGCGCCTGATAAACCGGAGGTAATAGAAATAACATTTATACAGGGCGATCCTGTGGCCATAAATGATATTAATATGTCTCCTGCAAATCTTCTCAAGGAGCTTAACAGGCTGGGGGGACGTCATGGCATAGGAAGAGCGGATATTGTTGAAAACCGTTTTGTCGGTATGAAATCCCGCGGTGTATATGAAACTCCCGGCGGCACTATTCTGAGGCTTGCACATATGGCTGTTGAGTCGATTACCATGGACAGAGAAGTAATGCATCTTCGGGACTCCCTTATACCCAAATATTCTGAGATAATCTATAATGGTTTCTGGTTTTCACCTGAGATGAAGCTCCTGCAGAATATGATAGACATAACACAAAAAAATGTTTCCGGAGTTGTACGCATTGAACTATATAAGGGGAACTGTCGTATACTTGGCCGTAGATCCGATAAATCTCTTTACAAAGAGGATTTTGCCACTTTTGAAGACGACACTGTATACAGCCAGAAAGATGCTGAAGGCTTTATACGCCTTAATGCGCTGAGATTGCGTATCCAGAATATGCTAAATAGTGCCTGAACTAAAACTCATGTTCAGGCAAAACCCGAATATCGAAATTCGAAATTCGAAACAAATCCGAATACCAAATCAGAAAATGACCAAAACTAAGTAAGGGCACGGCGCGCCGTGCCCTTACTGCAAATCGGTGGTTTTTGTCATTGGAGCATTTGTATTTTTGTCATTGTTTCGTATTTCGTGCTTCGTATTTCGAATTTCTGATCGAAAGATGATAGGTTTTCGCTCAGCCACTAAATAGGTAATCTGACCTTTATTTGCCTGTAATGAGGATTATATATGTCTGAAAAGCCCTGGGATGGAAGATTCTCCGAGAAAACAGATAGACTTGTAGAAACATTTACATCTTCGATTAATATAGACAAACGGCTTTATTCTTATGATATCGAAGGCAGCATTGCTCACTGCAGAATGCTTGCCAGGCAGTCTATTATTACAGAGGAAGATGCTTCATTATTGATTCAGGGTCTTGGACAGATAAAAAGGGATATAGAGAGAGGGGAATTCCTTTTTGATGACAGCCTGGAAGATATACATATGCATATAGAATCCAGGCTTCTTGAGGATATAGGAAAAGTAGCCCAGAAACTCCATACTGCCAGAAGCAGAAACGACCAGATAGCTCTTGATGTGCGTATGTATCTGAGAGACGAAACTTTAGATATTTTAAAAAAGCTTATCAGCCTCAGAGAGTTAATTGTTGATTTTGCAAAAGTTCATATAGACGTTGTTCTGCCGGGCTATACTCATCTACAAAGAGCGCAGCCCGTTCTATTGTCTCACCACATGATGGCATACTATGAGATGTTTTCAAGGGATTGCGACAGGTTCATGGATGCATTAAAACGCATAAATATAATGCCGCTTGGCAGCGCAGCTCTTGCAGGAACAACATATCCAATCGATAGAGAATATACGGCGGAACTTCTTGGTTTTCCCGAGGTATCTGCAAACAGTATGGATTCTGTGTCTGACAGAGACTTTATAATAGAATTTTTGGCGGCTGCAAGTCTTTGCATGGTGCACTTCAGCCGGATATCCGAGGAGCTTGTTTTATGGTCATCATCAGAATTTGGTTTTATTGAGCTGCCTGATTCTTTTTCAACCGGAAGCAGCATTATGCCCCAGAAAAAAAATCCGGATGTGCTGGAGCTGGTACGCGGGAAAACCGGTCGTGTTTTCGGAGATTTAATAGCACTTTTAAGTATTATGAAAGCATTACCACTTGCTTATAACCGTGATATGCAGGAGGATAAGGGGCCTTTGTTTGATGCTGTTGATACATTAAAAGCCTGTGTGAAAATTTATATAAAAATGCTTCCTAATATTGAAATAAAAAAGAAAGCAATGCTTGAGGCCGCGTCTAAAGGATTTTTAAATGCCACTGATATGGCAGATTATCTTGTTGCCGGGGGAATACCATTCCGCCAGGCGCATAGCTGCATCGGCAAAATTGTAAGTTATGCCGTCAATGAAAATAAAGAGCTTCATGAAATGACTTTAAAGGAGTTAAAGCCATTTTCGTCCCTTTTTAAAAAAGATGTTTTTGATATTTTAACCACGAGGCAGATGATAGACAGAAGAAAATCTTCTGGTGGAACTGCCACGGAAAATGTCAAGGCCGCTATTAAGCAGGCTGAGGGGGACCTTAAGCTTAAGGTTGATGAATTAGATGTATAATTATTGTTGCAGAAGCATTATTGTTCAAATTTTAATAATAGTTGCTTTTTCTATTATTTTATCCGGATGCGGCAAAAAAGCTCCCCCAAAACCACCGCGCCAGGAAAAGCCTCCTGTAGTGGATGATTTGAGTTATAGTTTAGATGGAGACAAGCTTAAGCTGACCTGTACTATTCCGGAAGTAAAAAGAAAGGTTAAATCAGGTTTAGGCGGTTTTTATGTTTTTAGATCCAAAAAATCAGTTTCTGAGTCTGATTGTAAAGATTGCCCGAAGATATTTAAACGAGTTGCCGATATTTCCCTTGAACATATGAGAAATTCAGGGAAAGACAGCATAAAGTATGCTGAAGCCCTTGAAAAGGGCTGCAGGTACATCTATAAAGTAGTTATCTATACCAAGCACGGAGTGACCGGCAAGGACTCCAATATAGTTGATTTCACTTATAGACTTTCAGATAAATAATTTCACTGTGTTATCAGTCGTCGACGTATAACTAATACGCCTTCCTCCTTCCGGCCTTGTGAAATTAATTATCTGAAAGTCTATATTAATAGGCTATGCATTCACGGTTTACGGTTCACGGTTTTATGTTTTGATCAACCGTTAACTGTAGGCCGACAACAGTAAACTGTTACTTAACAGGTGGGTTATGCATCATTTTAATTACCGGGATAATGAGCTGTATTGCGAAGATGTTCCGATAAAGTTGATTGCAGAAAAGGTGGGCACTCCTTTTTATTTATACAGCCATGCGACTTTGAAACGTCATTTTCTTACATTTGATGATGCCTTTGATGGTATAGACAGGCTTGTGTGTTTTTCTGCAAAAGCAAATACCAGCCTGGCGGTTTTAAAACTTTTTGCAGATCTTGGAGGCGGCCTTGATATTGTTTCAGGCGGTGAGCTTTATCGTGGTTTAAAAGCCGGTATTCCCCCGGAAAAAATAGTTTATTCCGGTGTCGGAAAGCGCAAGGATGAGATTGATTATGCTCTTAGCTCTGGAATACTTATGTTTAATATCGAGTCTCTTGAAGAACTTGAGCTTATAAACAATAGGGCAAGGTTATTAAAAAAGAAAGCTCCCGTTGCCATTAGAGTCAACCCTGATGTTGACCCGAAAACCCATCCTTATATTTCGACCGGACTTGAGAAAAACAAGTTTGGAATTAACACCGAAGCAGCAATTGAAGGCTATAAGATTGCCGGAAAGCTTAAAAATATTGATGTTATTGGTATTGACTGCCACATAGGATCGCAGATTACAGAAACGGAACCTTTTAAAGATGCTCTTAGTAGTATAAAAACCCTGACAAACAAACTCAGGGGGCTCAATATCGATATCAAATACATTGATATGGGCGGGGGGCTTGGAATAACCTATAATGATGAATCACCTCCGCATCCCGGTGAGTATGCCAGATCGATTATGCAGGCAATTGAAGATATGCACGTAAAACTTATTCTGGAGCCGGGCAGAGTTATTGTTGGGAATGCGGGAATACTTGTTGCTGAGGTTCTTTACAGAAAGCCTGGAAAGACAAAAAAATTCGTTATAGTTGATGTAGGAATGAATGATCTGCTCAGGCCTAGTCTGTACGACGCATTTCATGCCATTATGCCTGTTGTTGAGCTTGAGGGCGAAAAAATAGTTGCGGATGTTGTGGGGCCTATTTGTGAGTCAGGAGATTTTTTAGCTGTTGACCGAAGAATTGCCGATTTCAGGCAGGGGGATCTTCTTGCGGTGATGAGTGCCGGTGCCTACGGATTTGTCATGTCATCCAACTATTGTTCAAGGCTTAAGGTGGCCGAGGTTATGGTAAGGGATGATGAGTTCCATGTTATCAGGGCGAGGCAGAACTACGAGCACTTAATTGAGGGGGAGTCTATACCGGCGTTTCTTTAACCGACGAGCAAGGCAGTTATGCAGGATGGATTGGCGCATTAAAATGTGAAATTATTTTTGACCGAGCCCTTATGTTTAAATCAGAAATTTACAAATTGTGTGCTTCAGCTTCAGGTATAATACATTCAAATCATGAAAAACTCACGTATAAGATATAGTAAAAAAAGAATCAGCCATAACTATAAAGAAATTGTGGTAATTGAGCAAACAGCAGGACAAAAATAGCATTTTATAATGGATTCTTTCTTAACGATATCTAATACGCTCAAACAGTTTCCTGTTTTGAATTTGATTATACCTGAAGCTTACGCTCAACCGGTTTGTTTTATAACGCTAAAATGTTAAATTAAAATTAGAACGGAAATTTAATGAGTCAAATTGTTTTCTACAAGATTAGCGG
>JAUWFS010000175.1:0-7320 GCA_030606805.1 Deltaproteobacteria bacterium
CATTGATTGACATGTTAAACAGAGATATCGCCGATGAGCATGCAGCCATCATACGCTATCTCGTTCATGGTTACATGGAAGGTGAAGATACGCCTCTGGGTGCGAGCCTCCTTTCCATCACCAGGGAGGAGATGTGGCATATGCACTGGCTGGGGATGATCATAGGCAAACTGGGAGGTGAGCCCAACTTTATACCTGCTCCATACCCCTATGATCCGACCAGCCGGGCCACTATGCTCAGATCCTACATCGAATACGAGGAGAAACTTATACCTCATTACAACGAAGAAGTGAATAAAATTGATGATCTTCACATCAGGCGTGTCCTCCAAAGAGAGGCCTGGGAATCTGCCATCCAAGCCAGAAAGTTTCAACGAAAACTCGATAAGTTAAGACCGGAAAAAGCGGCAGGTCTTCCTGAAGACGAAAGTAAATTACCTAAGGAATTGTTAGATAAGCTGCAGGCAGAAGTTACAAATAAATATACGGAGATGCTGCAACATCTCCGCACTTCCTGGGTTTTCCAACAAGATGAAAACATGGGCTGGAAAATCATGGACCAGGCCATGGAAAAGATGAAACAGCTTGCGCACTTTGCTGAAGATATCGCCGAGGATGGTATTCGACCTGAATTTAAACCCGGACAGATAGATAAAAGCAATGCCATTGGACTGGCCTTGAAAAAGGCATTGGAGGATGTACAGACGGCTCGGGAACGCCACTTAAAGTTGAGGGAAGACAGCGAAGTCAAGAAGCATTCAGGGCTTGTGATCAACATGGACGTCACCATCCAACAGGAGGAGTATCAAGGAGCAGAACTTAAAGACTGGGGTAAAAAATAAGGCAAAAGGGGGACGGATAGCGTCCTGTCATCTATGTATACCTCGAAAGGCCACAAATTGCGGTTTTTCACTGGCCATGAACACCAATAGCTGCGTTGCTCAGTCTTGCAATAGCCTGCTGTTACGCGTCTTCGCGCCTTGCTCTTGATGCTCTTTGCTCACCGAAAAAAACGCAATTTGCAACCTTCCGAGGTATAATGTCGTAAAGATGACCGTCATTCCCTCGGAAGCGGGAATCCTGAAGCGCCGAAGCAGCCGGAAACAATGGATTTCCACAGTGGGAATGACGAGTGCCTGATACGATATTTCACACATGACACGACATTAGCCGTCGCATAACCGAAAGGCAAAAAAGATACGTTACAAAACTAAAATAGCCTTGCATGGCCATTTGCAAGGCCGGAAGGCTATTTACAAAAATAACTTCTAATAAATTTATAGACTTTCAGATAATTAATTTCACAAGGCCAGAAGGAGGAGGGCGTATTAGTTATACGTCGACGACTGATAACGCAGTGAAATTAAGGAACGTGGACGAAATAACTTCCACAAGTAGACGCATAGATTAGGGTCAAATTTGTTCGATCTCAAATCACAAAAGTTGATGGAATAGCGGGCTATTTTGATATTTTTGTGATTTGAGATCGGGCAAAGGTGGCCTAAAGCTGTGATGCATAGTTGGGGAAGTTATTTCGTCCACGTTCCTAATTATCTGAAAGTCTATAGCTGGTGCCGAAGGCCGGACTTGAACCGGCACGGGTCTCCCCACTACCCCCTCAAGATAGCGTGTCTACCATGTTCCACCACTTCGGCATATTGTAATTATCAGCGTTGAGAACTTTTCTCTGCCTGAACTGGTGAGTCAGGCTGGGAGGTCTCCGGCTCTGAAGCCGGTGCTGTTTTTGTTGCTTCTTCTTTCTGCACTGGTTCCTGCGCCGGCAAGCTTTTTTCAGGCTCGGCATGCTGCTCTATTGGGGTTTTTGTGTCAATCATAATAGAATCTCCGGTTTTATTACCGGACATGTATGCAAGCCCCAAAGATGTTAGCATAAATATTATAGCTGCCGCTGTTGTCGCTTTGGTTAAAAAAGTTGACGCACCTGTGCTTCCGAAAAGAGTCTGACCGGAACCGCCTCCAAAAGCAGCCCCCATATCAGCTCCTTTTCCTGTCTGCAACAAAACGATCATAATTAAAGCTATACAGACTATGACATGTATTATTATTAATATTAGTGACATATTACCGTTTCAATGTTTATATATTGTAATTGACAATCTTGCTGAGAGTGTCAGGATTCAGGCTTGCCCCCCCGACAAGTGCTCCATCAATATCAGGCATGGCCATAAGTTCTGAAATATTGTCTGGCTTTACACTGCCTCCATACAGTATTCTGATGGAACTGGAAAGCCTGTCTCCAAATTCTTTTTCAATTAAAGAACGCAAAAATAAATGAACCTCCTGAGCCTGTTCCTTGGTTGCTGTTTTGCCTGTTCCTATTGCCCATACAGGTTCATATGCTATGACTATTGTCCTTAGATCATCCAGCAGAAAACTTTTTAACCCCTTTTTTAACTGTTTGTCAAGTACAGAAAATGTATAACCTGATTCCCGTTCTTTTTCAGATTCTCCAACACATAGAATTGGTATTAATCCAAATCCTAATGCAGCCCTGACTTTTTTATTGACAGTATCGTCGGTCTCGCCAAAATACTGCCGCCGTTCTGAATGACCTATGATTACATATTTACATCCTGCTGATACAAGCATGGCAGGTGATATTTCTCCTGTATAGGCACCCTCTTTTTCCCAGAAAAAATTCTGTGCCCCAAGCGAAATACAGCTCTCCCTGATAATATCTGATACAGAGGAAAGCGCTGTAAACGGAGGTGCAATCATAACATCTTTCCCACTAGTTCCAGATAAAAGTTTTACAAGCTGTTCTGATGTCTCAACAGCTTCGGAAATTGTTTTAAACATCTTCCAGTTTCCGGCAATAAAAGGTCTGCGATTTTCCATCTATTTCACCCCCCTATGAGGCTATTTCAAAATTTGGGCGACAAAGTAAAAAACTTCAGTTTCAAGACACGCAAATCCTGAGCAGAGAGACGTACTTGTAACTACGTCGCAATAACGAAGGATGCAGCGCAACGCAGAAAATGAACTTTTTACGAAGCCGTCATAATTAAAGCTGCGATCCAATCATAGCTGCCAGATCCACCATCCTGTTTGAGTATCCCGTTTCATTGTCATACCATGAAAACACTTTAACCATGTCATCTACTACCTGAGTTGTTTCAGAATCAACAATGGAAGACAACGTCGATCCGTTGAAATCAGAAGATACAAGCGGAATATCGCAATATCCAAGTATGCCTGAAAGAACTCCTTCCGAAGCGCTTTTGAGGGCCTGGTTTACATCGGGAACTGTAACTCCTGATTTTTCAACGGTCGCCACAAAATCAACAATAGAAACATTCGGTGTAGGAACTCGAATAGCGAGCCCGTTTAACTTGCCTTCCAGTTCCGGCAGTACAAGAGATACTGCTTTTGCAGCACCGGTTGTCGTTGGAATCATGGAAAGAGCTGCAGACCTGGCCCTTCGAAGGTCCTTATGCGGAAAATCGATAAGGCGCTGATCACCTGTATAAGCATGTATGGTAGTCATTAGCCCGCATTTTATGCCAAAATTCTCAAGAAGCACCTTGGCAACCGGCGCAAGACAATTTGTGGTGCACGATGCATTTGATATTATATTATGTTGTCTGGGGTCATACTGGTTTGAGTTTACACCCATTACAATTGTAATATCAGGTTCTTTGGCAGGAGCGGATATTATAACCTTTCGTGCCCCTGCAGCAAGATGCTTTGAAGCATTTTCGTGATCTCTGAACAGGCCGGTACATTCTGCAACAATATCAACATCAAGCTCTTTCCATCTCAGTTGCTCAGGATCCCTGATTGACGTAAAAGCAACCGGCCTGCCGTCAACCTCAATTGAATCTTCTTTTGCTTTAACTTCTTTACCAAGATTTCCATGAACTGAGTCATAACATAAAAGATGAGCCATTGTGGCTGAATCAGTGAGGTCATTAACAGCCACAACTTCAACGTCAGGATGATTCATTGCAGCCCTGAATATCAGTCTCCCAATCCTTCCAAAACCGTTTATTCCTAATTTAATGCTCATAATATCCCTTATTCTTGTTTAAAATTTATCTTCGCTTGTTTCCTTTTAAAATTCCACTTGCCAGAGATATACTCTTTTTGCCAAAAGCCTCCAGGTTTACCACAAGACTGCTCAGGTCTTCATCATCTCGAATATTGGCCGCTCTTATCAAAATCGGGAGGTTTACCCCTGATAATACTTCCACATGTCCTTCTTCAAGAAATGAATAGCTTAAATTAGAAGGAGTTCCTCCAAACATGTCTGTAAGAATTAATACACCTTTTTTCTGATCGACTTTTTTTATTCCTTCGGCAATTTTTTTACGGAGAATTTCAGCGTTTTCGTTCAGATCTATTGAAACCGATACCATGGCCTCAGGCCTTTTTCCAAAAATAAATTCTGCCGCATCTATTAATGCATCTCCAAGATCACAGTGTGTAGTTATAACTATACCTATCATAAAACTCCTTCTCAGGTTTTGGTCGAGTGGGAATGTTACAATCTTATATCTCTGTGTGTAATCCCAACCTGTTTACCTTGTTTATCAATATGTTCATATATGGTCTGTGCAATAGAGACGGAGCGATGCCGACCACCTGTGCAACCAACTGCAATCTTTAAATAGGCCTTTCCTTCTTTTTCATATAAAGGTATTAAATAATCAAGTAAATCAAAATACTTCTCAAGAAATATAGGGGTTTCTTCATTATTCAAAACAAAATTTTTGACCTCTTCAGCTTCACCATCCAAGTCTTTCAGTTCAGGCACAAAATATGGATTTGCAAGAAAACGAACATCTATAACAAGGTCAGCGCCATGAGGAGTGCCATATTTAAAACCAAAGGACTGGATATTTATCCTCATTGGTACCAGTTTCCTGCTTTTCTGCGCAATATTGAAGACAATGGACTTCAGCTCGTGAACGTTACAGTGGGAAGTATCGATAATTCTGCCGGCTTTTTCTCTAAGGTCTTTCAGTTGCTCCTTCTCAGCTCTTATCCCATCGAGAAGGCTTTTGCTCTGCGATAGAGGATGCTGTCTCCTTGTTTGACTGTAACGCTGTAATAATATTTTTTCATCTGCCTCAAGAAAGAGTATTTCAAAATTGTATCCTTTTTGCCTGATGGATTCGAGAACAGATGAATATTTGGAAAGCAATCCTTTCTCGCGCAGATCCATTACAAAGGCAAGCCCTGCAATTTCAGGGGCATTTTCTATAGGCAGTTCCAGAAACTTGGGGAGAAGATCAACCGGCATGTTATCTACACAATAAAAATCCGCATCCTCAAATGCTGCAATTGCAGTACTCTTACCGGAACCTGAAAGCCCTGTAATAATAATTAGTTTTAAGTTTTTCAATTTTGTCAAATTACCACCACCGGAATAAGTGCCTAAAGTATGTTAAAGTGCCTAAAATGCCTAAAGTTATGGTACGCCTTCGGCATGCTGATTGATAATCTGGAGTTGCAGGAATTACTCCTCCTTTGCGCATTGACGAGTGAAGGAATCTATATAAAATGGCAGAATTCCTTAACTTTAGGCACTTTAATATACTTTAGGCACTTTAGGCACTCTTAAATAGGCACTCTTATTAAAACTCATCGTCCTCATTTTTGATGATGGAAAAGATTTCATCGCTGTCAACGGCACTTAACAGCCTCTCCTTAAATGAATCATTTTTTAAAATTCTGGAAATTCGGGCAAGCAGCTTCAAATGAAGACCAGTAGAATTCTCCGGCGTTACAAGAAGAAAAAAGATGTGAGCAGGTCGTCCATCTATAGACTCGAAATCAACTCCTTGACGGCTTAAGCCAAAACTGACAACCAGTGATTTAAGATCTTTCATTTTACCATGAGGGATTCCAATACCTTCACCTATGCCGGTGCTGCCGAGTCTTTCCCTCTCCATAAGAACCCGAACAATTTCCTCCTTGTTAACACCTGCAATACCGGCAACAGGAATTACCAGCTCTTCAATAACTCCTTTTTTGTCAAGTGATTTCAAGTCGGAAAGAATTGCTTCTTTAGGCAAAACATCAAGAATTTTCATATATATACACCTACATCACACCAATCTACGCCAACACAGAAAATCGTAACTATTGAAATTTATATAACACTTTAGCTTTATGAAACAAAGCAAATATGCGTGAGTTTTTCATGGTTTGAATGTATTATACCTGAAGCGGATATATTTCAAAGCGCTAAAGTGTTACAAATTTATATTCTTTCATATGCTCTTTTAACCCGTATTTTCACAAGCTGAGTTTGCTGCATGCGCAAGGCGCGGGCCATAAAGCTGTGGTACTTCACTGCGAATGGCCTGCAACGCAGCAGATGCGGTAAAATCGGCTTGTGAGAATACTGGTTAGCTGATGGGCTCTATTAAACCGTAGTGGCCGTCCCTGCGTTGATATAAAACATTAACTTTTTCTGTCCTTGAATTTATGAACACAAGGAAATTACCCTTCAAAAGATCCATTTGCATAACCGCTTCTTCAACATCCATTGGTTTATATTCGATGTTCTTGACCTTTATTTCTCTTGTGGTTTCAAAATCCATATGGGCGGCATCTTCAGCAATAATGCCTTTTCCCCTGGCTTTCGTTCCACTTCTTCGTTCTCTGCTTTTCTGCTTGCTTTTCTTAATCTGTTTCTCAAGCTTGTCTAAAACAATATCAATGGCTGAATACATATCAACCGTTTCTTCTTTACCGTTTATATTAAGCCTGTCACCAATAATATTAATTTCAGCTATATGGCGAAACTTTTCAACCGAAAGAACAACATTAGCTTCTGCTGGATTATAAAGAAATTTATCAAAGCGATTAAGCTTGTCTTGAACATATGTTTTTAAATTTTCAGAAGAATCAAGATTTTTAAAAGTTACAGATGTCTGCATGCTAAAAAACCTCCCTAAACCTAAGTTGAGCAATTTTTGGGGAAGAGATCAGTGCCGATCAAGTCAAAAATCGCTTAATTTAGGGCTCGGTAAAAAATAAGCTGGTAGAATTTGCGCCCAAATTTGCCGTAGATTTAATTGATCTGATTGAGCAAAACCGCAAGAATAGCGAGCTATTTCGAGGACAATTTTACTAAGATCAGGTGCGAATGAAGATCGATTAAAGATATGGTGAAGTTGGGATACAAAAATGCCAAGTTATTTTTTACCGAGCCCTTAATCCGATCCATGTGGTATGGGGAATTCCCAAAGGCGCCAGGTCGCCAGATGTTTTGGTTACTGCATACAGGCCGGATCCAGCCAAATGGTTAAGTGATTTTATAAGGAGAATATCATGAGGAAGAGACGA
>JAUWFS010000189.1:0-6504 GCA_030606805.1 Deltaproteobacteria bacterium
TGCCTTTTAGCATAAAAATCCTGCTTGAAAACCTTGTTAGAAATGAAGACGGCAATATTATAACAACAATTGATATAGAAAATATGGCCGGATGGAAAGCTGATGTCCCGGTGTATCATGAAGTGCCTTTTATGCCTGCCCGCATACTGCTGCAGGATTTTACCGGAGTACCCTCCCTGGTGGACATGGCCAGTATGCGCGAAGCTGCAAAACGTTTGCAGATAAATCCAATAAAGATAAATCCTCATATTCCTGTTGAGCTAGTCATAGACCATTCGGTTCAGGTTGATTCTTTCGGATCCAGAGAATCTTTTGAATATAATGTTGAAAAAGAATTCAAGCGCAATTTTGAGCGATATACCTTTTTGCGATGGGGCCAGAAAAATTTTGAAAATTTAAGAGTCGTACCTCCAGCCACGGGTATAATACACCAGATAAACCTGGAATATCTTGCAAGAGTTATATTTGTCAAAAATAATGACGGTCAAAGGATGGCTTTTCCTGACACCCTTGTCGGCCTTGATTCACATACAACAATGATCAATGGAATCGGTGTAGTCGGCTGGGGCGTCGGAGGTATAGAGGCGGAAGCTGTTATGCTGGGCAGTCCATATTACCTGCTTACGCCACAAGTGACAGGTTTTCAATTAACCGGCGAACTACCTGAAGGGACAACAGCCACGGATCTGGTGCTGACTATAACTGAGTTGCTGCGAAAAAAAGGAGTGGTTGGAAAATTTGTCGAATTTTTTGGACCCGGCGTTAATGCCTTAAGCCTGGAAGATCGTGCTACTATAGCAAATATGGCTCCTGAATATGGTGCAACAATGGGTTTTTTCCCTGTGGATGATGAAACAATAAAGTACCTTCGCTTAACCGGTCGCTCTGAAAAACTTATTGCCCTGATAGAAAGCTATTGTAAAGAACAGGGGCTTTTCAGAACAGAAACAACGGAAGATCCGCTTTTTAACGATACAATCCATTTTGACATGAGCAACATAGAGCCGAGCGTGGCAGGCCCAAGACGTCCACAAGAAAGAATTCCTCTTTCTAAAATTAAAAAAACTTTTTTAAATGATTTTAAGGAGGCATCTTCAACTGACGGATCATTTTTTAATCTCAACCACGGATCAGTTGTAATTGCATCAATCACAAGCTGTACCAATACATCAAATCCAAATGTTCTGATTGGCGCCGGACTACTGGCAAAAAAAGCTGTTGAACGGGGGCTTTCTGTAAAACCATGGGTCAAAACCAGCTTTGCTCCAGGATCAAAAGCTGCAATAAATTATCTAAAAGCAGCAGAGCTTATGCCGTATCTTGAGGCTTTAAAGTTCCATCTTGTGGCATATGGATGCGCTACCTGTATTGGAAACAGCGGCCCCCTGCCAAAGGCGGTAGCTGATGCAGTAAAAGACCATGACCTTGTGGCAGTATCTGTTGTCAGCGGCAACCGCAATTTTGAAGGAAGAATTTCTCCTCTTACCAAAGCAAATTTTCTTGCTTCACCCGCATTAGTCATTGCTTTTGCTATTTCCGGAAAGGTTACCATTGATTTTGACAAGGAACCAATTGCATTGGATAACGACGGCAAGCCTGTATATCTTCGTGAAATCTGGCCATCAACGGAAGAAATCAAAAACACCGTGAAAAGAGTTATACGCCCTGAAATGTATAAAAAAGCCTATGAAAATGCCTTTGAAGGATCAAATCAATGGAAAACGCTTCCCGTTCCTGAAGGAATGCTTTTTAATTGGGACTCAAAATCCACATACATCAAAGAACCCCCTTTTTTAAAAGACATAAACAAAACAATTCCTGAACTTCAGGATATAAAAGGAGCCAGAATTCTGGCATTGTTAGGCGATAGTATAACAACCGATCATATATCACCGGCAGGGGCAATTCCGGTTGACAGCCCGGCAGGGGCATATCTTATCGACCAGGGTTTAAGTCCTTCTGAATTCAATTCTTTTGGATCACGCCGCGGGAATCATGAAGTAATGCTGAGAGGAACATTTGGAAACATCCGCTTAAAAAATAAGCTTGTACCCGGCATTGACGGCGGCTGGACGGTTTTTTTACCAGATCATCAAAAAATGACAATATATGAAGCGGCAATGCAATACCAAAAAGAAGGTACGCCATTGCTTGTAATTGCAGGTAAAAATTACGGTACCGGCAGTTCACGCGACTGGGCAGCCAAGGGAACATATCTTATGGGTATTAAGGCAGTAATTGCTGAAAGTTTTGAACGCATACACAGAAGCAATTTGATATGCATGGGAATATTGCCGCTCCAGTTCAAACAGGGCGAAAACCATAAATCCCTGGGCCTGGATGGAACAGAGATTTATGAAGTAGCTGGAATAGAAAATAAATTTGAGCCGTTGAAGGAACTCAGTGTTTTTGCTCAAGGAAAAGGCGGCAAAAAAACTGAATTCCAGGTCATTGCAAGAATTGACTCTCCAATAGAACTCAGTTACTACAGGCATGGAGGGATACTGGCTTACGTTCTGCGCAATATGAGCGACAATTATAATTAGTGCTCAACGACTAATTTATTGTGCTTGCACGAACAACAAAATCGTGATAGATAGACCGCACAAATCAAATCGCAAATCGGGGCGTGGCGCAGCCTGGTAGCGCGCCTGCTTTGGGAGCAGGAAGTCGGAGGTTCAAATCCTCTCGCCCCGACCACAACCAATTCAGTACTTTAAACCTAAATTGAGCGATTTTTTACTCAACCTGCACCAATCTCTTGCGCATCAAGGACTCGAAAAGTCTCGACATATCCATTGGTATGCCTACGCTTTTCGCAAACCTTGCTGCATCAAGATCTTGGCACATTTCTTCGCAAAAAATAGCTCAACTTAGGTTAAAGCCTGGGGCATCTCCGGCTTTTTTTGTAACGGGAAATATTTAATGTCGGATAAACCTGATTTAAAAGATATAAACAGTGAGTTGTCCCCTGTAGATGAAATCATTGAGGAGATCATTTCTGAGTTGCCACTGAAAGAAAGAGTTGAAATTGCCAATATGAATAAAGAAAGAGTTGAAATACTTAAAAATATTTTCAATAAGTATGTTAGAGGAAAAACCGATACAGAAGCGGATGACAGTGAATACACGGATATGATGAATAAGCTATGGTCAAAACTGCAAAAAACACACAGACTCAGAGTTGTTAAATAAGCTTTTCAGGCACACGTCCCAGGCGAAGCAAACAAAATTATAGACTTTCAGATAATTAATTTCACTGTGTTATCAGTCGTCAACGTATAATTAATACGCCTTCCTCCTTCTGGCCTTGTGAAATTAATTATCTGAAAGTCTATAGCTTTTTTACGAGTTCGTCAATTAATAACCACTTAAATCTCCCAATGGTCTTGCAAATGTAAATTTAGCGGGCTCTGCCATCATTTTCAAGAATGCCTCGTTAATATTTCCGCCCGATGCTGAAAAGGGAAGAGAGGCAATGAATATGACGGTACCCACGGCTGTTACAACAATACCAAGTGGCCTTAAAAATAAAAAGTCAACAAACATTTGCTCGGCACTGTTTTCTTCAAAACTCTGATCCTGCGCAAGGGCCGATGAACTAAAAGGGATAAGCATCAGACCTGAAATTAAAAAAATGATCACGGGTATTTTTAACATTTTATACATCTGATTATACACCTTATTATACATCTGGGCCTCCTTTTAAAAAATTATTCGATCCCTGTCGTATTAACTTAGTGGCTTGACGAAAACTCAAAACACCTGAAATTATAGTCAGTTGGATGCTATTCTCAAATCGAAGATTTTAGCAGTTAGCTTTTAGCAATTAGCCTTTAGCTTAAAAAATCAAACAGATAACACCTTCAGCTAACAGCTTTGCTAATGGCTAAAAGCTTTTTCACAAATCTTCACATCGGCAAATAAGCTGAAACTATTGCCAGCTCGGACAGGCACTAACTTATGCACCAAACCGGTAGTTTTGAATTAATTAAATTTTAACAGGTATTTTACATATTGCAACTTGTTTTTGCCTTGAGATAATTTGTTGATAATGACAACTTATTCAAAATATATAGATATAGCCATAGCTCTTCCAGTATATAATACCTTTACCTATCTGGTTCCGGAAAATTTTTTCAACTTTATATCCGTAGGTAAAAGAGCCCTTGTCCCTTTCGGTAGGCGCAAGGTGACAGGATATATACTGGGCTCATGTAAAAAAACAACTCGGAGCGAGATTGAAATAAAGTCAATTCTGGATATTCTTGATGAAAAGCCTCTTTTTCCTTCATCAATAGTACCATTTTTCAGGTGGATTTCAGAATACTATATATATCCAATCGGAGAAGTTATAAAAAGCGCTCTCCCGAGCGGATTAAATCTTTATGAATATGCCGTAATATCAATTACAGAAGATGGTAAAAATGTTCTTAAAGATAATTCTGTTCCGCCCATACAAAGGGAAATCTTAAGTTGTCTTGAATCTGAATCCTGCCGACAAAAAAATCTTTGTAAAATTATAAACAAAAACATTCCAAACTCCTTAATTCAAACCATGGAAAACCTGGGATTGATTATCAGCAAGCGTGAGCTAAAAGGAGGAAGAACAAGACCGAAGTTGGAACGTTATGTATTGTTAACCAGCTCGGAAATCGCAATTAAGGAGCTTTCAGCTCCAAAAATGAAAATAATAGATGCATTAAAACAAGAGGGTGAGCTTTCTGTAAAAAAATTAAAAGAGCTGGTACCATCCGCTCTCGGATTAATTAAATCTTTGGAAAACAAAGGTTATATTTCTACCATTAAAAAAAGAGTTTATCGTGATCCATTCGGCGAATCTATTGAGACTGATAGCGCCCATATACTAACAAAAGAACAGGAACAAGCCATTTCAAAAGTTGTAACCTCCCTTAATAAAGGATTTTCAACCTTTCTTTTGGCAGGAGTTACTGGAAGCGGAAAAACAGAAGTTTATATGCAAATTGCAGCAGAAGCTATAAAGAAAAACTGCAAAGTTCTGGTGCTTGTTCCTGAAATTGCCCTTATATCACAGATGGAAAGGCGGTTCAGGGCCCGCTTCGGAGAGAGCGTTGCCGTGCTTCACAGCGGGCTTTCAGCAGGTGAACGTTATGACCAGTGGATGCGCATAGCCTCAGGAGAAGCAACTATAGCTATAGGTGCAAGGTCGGCTATTTTTGCACCTTTCGATAATGTTGGAGTCATTATCGTAGATGAGGAACACGATACTTCTTACAAGCAGGAAGGGGGCCTTTATTATAATGCAAGGGATCTCGCTGTTGTCAGGGCAAAGCTAAATAATTGCGTTGCATTGTTAGGATCTGCCACACCTTCGATTCAGTCATACTATAATGTTACGATAAATAAATTTACTGAACTGACTCTGAAAAAACGCATTGAAAAAAGACATCTCCCCGAGGTCACCATAATCGATCTGCGCAAGATCAGAGATTATAGAGGAGTTAAAAAGTTTATTTCATCCGAGCTTCACGAGGCCATGAAAGAAACCCTGGAACGTGGAGAACAGATTTTGCTATTCCTGAACAGGCGGGGCTTTGCAAGTTTTCCTGTTTGTGCATCATGCGGCAAGGCTATCAGGTGCAAGAATTGCGATATCTCTCTTACTTTTCACAAGGGAGCTAATGCATACAAGTGCCATTACTGTGGTTTTACATTAGCAGCCACTTCAAATTGTCCAACTTGCGGATCCGCCGGTATAAAGCTGTTAGGACTTGGTACGGAAAAAATTGAGGCCGCAGTCAAGTCGCTTTTTCCTAATGCAAAAACAGTTAGGATGGATCGAGATACCACCACACGCAAGGGTTCTGTTTTAAAACTGCTTAAAGGCCTGAAGGATAATACAATAGATATACTTGTCGGAACCCAGATGATAGCAAAGGGCCATGACTTTCCGAATATTACCCTGGTCGGCATAATTTGTGCTGATCTTTCTTTAAGCCTGCCTGACTTTCGTGCAGGAGAACGAACGTTTCAGCTTCTCGCACAGGTGTCTGGAAGAGCCGGCAGAGGGAATGTATCCGGCAGGGTGATATTGCAAACTTTCAATCCCGAACATTTCAGTATACTATCTGCAAAAATCCAGGACTTTAAAGCATTTTACAATAAAGAAATACACTTTAGAAAGAGCCTGAAATATCCACCGTTCTCAAGGATGGTGCAGATCAAAATTTCAGGAAATGACAAGAAAAAAACAAGGCAGCATGCTCTTGCAGTGGGAAATCTCTGCAATACCTTGAAAAGAAATAATAAATCTTTTATAAAATCAATAGAAGTATTAGGACCCATTGAAGCGCCTCTACCTAGAATAGCAAAACAGTATAGATGGCAAATTCTTTTAAAAAGTCTGAGTGTAAAAGAACTTCACAGCTTGATTCATCTAATGATGTTCAGGAACTCATCAAAATTTTACAGGCAAAAAGTTAAAGTTGTTGTTGATATGGATCCATTTTTTATGATGTAAAA
>JAUWFS010000178.1:0-7133 GCA_030606805.1 Deltaproteobacteria bacterium
TATTTTTTCATGGAATGCTTTTTAATTTACCTACAGAAAGGGCATGAAGTGGAATAAGTATATCTGCCATTTCCTTTAATTTCTGCATTGAATCATAAGCTTCTATGACATTTATATGCACGCCAGGTGCAATGGCCGGACCTGATGCAGGGAAATTCTTATCATTACAGCACAAACCAGTAATAATGGCTTTCCCTTTTGATGTATTTACAGATACAGACTGGCCTCCAACCGAATGGCCGGGAGTAAAAATCACATCAATTCCATCCAAAATATTTGCATCTCCCTCTATCTCAATTACATTAACATCATCAAGAACATCAGGATAATATCTGTGATCAACAGGATGTGGATTTTTTAAAAAATCGAGTTCTGCTTTTTGTACATAAACATCGGCATTTGAGCATTTATAATCATTTTCACAATGATCATTATGAAGGTGGGTGTGAATAATCACATCTATGTCTTCCGGCTTTAAATTTAATGTTGCAAGAGCGTCTTCAAATTCAAGTATATCAAACCCGCAGTTTTTTCTTATTTCATCAGATACAACAAATTGTTCAAGTCCTGTGTCGACAAGTATGTTTTTATCCCCACCTTTTAAATAAAAAACATAAATAGGCAGCAAAATCCTTTTTCCATAATCATGAAGATATGTCATTACACCCTGATCAGTCTCATTAATACCGACAACCAGAGGATGAATAGTATATTCCTGCATCATAGACTCCTTAATATATTTTGAATTTCTATCAAAAAATAATGTAATACTTCACCACGGATTTTCACAGAAATACACTGAATTCTCGTAACTGTTCAGGTTGTTAGGTTCACGGTTGGTTGTGTCGTTCCGTGGTAAACTTTTACAAAATAATCTTGTGAAAATACCGGCTAAAAGGGAATATCATCGCCAATTGTACCCGAGCCTGACGACTTGGGAGGGGTATCAGAAGCTTGAGTATTTAAAGGTGGCTCATCTGAATTTACAGAATCTCTTCCACCTAAAAACTGCACATCAGATGCGACAATTTCAGTAGTATATCTTGTAACTCCGTCCTTTTCCCATGATCTTGTCTGTAAACGGCCTTCGATGTATACCTGCTTGCCTTTTGAAAGATATTCGCCGCATATTTCTCCAAGTCTTCTAAAAGCCACGATACGATGCCATTCTGTGCGTTCTTTTTTTTCTCCGGTAGCTTTGTCCTTCCATTCTTCAGATGTAGCTATGCTGAAATTCGCGACAGCAGCGCCATCTGGAGTATAACGAACTTCAGGATCTCTGCCCAAACGTCCGATCAGCATTACCTTGTTAATACCTGACATATTTATACCCCCTAAAACAAATTTTAATAAATTATTAGGCATCCTTCATTTTGTAGTTTACACTTTTTCAATATTTACGGATGCCAGCAATAAGCAGTTAGCTATTAGGTAAAAAACTTTGTATTAGAAATGGACTGTTAAGCTAAAAGCTAACGGTTAATAGCTTATCTCACAAGTCATATTTTTTGGGGCACATTGCCTCCCTAAAGTGTAAACTATTTTTGACTTGTCGTTAAGTATACCATTTTTTGCACACAACTTATAAAACAAAGATGGTCTTAATGTCAAGAGACGGGTACCTTCTTCAAGACAACAATGCTTATTTCAGTTAATTTGAAGGGCAGATCTGTGATCATAGATTTCATTGTAGATCCACACACATGACATTTCATGGTGATCGCCTCCTTGTTTTGAAATCTTCCTCCCATTCCTGTGGTATTGGATACAACCTTCATACATGTTATTCTTAAACAATATGCGGGGTGGTTTTGCTTTCCTTCGGTGAGAGCAGGATAGAATTGTCTATCTGTGGTCGCATTTCTGTCAACATATCTTTCCCTTTCCTAAGGGATTTGCTCAAAAATCTATACCAAATTAGCTGCTTATGGTCAACAGAAAACCACCTTGCCGGGGCTGGCTGATGGATAGGCAGGTCTTAAACAGGATAGCATTCAACATTTGAGAAGGATGATTTTGGCTTCAAGACTGCCGTCCTCAGTGGCATCCCTCAAGCGGGTCGGAACGATGTATTGCTGCAGATCAAAGTCCCTTAGCAACTCGGCGGGCAGTGCATCTACTGATAGATCTATTCCACTTTTGAAAGATTCACCGAAAGTCGCCACATCACCAGTCAGTGGCAGGATTGCACAAGGAGCCCTATCATCAGCATTTATCGTCGGAAATTACTTGATCAATAAGACCGGACATGGCTTCAATGGCATAAAGTGGTATTGATAATATTGAGTCGGTATATGATAAGGGATGAAGAGAAAATCTGATTCCAAACGACATTTTTTTCAGAAAGGAAAAGTCTCAGACTTTTAAGCGTGCCTGTTTTACCTGCTTTTACTTCAACAGGCAGAATCTGTTCACCTTTTTGCCAAAGATAATCAACTTCTGCTACGCCCCCCCCTTGCTTCACGTTGATAGTAAAAAAGACGGGTTTGTCAATATGTGGGTGCTATTTTAGACTATTTTGTCCAAATAACTGTGGTGTTCCTTGTCAGAGGTTGAGCGTCTGGATAATCTGCTTCCATCTGCACCCTATACGCAGCATGGCGGCCTAAAAAATAAAAAAAGGCTAACCTGTAAAGGCTAACCTTTTGAATTTATTGGCGGGGACGGCGAGACTTGAACTCGTGACCTCCGGCTTGACAGGCCGGCGCTCTAACCAAAGCTGAGCTACGCCCCCAAAATAGAAATTTTTACTCACTGCCTAAGTTTTCTCAATGCCTGCCAACATTTTTATATACCTCGAAAGGTTGCAAATTGCGTTTTTTTCGGTGAGCAATGAGCATCAAGAGCAAGGCACGAAGGCGCGAAATAGCAAGCTATTTCAAGCCTGAGCAACACAGCTATTGATGTTCAGGGCCAGCGAAAAATCGCAAGTTGTGGCCTTTCGAGGTATAAATTCTATGGTAGGCGGAACAGGGCTTGAACCTGTGACCCTCGGCTTGTAAGGCCGATGCTCTCCCAACTGAGCTACCCGCCCATAAACCTTTGAAAAACGCCCCCTTTTGCCCAATTTCGGCGTCAGACTCAAATTTTAAGCCTCGAAATATCAATGTATTCCTGCATTTAAAATTTTTGCCTTCCTTGAACTTGAACAAAATTGAGCATTTTTCAAAGGTTTCACTCAAATGATTTTAATGCAAGTGACTTTATATCTCTTTTTTTAAAAGAATTTTAAGTACTAATTATTTAGCGTTATGTCAAGGTTAAATAATAGCTGTTTCCTGATCGAATTTTTTTGATTTTGGTATCATCATTTCAAAAGGGATATCATCTTTCTTAAAAAGTGTATCTCCCTCATTAAGGATCAGAGAATAAGACAAAACATCATCCATATGATCCGCCAGAACAATGTCTATCTGCTTTAATATTATAGAGGGTATTTCCTTTATATCGTTTTCGTTTTCGTTGGGAATAATTACTTTTTTAATTCCCCCTCTATGGGCAGCCAGAATTTTTTCTTTTAATCCCCCAATTGCGAGGATCCTTCCACGTAGAGTGATCTCTCCGGTCATGGCAATATCCCGGTAAACAGGCCTTTTTGTCAGGGCTGAGACTATGGACGTGCATATAGAAATGCCTGCAGAAGGGCCGTCCTTTGGTATGGCTCCTTCAGGAACATGTATATGAATATCATACTTTTTATAAAACTCGTTATCAATCATAAGTCTATCGGCGCGTGAGCGGACATAGCTTACGGCAGCCTGGGCGGATTCTTTCATTACATCCCCCAGTTTGCCGGTCATGATAACCTTACCCTTACCAGGCATAATCAAAGTTTCAATACAAAGCAGATCACCACCCACCTGTGTCCAGGCAAGCCCTGTAACGATACCTATCTGATCCTTTTCCTCTACCTGGCCATGCTTGAAGCGAGGCGGCCCCAAGTATTTTTGCAAAGATTTTTCTGTTATATTAAATGTGTTTGTATCTTTATTTTTTACAACCTTACGTGAAATCTTGCGACATATGGAAGCGATCTCACGTTCTAAATTCCTTACGCCGGCTTCACGAGTGTAAAACCGTATAATTGAATAAATTGAGTTTTTCGAAAATCCTATATTCCTACCTTCAAGCCCGTTCATTCTTATTTGTTTAGTTATAAGAAAATCCTTGGCTATATGATATTTTTCAAATTCAGTATAGCTTGACAGGCGTATAATTTCCATCCTGTCCTGAAGAGGAAGAGGTATCTCCGGCAAAGTATTTGCGGTTGTGATAAAAAGAATATCTGTAAGATCATAGTCCACATCTAAGTAATGATCATTAAAGCTGAAATTTTGTTCCGGATCAAGTACCTCAAGAAGAGCGGCTGAAGGGTCGCCACGAAAATCCATACTCATTTTATCCACTTCATCGAGACAAAATACCGGATTGTTTACGCCGACTTTTTTAAGGGACTGGATGATTTTGCCGGGCATTGCGCCTATATAAGTACGCCTGTGTCCACGAATTTCCGCTTCATCTCTGACGCCTCCCAGTGAAAGACGAATAAATTTTCTTCCTGTAGCCCTTGCAACAGATTTGGCAAGCGAAGTCTTCCCAACACCAGGAGGGCCGACAAAACAAAGTATAGGACCGCGAACCTTTTTGACAAGTGCCTGGACTGCAAGATATTCAAGTATGCGTTCCTTTGGTTTCTCAAGGCCGTAATGATCTTCATTTAGAATTTTTTCTGCTTCATCAAGATTATTACGCACCCTGCTGCGGTCAAACCAGGGAAGACTTATCATCCATTCAATATAATTTCGAACAACAGTTGCTTCAGCCGACATCGGGGTCATCATCTTGAGTTTTTTGAGTTCTTGCCTTGCTTTAGCTGCCGCCTCCTTAGACATTCTCTTCCGTTTGATCTGTTTTTCAAGTACTTTGAGTTCGTCACCTGGGCCTTCTTCAGCTCCCATCTCCTTTCTTATGGCCCGCATCTGCTCATTCAAATAATAACTCTTCTGAGTTTTCTCCATCTGCTCTTTTACACGGGATTTTATCCTCTTATCCATGTTAAAAATATCGATTTCCATTTTTATCAAGCCAAAAAGGATAGAAAGCCGCTTGCCGGGAGAAAAGGTTTCCAGAAGATGCTGTTTGTCCTCAATTTTGAATGAAAAATGAGCAGCCACAGTATCTGCCAATTGAGATGGATTGGATATGGCGGAGATATTGCCCACAAGTTCTTTAGAAATATTCTTTGACAGATTGACATATTCTTCAAAGCTTTCAATAACAGCCCTGCTAAGCGCAACACCTTCTGCAACTGAAATTTCCGTCTCAACTACCAGCTCAACATCCGCGCTGAAAAAGTCATTATCCTGAATAAAGCGCTTTATACGTCCCCTTGACTTTCCCTCAACAAGAGCCTTTACCGTGCCGTCAGGAAGCTTAAGCAGTTGAAGCACTTTCCCAAAAACACCAATAGAATTAATATCCTTCTCCCGGGGATTATCAATACCTACCTTTTTCTGTGAGGCAAGAAAAATATTCTTGTCTTTATTCATTGCATCGGCAAGCGCATTTATAGATTTTGTCCGTCCAACAAAAAGAGGAGCCACCATATGAGGAAAAACCACGATATCTCTTAAAGGTAAAAGCGGGAGCTTTTGTTTTGGCTGTTCCGGCATGTGTTCCTTTAAAATTTTTGGTAAATTTATCATTTGTAATACAACTATCTTATATTTAAAGTTTTATAATAACAAAAAATCTATGCCTGTTTCTTTGTCTGTTCATACAACAGGATCGGAGCTTCCTTATTCAGCACAACATCTTCACCTATCACGCATTCCTTTACATTTTCGAGAGAAGGAATTTCAAACATAATATCTAACATACAGTTCTCCAGTATTGAGCGAAGCCCTCTTGCACCTGATTTTCGTTTCGAGGACTCCTTGGCAATAGCCGCAATAGCGCTGTCTGTAAATCTCAGGCTTACTCCTTCAATCTCAAAAAGTTTTTTGAACTGCTTGATCAAAGCATTTTTTGGTTCTTTAAGTATTCTGATCAGCGCAGTATCATTTAATTCATCAAGCGTAGCAACTACCGGCAAACGACCGACAAATTCCGGAATAAGACCAAATTTTACAAGGTCCTCAGGTTGAACCATTCTAAGGATAGCTCCAACACTTTTTTCTTTCTGCTTGAGAATTTTCGCGCCAAAACCCATAACTTTCGAGCCGAGCCGACGCTTGATTATCTGTTCAAGGCCGGTAAAGGTTCCACCGCAAATAAAAAGTATGTTGGAAGTATCAATCTTTACAAAATCCTGCTGGGGATGCTTTCTTCCCCCCTTAGGTGGAACGCTTGCGGTAGTCCCCTCTACAATTTTTAATAATGCCTGCTGAACTCCTTCTCCTGAAACATCACGTGTAATAGAAGGATTGTCGGACTTTTGTGCAATCTTGTCAATTTCATCAATATAAACGATTCCCCGCTTGGCCTTCTCAACATCGTAATCGGCATTTTGGAGTAATGAAAGGATAATATTTTCAACATCTTCACCGACATATCCTGCTTCCGTAAGGCTTGTAGCATCTGCTATTGTAAAAGGAACATTAAGAAATCTGGCAAGTGTCTGTGCAAGCAAAGTCTTTCCGCAGCCGGTAGGCCCTATCAGAAGAATATTGCTTTTCTGGATTTCAATATCTCCTGTTCCAACCGAAGAATCCAGCCTTTTATAATGATTGTAAACAGCAACAGAAAGAACTTTTTTTGCAGTATCCTGTTCAATCACATAATCATCAAGCATTGTTGTAATCTCTTTTGGAGTTAGGAACGGCTCTATTTCTCCTGTGGTTTTTTCGCTCTCCTCATCAATAATTTCGCTGCAAAGCTGAATACACTCATCGCATATATATACCGCCGGTCCGGCAATCAGCTTGGTAACTTCCTTCTGATTTTTGCCGCAAAATGAACAGAAAAGATTATCGTTCATGTCCCCTTTTTTTGCCATTTTACGCCTCCGCTTTTTCTAAATGGTCAAAGTCATCCCTGTTAATGATTACGTGATCTATGAGCCCGTATTCCTTTGCCTCATCACCTGCCATGAAGAAATCCCGATCAGTATCAACCTGTATTTGATCAAGATT
>JAUWFS010000173.1:0-7338 GCA_030606805.1 Deltaproteobacteria bacterium
ATTGTCGTAAACGATGGATCAGATGACGAGACAGCCGCGGAGGCAAAAAAAGCCGGCGCCCGTGTGATATCCCACCCGTACAATATCGGCAACGGAGCTGCGGTGAAGACTGGAATTCGGAAAGCGCTCGGCACGATCCTGATCACGATTGATGGAGACGGTCAGCATGCGCCTGAAGACATCCCGCATCTTCTCGAAAAACTGGGGACTTACGATATGGTAGTCGGCGCCAGGACAGGCAAATCAGAAACCTCTTTTAACAGAACTATTGCAAACAGAATCTACAACTGGTTTGCAACATACGTATGCAAACGCAAGATCGAAGATCTAACATCGGGATTCAGGGTAGTGAAGGCAGAGATAGCCCGTCAATTTATTTCGCTGTTGCCAAATACCTTTTCCTATCCGACAACTATAACAATGGCTGTTGTTCGCTCAGGCTACAGCCTGACATATGTGCCGATAAAAACTTCCAGGCGCGTAGGAAAAAGCAAAATTAAGCCTTTAAAAGATGGACCCCGTTTCTTTCTGATCATCATTAAAATTGCCACCCTGTTTTCTCCCATGAGAGTATTTCTGCCCGTCAGTGTAACAATGTTCTTTGTGGGGATGAGCTATGGCCTTTTCAAAATATTCTTCATCGGAGGACGCTACGGCCCAACCTCCGCTATGTTGATGACAGTAGCCATTGTGATATTCATGGTGGGACTTGTGTCGGAACAGGTAGCACAGTTGAGGTTTGATAGAGTTGAGCCTCGTCTCGACCGAACAGAGTTTCAAAATCGCTCAGGTAAATGAAGACAAGCCCTTCATCAAATAAAAACAAAAAAATAAAGGTATGTTATATTTTATCATATCGATGCCCAAATTATGTCAGGACGAAAACTCTCATTGCGGCGCTGAAAAGAATAGACAATGTAGTATTGTTCGAAGCTATCAATACGACAAAAGGAATATTTCGCTATGTACAGACATTATATAGATTGCTTTCCATCAAAACGACAAAAAAACCTGACTTCTATATCCTGGGGTTCCGTGGATATGAGATATTCTGGATTGTGCGAATATTGACCCTCGGGGCACCGCTTGTTTTCGATCATATGATGTCCCCGTACGATAGCTTGTTGAATGAAAGGAAGATATTTAAAAAAGGGAGTATTGTCGATAAGTTAATATATCTTTATGAAAAATTGATCTTGAAATACTCGGACATGATACTGACAGATACAATTATTCACAGGGAATACTTCGTCACCCTGTTTAAGGAACAGCAAAAAAAAATTTATGCCGTTCATGTGGGGACTGATGAGGAGTTGTTTAAGAATTTGCCTTCAGGCAAAGAGGTGAAGAAAAAGGATTTCTTTGAGGTATTTTTTTACGGGACATTCCTGCCGTTACACGGCATTGATGTTATTTTAAAGGCAGCATCCATTGTTAAGGACAGGCCAATCAGGTTTACAATTATCGGTGGGAAGAAAAAAAAATTGCGGGATTTTTATGAAATAAAGAAAAGGCTGAAACTCAAAAACGTTATACATAAAGAGCGGATTGATTATGAGCAACTGCCCCATATGATATCAGAATCTGATGTTTGCCTCGGCGGTCCTTTTGGCAATACGGGTCAAGCACGTCGTGTTATTTCCGGAAAAACATGTCAATTTCTGGCTATGGGAAAACCCACGGTTGTCGGAAAAATAGATGTGGACTATGGGTTTGAGGATAAAAAAAACTGTCTTTTAGCGCCACAGGGTAACGAGAAAGAGCTCGCAAAAACAATTCTCTGGTGCTTCGAAAATCAGGAAAAACTGGGTGAGATCGGCCAGAGAGGATTGGAGTTGTATAGAACTAAATTTTCTATAGATCATATTAAAGAAGCTCTCCAAATGGTTTTTCAATCGTGAAGTATTATCCCCCAAGATTCTTATTTCGTAGATATGAAATACTGAAAAGATTAAAAAAGGGGTACTATTTTTTAGAGATAGGACCTGGGAATCTTTATCTCTCTAAAGATCTTTTGAGATATTTTGTCAAAGGAACGCTGGTTGACTACAATCTTTATGTGAAAGATATCTATGATGACCTTGAAAAATCTATCAGAAGGAGACTCGATCTCATCGTTGAAGATTTCACCTCGTTCCAATTTGAATTAAAGTTTGATTGTGTTGTAGCTTGCGAAGTCATAGAACATGTTGAACAAGATCAGGAAGTTATAAAAAAGATATACAATTTGCTGAATGATCGAGGACAGGTCGTCCTGTCGGTTCCTTCGAGACATAAATTCTGGTCAAAACATGATGAAATAGTGGGACATCTGAGAAGGTATGAAAAACAGGAAATAAAAGATATGTTGTTAAAAGAGAATTTCAAAAATATCAGCATACTTTCTTATGGTTTTCCATTTGTAATTATCTTGCGATTGCCAAGGATTTTGTTGGCTGGATTGCAATATAAGAAGAAAATACACTGGAGCAAGAAAGCACAGACAAAACAGAGTGGAGTCAGTCACGACTGTGAAATTCCATCTCTGTTAGGGATTTTTTGCAATCCATATACGGTGTATCCTTTATGTTTTGTTTCTTCTTTATTTAATGGATATGATTTATCGGATGGATATATTATTACCGCTGAGAAATGAAAGTTAAGATAATATACAGAAATTATAAGTCTCTCCATGATTTATACTATTCATTTACAATCAAACCTCCTGAGGATGTTTCCTTTATTATCCCTTCACCGAGAAAGTCTCTCCGATATCTATATCTCCTTTATAGAGTTTTTGGAGATAACTTTCTTGTAAAGCGAATGATATCAGAAACACAGGACTTCTTTTTTTACCACAAAGAAGCTGAAGAGGATGTTGATATACTTCACTTTGTCCAGTTCATCACAAAAAGGATCCCCATCAGACCTTATGTAATTGATTTTGAACATATAGCTGCTCTTGCAAATTTTGTAAAATTGGACAGGGTATCAGAGTATAGAATCTTTAATTTTTTGAATAATGCTCAATGTCACAGGATTATACCGATGACATGTGCCGCCAAGGAATCATTTAAACGCCTATTTCCTGATCTCTTCAAGGAAGTTGAAAACAGGACAGAAGTCATATATCCGGCGCTTCCAAATTATCATGCCCTGTTCAACGACCAGATTGATTACTCATATATCAGCCCTCATTCAGAAACATTTAAATTGCTTTTCATCGGAAACGATGTTTATAGAAAAGGTTTGCATGAGTTACTGAGCGCGTTCAAAAAATTGGAAGACATGTATAATGACATAGAGCTATATGTCATATCAGATGCACCCAGGCAGCTAAAGAGAGACTATACTTCGAGAAAAATCAAGTACCTCGACCCAGTATTCTCACCGCAGGATATTATCAAAAAGTTTTATATGGCTTGCGATTTATTCGTTATGCCAACTCATTGCGATACATTTGGCATGGCTATTCTAAATTCTCTATCATGCGGAATGCCTGTCGTAACGACAGAACAATTTGCTACTCCCGAATTTATCGAACCCGAGCGCAACGGACTGTTTGTTCGATCAAACAGATTATTTCTTGATCAAGTTTTATTTCCATCCAGAAAAGTTACGATACGGTGCATCACTGATGACGTTGAAACTTTGCTGGTTGATGAGTTGGTGGAAAAGATAGAATATTTGTATTTAAAAAGAGATGTTCTCGGCAGCATGCGTGAAGAAGCTATTAAAGACTTTGAAGTAAACGGTAAATTCTCAATAGATATAAGAAATGAAAAATTAGGGGGAATTTATAAATCCTGTTGCACCGATGTAAACTGAATGCTTTTAAAATCACTTGATTTATGGAATATGAATGCGGTTATTCAAAAACTCAAGTCCATTTTGTCACCCAACCTCCTGAGTGGCTGTCTCTGTTAGATTGCAGAAAGCAGTTCAATTCTTGACCTGGGCGCAGGGGGGGTAACAGTATCTTTCTGCGCAAACTATACCCTGATGCAAACATTATTGCACTGAATCTGTCTCTGACTCGCTGCATTTTTTGGCGTCGGGCTGTAAATACTGGTGCAATATGTAGTGACTCAATGGCACCTACTTTATCGTAACCGATATGGAGAATGGGTTCTTGATCCAACCCACTTAAGAGAATACGACAGCGTCCAGGAATTGATAGATCTTTTTAACGGATCATTTTATGTTCTAAAAACAAATTCTGATCGCTTCTGGTTCTCACCTGCCAGATTTATATATCGACTTTTTTTTGCGAATCGGGTTAATTTAAAAACCCAATCCGGGAATATTTGCCAAAACAAAGTTGGGCAAATCTCTGGAAAAATGGGTTATGCCGATTCCCCGGTATCGGCATAACACTGTCATTGCAGAGAAGAACCATAATTAATGTCACCATCAATCCTTTATAATTTAACAAAGCGGAAATTCAACATTGGACAGGTGCTGTCAGTTCTTGTTTTCATTGCCGTCACCTGCATCATAGGACTGTATTTAAAATCCAATGATGAACTGCTTCATCCAATCCTGAATATTTCACTTGTCAATGCCATCTGGTTGATAGTGCTTACCGTAATGTTTATAGGCACGAATGGTCTCTTTTTAAAGGCTTTCGCAACGAAATTTAGCATAAAACTCCGCTTCATAGAGTGGTTTGGCCTTGCCATGATAACAGCCATGGGAAATTATCTGATCCCTTTTTCAGGAGGGCTGATTGCACGCGCCACGTACCTCAAGCATCGTCATGCATTTCCCTATGCAAAGTTCATAACATTGATCACGGCAAATTATCTGGTAGTGTTCTGGGTCGTTGGAATGACAGGTGTGCTGACTATGTTGGCATTCTGGAACTCAAGCCGTTTTTTCTGGCAGCTTACCCTCCTCTTTGCGAGTGTTGTCATAGCTATTTCCGGTTTCGTTATGATTCGAAGTGGAAAGATGCCTGGAAGCAATCGATTGGTGGAAATCATCAATAGCACGCTTGATGGATGGGAACTTATCAAAAATGATAAATCTTTGTTGGTCAAACTGATCATATACAGTCTTATCAATATTTTATTAAACGGATTTCTGTTTCTTGTGGCTTATAAGGCAACAGGTTGCGCAGTACATTTCACGGTACCGCTTCTCGTCAGCCTGCTTTCGGTTTTTTCTCTCTTAATAAGGATAACGCCTGGCAATTTCGGTATTCAAGAAGCGATCATCAGCCTGAGTTCTGAGATGGTAGGGGCGGGAGCCGGTATAGGGTTGCTGGTCTCCCTGCTAATCAGGGCAGCTTCGTTGATTCCGGCTTTCACTTTGGGTCCTATCTTCAGTTTCATGCTTACCCGTAAATTGACGGCCCATCGGTCAGATGATAAATGAGAAGCGGTCTAACCCCTGTTCATTCCTACTTTTGGGATTATAAAGATAGTTTACATACTGCATATCCATTTGATTCATAAATCTGATTCCAGCATTCTTTCACAAGGTTCAGGAGGCGAACAATTGTCTTCTCTGGGAAATTGTCGTTCAAGTATTTATTAAACAGGTCAATCCTCATCAGAATATGGGTGCAGTCCAATGATTGCAAATAAGCCTGGAAATTCTGTTTATCCACGGAGGCTTTAACCATGCCATTTATGGTGTTCATCCCAAATGATTTTTCATAATAGTATGGGCGATCAAGATAGTAACCTCTTCCTCCTAAAAACATTAAAAAAATCCTGGCATCATCCGGCAGGTTTTCGTTGATGTATCTCATCGCAGGATAGCTTCCTACGTTGCGACTCAAAAATTCGTCTTTTGTTTCCTGATTGAGGATGTATTTCACAGGCTGAACGGTATTAAAATAATCCTTCAGATACAGAAAATTAAAGGCGATAAAGACTATCGTGGCGGCAGATATGCCGATCAAACCGGCGCGGCGAACCTGGCTGGATTTTTTGCCGGCCCAATCGACAACATTTTTTATCCCGACGACACTCAAAATGGCGAGGAATGGAATTACAGGCAGGATGTATCTTATGCGTATGACTGTGAGAAAATAGGCCATGAAGAGAAAAAACACCGAAAAGAGCAGAAAAAGCGCCTTATCGTGGTTCAGCTTTCTGTTCAGAAAAGCGAAAGGGAGCATGATTATGAGAATCGGGTTCAGGACGCCGTCAAAATACTGAACAGAACCATCCTTTCCCTGGAAAAACATTCGAATTGGAATAAAAAGTGTTTCCAGGAAACTTTCGCCGAACATGATTTCTCTTCTCTGAAAGATATTGGCAGTCCAATTGCTCTTAGCAGTCGCAGCAAGACCGCCGCTTCCATCGCCTGCATAATAAAGGGCTTTAAAAAAGCTGTCAAAGAGCGGATAGACAGGGTTTCCGGTCAGAATATAATTTTTGATAAACCAGGGCGAGACAATTAGAAGAGCAATTGCAAAAAACATTGCGCCGGATTTTAATGCCCCCAATCCATTCTCTGTATCCCTTGAATGAAAGAAAACAATCATCAAATTCAAAAAGAGCCATGCAATCAAGGCATTATACTTGGACCCCGCTGCAAACCCCATACAAATGGCGGACAGAACAAGCCATTTTGTATCTTTATAATTTCCATCCCTCCATCTGACAAATGCAAGAATACTCGCTGTTGTAAAAAAAGTCATCCCAAGATCTACATAGGCTGTAGTTGAAAGACGGATAATAACCGCTGTGCTGAAAAAGACCAGAAAACCCAGAAGCCCCCAGTTCTTACTTAATCTGTTCTTGAGGTAATTATAAACAAGCAATCCGATCCCTAAACCGAATGCAAAATGGATAAATTTTGGGACTATATCATTTTTGAAATAGAGAGGAATGAGATAAAGGAGATCAATGTTCATAGGAAAGTATGAGAAATTTGCCCAGGGGATCTCATAAAATCCTCCATGCGCAAGCCAAAGTTTGGGAACAGCGAGATGATGAATAAGGGCGTCACGGGATATGGGAGGGGTCAGATTAAGCAGGATTTCAACAATCAGAAATCCTGAAATAACAATGCATAACAGCGATGTTGTAATCTTATTATTCCAGTATTTTTCGAGCATGCAATAATAATCTCCCCAGCCGGCCGGCCGCATAAATTGGCGCATACAACCGCGAACCGTGTTTCTTTATATTCCAGGCACTCAGGACAATACTCTGTTGCTGGACTTTTACCAGATGCATTGCAGCCTTGTTGGCTGCTCCGACATCCCGAAAGCTGGTTAGCTGGCCTGGGAGCTTTGGAAAATTTCAGGGAGGGCATCTTCAAGCCATTGTAAGACCTGGCTTGCTGCATCTCTCGCTTCTTTCGCGTCCTGATCAGAGGGCATAAACCAATCATCTGGAT
>JAUWFS010000008.1:0-33844 GCA_030606805.1 Deltaproteobacteria bacterium
TTGATAGAGTTTCTTAAATCGATTTACTTCTGTTTGATTCATGGTATACTCCTTTTTTAAAAGTGCCCGAAATTGGACAAGTATAGGAGTTATACACTATTTTTGATTTTTTTTCTGCCGCATAGCGGCTTCGTCCAACAAGCAGGGTCGGGCGGTTGTAACATTTGCCAAGTTTGAGTAAAATGTAGCATTTACAAATGCCCGTTTCCCTGCTTGTAGGTGATGCGGAGACGTTCTACGTTTAGGAAATATTTGTGAGTACGTATGAAATTCTTGATGTTATAGCAGATGCATACAATCCTATATTGCTGGTTGTATTACTGCTTTTCATTTCAAGAGCAATATATCAAAGGAGATGGGTAGAAGTAGAAATGTTGTTCTCAAGCTCAGTTGTTGGGCTTGGCTTTGTATACTTAATTATGTTTGTTGATAATAATCTAAGTATATGGGGCAGCATAGGGCTTGATTACAGTACTCATACTGCATTTGCAATATCTATAGTTACGGTATTAATTATAATTAGTAAAAGCTATTCTAAATTATTATTTGTATCTCTTGTTTTCTATATCATGTTAGAGCTGTATCAAAAATATCATTCAATAATGGATATTGTTACAACCTCAGTAGTAATACTGCTCTTACACTCATTTATAGTTTTTATGCGTATGAATTCATTGAAAGAATTAAAGAATATAAAAAATGGTATATAGTGGCATTAAAAAAATGGGGTCAAGTCTACGCTTGACCCTTGCTCAAAATTAATAAGGGTCAAAAGTAGACTTGACCCCTCTGCAAAATTAATAAGGGTCAAAAGTAGACTTGACCCCTCTGATATGTTGATGCTAAACGGCGCGTCAGCGCATCAAGGCGTTGATTAATTGAATGTCGAACAATGGCATGGTTCGGACGGGCTGACGCCCGCCGCACATGCCTCGCGTTGGGCCTCCCCCATATACCTATTAAATATTTATTGACAACATGTAGCCACGTGACTACAAACTAATCATGGTTGAAATTCGTAAGACCGAAACTTTTGCTAAGTGGCTTGATGGCTTGGATGATATCCGCGCACGTGCGCGTATTTTGGTACGAATTGAACGATTGGTAGCAGGAAATCCTGGGAATGTTAAGCCTGTGGGTAAAGGCGTTTCAGAGTTGCGGATCAATTACGGACCAGGTTATCGAGTTTATTACAAAAAGCAAGGTCGATCTGTGGTCATTTTGCTGGCTGGTGGTGACAAGCGCACCCAGTCCAGAAATATCAAAACCGCCTTGCGCCTGGCAAGGAATCTATAGGAGTGTGTATCATGGCTAAAACCATCACAACCCGCTACGATGTCGCTGAGCATCTTCGGACCCCAGAGGAAATGGCTGCTTATCTTGAAGCTTGCTTTGAGGAGGCACATGGAGATGCTGCTTTCATTGCTAAAGCCTTGGGCGATATTGCACGCGCCAAGGGCATGACACAGGTGGCTCGTGATGCCGGTCTTTCCCGAGAAAGTCTTTACAAGGCACTATCTGGGGAACGAAGCCCAGCATTTGAAACAATTCTTAAAGTTATGGGAGCGCTCGGCCTAAAATTGCATGCAGAAGCAGTTCATGTAAATAGCTCAACGGCCCAACAACTCACTTGAGCTAACGGAAACCGTCTGTTCGCTCTCGGAAAAGCCTGAGTAGTGCATAGGCCGGAGCGCCGTAGCTCAGTTCTACGTTCGCCATGTAAAATTTGACACCTTATGCACAATGTGGTATTTATATGCATAAAGGAGGCCGATTATGAGAACAACGCTTGATTTACCTATAGATTTATTAAATGAGGCTATGAAAGCCACCCATGCGAAGACAAAAACCAAAGTTATCATCATAGCCTTGGAAGAATTAATCAGAAAATCAAAAATTGCGGAGTTAAAAAAATTTAAAGGAAAAGTCGATTTGGACATTGATTTAAATATAATCAGAGGACGTCAATGTCAGTATTAGTCGATACTTCAGTATGGGTTAAGTATTTCAGGAGTGGAAATAATTCTGAAAAACTTGATTTCTTAATTGATGAAAATCTCATTGTAACAAATGATCTAATTCTGGCAGAGCTGATACCCTTCCTAAAAGTTCGAAAGCAAAGAAAACTGACCAATTTATTGCTAAATATCAACAGGTTGAACTTGTCCATTAATTGGGTCCAAATCATTGAGTATCAATACAAATGCCTCAAAAATGGATTGAATGGTGTTGGTATACCAGATTTAATAATCGCCCAAAACGCAAAACAAAATAATTGTGAAATTTATTCACTGGATAATCATTTTAGCCTAATGAAGGATATCCTCACCCTTAAGATACAAATATAGATTTCAGCTACGCCGATGGTTGTTAATAAGTTACTTTTGAGTTTTCAAATTTTTGTGCATGTATTATTTTAAAAAAGAACTGGATGCGTGATTGGGCAAGTTTATAAAATTATATGACAGGCAATTTCTATGATAACCTTGAAAGCAATTAACAAAAAAATCATGATCAAACAATACAAAAAAGAGGTGAAAAAATGCAGAATGTAAAATGGGAAATTAAAGACGATAAGCTGATTATTGAGATAGATTTAACAAAGGAGTTTGGACCCTCAAAATCCGGCAAAACCATAACAGTCGCCAGCTCACGTGGCAACCAGAAAATCGAGGGCACTGATGTTATAATTGGGTTGAACGTTTATAAATATCCAGAAAATGGATAGCATTCACGGTTCAGCGAAATAGTTATCTAAATTGAGCGATTTTTTACTCGACCTGCACCAATCTCTTGATGCAGTCCCGCCTTGTGGGACTGTATCAAAATCTTAGCATATTTCTTCGCAAAAAATCGTCAACATAGCGCCCTTTGGGCGAATTTCCACAGCCCTTAAAAGGAAACAGAATTGTATAAAAACTTAAAAAATTTTTTGAGTACTCTGGATAAGGCAGGGGAGCTCAGATACATACGGCATGAGGTTTCCCCGCTCCTTGAAATAAGTAAAATTACGGATCAAGAGTCAAAAAGCCCGTATGGAGGAAAAGCTCTGCTCTTTGAGCAGGTAGAGGGCTCATCATTTCCGGTTGCTACAAATATATTCGGAAGTTCTCGCAGGATTTGCATGGCTCTTGGGGTAGACCATCTCGACAGACTGAGCGAGAGGATAAAAAAGTATATAGATATTAATCCTCCAAAAAGTTTAAAGGAGGCATTGAATATCATTCCTATGGCAATTAGTTTTACAAAATTCTTTCCCCGTTCATGCAGATCAAAAATTCCACCGTGCCAGGAGATTGTATATAAAAATAATGAAGTTGACCTGTCGAAGCTTCCTGTACTCCACTGCTGGCCAAAGGACGCAGGTCCGTTTATCACTCTGCCGATGGTGTTTACAAAAAGCCTTGTTACCGGCAAACGTAATGTTGGAATGTACAGAATGCAGATCTTTGACAAAACTTCAACAGGCATGCACTGGCACATTCACAAAGATGGCTCGCATTATTTTAATGAATACCGGAGTACAGGCAAAAGAATGCCCGTTGCTGTAGCCATAGGCGCTGATCCTGCTTCCATCTATGCAGCAACAGCTCCAATGCCAAGAGGGGTGGATGAAATGCTGCTTGCAGGTTTTATTCGTCAGAAGCCTGTATTAATGACAAAATGCTTAACAATAGACATGGAAGTACCTTCTGAAGCCGAATTTGTACTTGAGGGGTATGTTGATCCTGATGAACTCAGGATGGAAGGCCCGTTCGGCGATCATACCGGTTACTATTCTCTTGCTGACTATTATCCGGTATTTCATGTCACAGCCATAACTCATAGAAAAAATCCGATTTACAATGCCACACTTGTCGGCCGTCCGCCAATGGAAGACTGCTATCTGGCAAAAGCCACAGAACGTATTTTTTTGCCGATGCTTCAGACGGTTATGCCTGAAATATGCGATTACTGGTTCCCATGGGAGGGGGTTTTCCATAACATAGTTATTATATCTATTGATAAAGAATATTCAGGGCATGCGCAGAAAGTTATGAGCGGACTCTGGGGACAGGGGCAGATGAGTTTTTGCAAAGCAATTGTTGTTGTCGACAAAAATATCAATCCTCAGAATCCAGACAGAGTAATAGAAGAATTGGTGACAAGACTTGATATTACTTCTGATATTACCATGACAAAGGGTATTCTGGATGTGCTTGATCACTCATCTTCTTTGCCCAATTTCGGGAACAAGATAGGCATTGATCTAACCATTAGATTCAAAGATGAACCGCCGAGAAACTACAAAAAACCCTTAAAAAAGATGCGATCTGTTGATTTGTCAAGTTTAGTAATAAACATGCCTGGTTTCGTTAAGTGCCGACATTTGTTTCATAATATATCGGAAAGAAAAAATTGCTTGAATAACATACTTGCGATTTCCGTGGAAAAGACAGAACAAAGAGGCGGGAAAGATTTTGCTCTGATGTTGTTCAGGATGGATGAACTTGACATGTTCAATATATTTATTCTTTTTGACGGGGAAATTGATCTTTCCGACGGCTCTCTTATGCTGTGGAAGGTTTTCAACAATGTTGATCCGGGAAGAGATATGGTCTTTCAGGATGGCCGTGTTGTTATAGATGCATGCAAAAAGGGAATAATGGACGGTCATGAAAGAGAGTGGCCGGATGATCTAACGTTTGATTGACGGTTGACGGTTAACAGTTTACGGTTAAAATGCTTCATTCGGCATCTTTCAAAAACAGCGAAAAGTAGTTTACACTTCTCGTTCCCAGGCTCTGCCTCATGTGAAATGTAAACTGATAAATGGACGATGCCCCTCATACGTTGCATATCATTGAAAAAACTGTAAACCGTAAACCGTAAACCGTTACTTATTTCCTTATCCCTGCATCTATTCTTTTATTCCATCGTACCCATTCAATTAAGTCGTCTTTAGCTAAATCAAATCCTTCAGGTTTTAAGGCTCTACCATCCGGCCTTATAACAATTTGCTGCAATGCCCTTACGATATAGGTCCACTCTTTCATAGATACAGTACGAGGACCGGGTACCGGATGTGGTCCTGCTATAGCCGAAGGTTTCATAACTTTTTCAGGAGGCTCAACATAACTCACCTTAGAGGGCGCGCGTACATCTATTTCTCCCCAGTAAACTTTTACAGCTACTGAGTTGTCTTTATTAACATTCATTCTGTATAATGTACCGCGAACACCGGCTACGGCCGTTCTGGTTGAAACAGCAAAACGTCCTTTTTCTCCCAAAAATTTTGATACATTGGCCCATGTTTTTCCAAGAACCATGTTGACGTTTATGTTTCTATTATTGGTTTTTTCATCAAAATCAACTGATACCAGCTCAAAGGTTGTTTCTTCATCAAAACGGATAAAGCTTTCATCCGGAAGCTTTAGTTCTATCCTCGATTCTTTATCTGTAGTAACACGATCGCCGGATACAAGATAATCACCTTTGCAGATATCCTGAGTTTTTGCAGCGTCTTTTTTTTCAAGAAAAGCTTTTCCTTCAAGCAGGGTAACTTCAGCTTTTCCTCTTTCAATTTCAACTGAAAGAGCTTCATGCTCAGCTTGTACAGGATAAGGCAAAAGAACAAGCAAGAGGACAATAAAAAGGATAGCTCTATTCATACAAAACTTCATAGCTATTGCTCCACTTAAGAAATTAGTATTCGTTCACGGTTGTCGGTTCACAGTTCACAGTTTTTTCAATGAACAATGCAACGACTAAAACATTTTAACCGTGAACCGTGAACTGTAAACCGTGAACGAATACGTTATTTATCTATTGCCTGAAAGGAAAGTCATGTTCAAGCAGCCCTTGCCACCAAGGCTACGTCATTTAAGCTGATAACCTGCTGACTTAACGAGAATTGTTTACTTATGGGATTTTCTATAAATTCGAAGCACGAAACACGAAATCCAAAACAAACACGAATGACCAAAATCCAAAATTCTAAACGTGCCAAGCCCAGCAGATATTGGATAACTGTCTGAAATATTTCGGTCATTTGATATTCGAAATTAGATATTGTTTCGAGTTTCGATATTCGGATTTCGGATTTTGAAGTCCCCAGAAACTCCTAATATTAAAGCTTTAGCACTGACTTTGACGTTTCCCTGCCTTGCTACGGTGTCAGTTGGCTTAGTATTTTTGAAGCTGAGTTTTAAGAACACGCAGACTTAAAAGAGCTTCAGCTCCGGAAACATTTCCCATTGCATCGAATTCACCGGATTTTAGATCTTTGGCTGCCATAATACCGCGGGTTGTACACAGCATTACCGCATTAAAGTATGGCAGATCATTCCTCAGATCCGGAAAAGGTGATACGCTGCCGATAAACCTGGTGGCAAGTTCTTCGACGCCGGTAATTTTTATCAAGATATCCTCAATCATCATTGCAAATTCTGCACGGTTTGTCATTTCATATGGCCTGAAAGTATGATCAGGATAAGGTTGCAGCCCCTTGATGCCGATTTCAATTACAGCATCTATATCGACTTTCAGTACATGATCCGCAATATCGGTTGCAGGTGGAATTTTTATATATTCGCCGGTTTTAAATTCTTTTTCCGGACTTTTAAAAGAAGTGTCGAATTCCTTTGGTGTTCTATTTGTAAAAAGTTCATCTACCCTTAATTCTTCGATAAAGAGAGCGGCGATATCAGCGCGGGTTATTTTTTCCAGCAGGGCAATTTTCTTTCCAACAGATGTTCCAGGCATGGCTCTTTCGATTTTCTGGATAATTGCGTATTCTTTATCGGCTTCTTCAACAAAGCCCCTGTCAAGATCGAGAACTTTGGTGAATTGTTCGGCGGCCTTCTGGAAATTATAAGACATTTTATAGGCTATGCCCATATAGTAATATGGTTCAGGGCAATCAGGTGCAAGTTTTGTTGCATCTTTATTGTAGTCTTCAACTTCATCCAGCCAGTCTTTATCGACTTTTTCTTTACCCATGATATAAAGACGCATATATCCGATATTAACTGTGGCTGCCTGTTTCTTTCCGTTTGCGTAATTTTCGGCTTTATCCATGGAAGCAAAGCCTTTTTTAAAATCACCTCTTAAGCCGCATACAAGGCCAAGGCCGACATAGGCCGGTGAATACTCCGGATCCAGCAGTTTTGCCCTGTTAAATTCTTTAAATGCTTTATCAATTTCACCCGCCTTCAGCAGCTTATTACCATTTATGACATGATGCCCAGGAGTATCTAACTCTGCTTTTGGCGCTACCGGTTTTGGACCGCAAGCCAGCAGAAAAAGCAGGCAAATAACCGACATAACAGAAAGTATTTTTTTAAAATACATATTGCTTCTCCTTTAATATCTTAAAATATTAGGTCTAATCAACAACGATCATTACACGGCATTTTTTCATGAATGATAGATGCTCGGAAGCGCTTCTCAGCTTAAAAGCATCTGCGTTGCTGATTACTATATCAGCATTGCCGGGCCCTTCTGTTTTTAACCCTTTTACAGTTAAAGGATTATTTGTAACTCTTGGATTGCTCTGGGCTGCTGTAATATCTTTTGCATAGCCGCTCATTCCTTGCTGTACCGCATATTCACGGCTGACAAAGGCTGAGCCGTAAACTTCCTGCCCATTTTCATCAATTATTTTTGGAGACATGGAAGGCCTTGCGTTAAGCCCTATGGCATTAACTACCAAACCTGTATATATTTCGGATGTTGGCTTTTCTGCGGTTTTAGAAGCTATGGCAGGAGATGGTTTTGGTGGCTCAACTGATAAAGAAGGAACCAATTTAATGGGCTCAATCTGTTTAATTTCCTGTGGAAGAACTAGCTGGGCAAAACCTCCATGAAGGCTCATCTGCATTGTAACTTCTACTGTTCCGTCCGACAAATATTCCTGTTTAACAATCTGGGCTCCTTTTACCATGCCGCTTACTTTGGCCATTATTACATCATTTGTAACAGCAAAGTTTTTGACGACGGTAGCGGAATCAATCCTTACTCCTTGTGTAACTTCAAGCAGGTTGCGCATAGCATCTATCCGTGCAGCCCTCAAAGCCATAGGCCTTGCCTGGGCTTTGCCATAGTATTCTTCCGGAGAAGTACCGATACCCGTGGCCTGAATTATTCCTTTTGTCCAGTTGATGCTGCCGTTTCCAATATTTTCAACGACTTCCTGCCATTCATTACAAAATCCATAGGCAGGCAAAATTAATAGAACTGCAAGTACCATTGATAAAATTGAAAATTTTTTCATATTCTACCTCCTTAGTTTGTAACTTCTCAATAAGTTCGGCTAAAGATAAAAAAGGCGAGTCTTGTACCATGTAATTTGCCCGGATTTATTGAGAAGTTACCTTAGTTTAACCTAAATTGCTGAATACTCTTTTTGTTTTAATTGTATTTCTTTAAATAATATTTTGCTGCTTTATTGCCGGGATTTATTGTAATAGTTTTTTCCCAGAACTTTATTGCTTCCTTTGTTTTTCCTGACTTCAGTGCATTCCATGCAAGGTCATTATATGCCTTGGCGAGATTTAAAATTGCGTCCCTGTCATTTCTGTTTATCTTCAGCGTTTTTTCCCATTGCGCTACAGCATTTTCTTAATGTCGTTTGATCTTGCAGCATTCATCAAGGGTGTGGCGCATCCTGTTATTAAGAACAGCAGGCCGAAGATGAAACATAAATGTATTTTCAAAACCATATTACTGATCATGAGAATTCTCACCTGCTGAAAGCAAACTTTCTCTTCCCGTTCTCGAAATCGGGTTAAAAAAAGAAAACAGGCTGACATTCAATTCCCGCAAATAATTGTTTGCTCTATAAATTCAGGGCAGACTTAATTCCGAAAGCCAGTTATGGGCAGTTCGAATTTCAGCGCCATTTGGAAATGTTTTTTCCCTTTTCAGTTTCTTTGTTACTTGAATCATTTTTATTTGTGGAAAAAATTTTTTAAAAATTTCAAAATTCGGACTTAGATTTCCATCTTTCCATTTCACCTCCACCATTAACGAAGGATTATCATCCATTGTGGTGCAGAAATCGACCTCTTTCCCATCCTTGTTCCTTAAATAATAAAGTTTTTTTGTTTCTCCGAAACAATCTTCTCGAAAATGGATTTCTTTTTGAAGGGCGCAGGCAACAGTATTTTCCAGTTTAATACCTGAATCGCCAATGACCTGCCCTGTATCATAAAAATAGAACTTAGGCGTTTTTTGAATAGCTCGAGCTATATTTTTATGAAAAGGAGGTACTTTAAAAATAACATACATGTTTTCAAGTATTGTCAGCCACCGTTTAATTGTTTTGTCTGAGCATTGGATATCCCTGGATAGAGAACTGTATGATACCGGACTGCCCACCCTGCTTTTTAATAATTGGATAAGTGTTTCTATCTGTACGATCTGTTGAACATTTTCAAGATCAATTAGATCCTGTTTTAAAATAATATCAAGATGCGATTTTTTCCAACGGTTATAAAATCGAATAGTACCATTAAGAAACGGTTCAGGAAAACCACCTAAAATTAATAGCTTGTCTAATTCATCCTCAAGGTTTTCCGGTGTTAAAAAGGTATTAATTTCCTTTAAATCCAGGGGGTGCATCCTGAATTGGAAAAACCTGCCTGCCATGGAATCGCCAACTTTTCTATACGTATCAAGCTTGGCGCTTCCTGTAACAAGAATAGAGGGAGGCATGCCTTCAGTATCATAAATGCCTTTGAGCCATGATTTCCAGTTTTTTAATTTATGAAGTTCATCAAAAATAACAAGTTCTTTTGATCGATCCCAGGACTTTTTTTGTAAACTCAAACGGTCGTCCAAATTGTCAAAATTGAAATAGTCAAAATTATTTTTCAGTATTTTGGACAATGTGGTCTTTCCGGTTTGCCTGGGGCCGGTTAGTAGTATAACTTTTTTGTCCAAATCTTCTTGGATATATTTTGTCAGATATCGTTTCATAATGATTATTTTGACATAAATTCCGAAATAGTCAAGACTTTTTCGGAATAGCGTTCGGGAAAATCTATTTTATCCGAAAAGCCCAAGCCAGGCTGTTTGTCCTGGATCAAAATTGCGTGGACCGATAATCGCTACGCATAGGAAAAAGTCGAGGTATTCCTTTAATAGTTTTTCATAAGTTCGTTTCATGTCTTGCAAAACAAGACTACCAATCCTCCCACATGAAATTTTGTATATTTTTATCATCCTTGCTGAATTCTATTCCAACAAGATAGATTTTCTTTCCTTTTTGCTGATACTTTTCAGAATACTTTTTACTTTTTATCTGTTCAAGGGCAGATCCTTTTGTTTTATCAACCTCAATCACCTTGAACTCCATGATATAAATTTTATCATCAAGCTTTACAGTTAAATCAATTCTTCCTTGATTGGTTGTGTCTTCGGCTGTCACGTCAAGACCTGCGGCTGTAAAATACGAATAAAAGATTGAAGCATAATATCCTTCATACTCCGATATTTTGTTCTTTCTGTACCAGTCATGCGGGATAGATGAAAAAAAAGAGAGGAATATTTCTTTCAGATCATCCAGTCTTGCTTCAAGCAAAGCTCTGTAAACTGCTCTCAGGCGTTTTTCTTTTTTTGCAGGGGGGCAGGAATAATGATTTAGAATAACATCGGTAAAACTCATTCGAACTTCAAGATTGGGAAATCCAAGCAAATAACTCGTTCTTGAGCCAAGTTTTATTTCTTCTTTAATAGTCAGATAACCGGTCTGAAACAGCAGGGTTTCAGGTTCAAGATGCTCAATCTCAAAACTTCCCAAAAGTCCTTCTCCTGCCTCAAAAAGTTCAAGCGAAGGAATATAATATTGATTCTCTTTCAGCAGTTTTATCAGAAATGACGGTGTGCCTGTTTCAAACCAGTAATTTCGAAATTCACCTGTATCAAGATAAAGCAGAACATCAAATGGATTATAAACATGTTCTCCAAAAAAATTATAACCATTATACCACTCTTTGATTGCATTCAGATCAACGCGTTTAAGAGGTTCCTTAAATACGCATTCAAGTTCGTTCTGTGTATAACCGCAAATTGCTGAATAGCGGGTGTTAAGGCTGATATCCTTTAGGTTGTTCAGACCGCTGAAAATACTCACCTTGCTGAATCTTGAGACTCCGGTTAAAAATACAAATTGGAGATAGTTGTCCAGATCCTTGATAACAGAATAGAAATTCTTCAATTCTTCTCTGATCTCAATAGCGAGTTCAGGTTTATCCATATTATCAAGGATCGGTTTGTCGTATTCGTCTATCAGGATTACAACTTTTTGATTCTGTTTTTCAGATATTTTTCTGACAAGCTCATCAAACCGGTCACTTATATTTTTTTCTTTTAACTTAACTTTATATTCTTCTGCAAATCGTGAAAGAAGATAATTAAAACGCAAATTCAGGCTATCAGAGTCCTTAAAGATACCAGCCCCAAAACTGATATGCAGCACAGGCAATTGCTCATCCCAATTCCAGTTATTTTCAAGAAACAGACCTTTAAAATATTTTTTTCTGCCTGCAAATGCCTGGTGCAATGTGTCCAGAAAAAGGCTTTTCCCGAATCTTCTGGGACGGGAAAGAAAATAATAACCGGATTCTTCTTTAATTAGATTATAAACAAACTCGGTTTTATCCACGTAATAGAAATTACTTGATCTTATTTTTTCAAAACTTTGGATTCCGATGGGATATTTTTTCATTGACCGTTCTCCTTTGTTTTGTTGAAGGCTGAAATCCTCTGACAACCTTCGGTTTTCAGTCCCTAGCAGGTTGAGTTGTCGAAGATCCACCCGCTATCTTACCCTTCCGATCACAACCTGGCCTTCTGCCTCACCCTTCTTTCTTTTATCTTGATTTTTTTTAAAGGAGGCTCCGCGAGAGCTCGTTCCGGTACTATAAATATCTTGCTCCCATAGCAACTCCCGTCCCGCTTGAAAAGGAACAGAAATACGAAAAATTAATTCAACAAATTCTTTACTATTCTTTGTATTGTCCGTTACAGATGCAGGAATAAGACTTGCGATCAGATCGTACTTGTTTACATCAAAAGATAGAGAATCATAAAAATCTACTTTATCAAAGATTCTTGAAAAAAAATCTTTGCAAGCAGGGATTACATAAAAGCTATGGTCACGATAATATCTTTTACCCCCTGTGATCGTAATAGCTCCCCCTTGTTTTATCAGGCGTAAATGTAAAGTTATTTGCAATAACTGCAATTTTCAGAGGATATTTTTTGTGTCCAGCGAACATCGCTATATCCTCATCGTACAAAGGCGACCAGAAGCTACCACAACCGAAAATAACCATTGGAATTACTGAAAGAAATGAGCAATAAAGCAGAAATCTTAATAGTTTTTGTTTGCAATCATTCTTTCTCTCCTTCGTCATTGCCTCATAAGATCTCAAAATCTCTATTTTACTATTGCTACAGGAAAATTTATCTCATTTTTCCCACCACCTTTTTATCTTTTTTAAATCAATCTTCTCAGGGTTTGAGATATCACCATCCTTTGTTACATGTATTCTGTTACCCGCATCAACCAGAAAAGTTTTCTCTCCCTTTATCGCTTTCACCTCTACCGTTCCCTCAAGAACTGTCAGGTCTGTCCCTGTTTTCCCATCTTCAAAAACCAGAAATTTTGTACCTCGAATGGCTATAACTATAGATGGCGTGCGAATTAAAGGCCCCGGTAACAGGGGCCACAGGGGGGAGGTACTTCTGTAGCCGCCTTTCCGTGCTTTTTCCATGCGTTCCTGTAGTTTTTCATGCTCTTCCACCAGTTTGCCCACCACTTCGTCTTTGACCAGTGCGGCGTCGGATTTGTACCGGCGAATTTTCTCTTCCATCATCTTTTGATAATCATCAAGCTTGTCAAGGCAAATATAGATTTTGCCTTTAATCATGTTTACGATCTGCGTACCAGGCTTATCTTCCTCCATTCTGAATCTGGAATACTCTCCAAGTTTCAGAGTTCCCCTGCCATCTAAAAATTGCATTTCCACACTGCTGTTTCCATAAGTCCATATCTCATCCCCGGGCTCGAGGAAGGCCGCCCGGTTATCATCAAGATTTATCGATTCATTTAGCCTCTTTGAAAAGATGGTGGCCCTGCCTGTGCGGCCTGTAACCACAGAGCGTATCTTAGCCTTTACGTCCGACTGCTTTGCCAGCAGGTTGTGGACATTGACAAGGGCGAACTCCGCCCGTTTTTTCCTGAGCGCCGCCGAATTTTTCAACTCCTCGTTTTTCAGTTTTGCTTGCCTCGCCTTTGCTAATGCACTCCCGGCAATTCTTTCCGCCTCCGCATTACTTTTTTGGCGGGCCAGCCTTATGATGTTTTCAGATTTCCTCATAGTGCTGTCGCATTTCTGTATTTCACTTTTGTATCTTTGAAGATCGGCTATGGCCTCATCCCTCATCCTTTCCAGTTTGAAGATCACACCAAGAAGCCAGTTTCCTTTTTCGACCTCCGTCATCTGAGCGTGGGCGCTGGTGATACAGAAAAAGACGGCAACAAAAAGCGTGAAAAATGTTACATATTTTCTTATCATACTTTATTTCCCCTTATCCATCATGAACTCCTATTTGTAGATCTGGTCCTTTGCTGCCTTGGCGTTTGGCGCTTCGGGTGCAAGGTTGAGGTAGGTCTTCATCTTCCTCTTGTCGCAACGGACTGTTTTAAAGCGGCCAGGATCGGCTTGAATATCGCGATGCGCTGGCGGCATAGCACAGACAGCTCATTTGCTTGAGTCGTATCCGCGCCCTTCCCCTCGACCACCATTTCCTGCACCCGGCTATCGGCCATCTGCGCCTGTTCGTTCAAGTTGAGCACCGCCTTTTCAATCCGTGTCACCAGGTTAATCAGATATTCCGGATTTCTTTCCCGCATCAGTCGCGGCAGGGTTCGGTTTTTGACCTCCACAAGAATCCCGTTGCTCCAGCGTATGTTATCAATAGTCAAATTGTTTCGCAATTCAATGAAGTCCTCGAGAGGCGGCTCAGCAACTTTCTTTATGACAACTTTTGATGGCTTTCCATCCACCAAAAGTACCCCAGCGGCTGTTAATTCTTTAATGCTCCGCAAATAACCGATAGCGGGCCGCCACCTGCCGTCCTTCAGCCGCGCTACAACTACTTGCTCAACTAATTTGGCGCCCCAGGTTGGATATTCGCGATAAAGAAAGAGGCTGGCCATATCAGGCTGATCTTTGCCCTTGGAAAAACCGAACCCCAGGAAAGACCAGAAGGTTTGTCCGTTGATGTCAATCTGCCGAATCCTTGTCTTGCGGCTTTCAGACGCCTCTTTCAATTTAGCCGGGTTTGTTTGCCTGATGCTCCGGGCAACGGCCTCTGTCAAAGAGTCCATAGCCAGCTTTTTTGAACCCACCCTATACGTATCATTAAGGCTCAAAAACCCACCATAGGAGGTAGCCCTTAAATTCGAAAACCCCGGGACAGGCAATATGCCCAGGGGGGTATAAAAGGTTCTCCACCAACTGAACTTTTGGGTAAAGGAATCAGTTTCATTAACCACACATCCATCCTCTCCCCACACCCAGGTATGCACCTTGCAATCAATGTTGATCCATGCTGGGAACAACGGGACGGTTCCATATGTAATGACCTGGAACCATTCACCCCACTCATAGTTGGAGCATTTACAGTCGACATCAAGAGAAACAGGGAGATCAGCAAAATCATTGCCGAACAAGCGCGGATAAACATCCGTGGCATGCTCCTGCAGAACCGGCGCATTTACTGCTGTAACAGGCGCAATGTCTATTGAACCGAACATTAATTTATCAGAAGTTTTTTTCCTATCCTGTCGCGCATTAAATTGGCCGATGAACAATTTTACACCATCCGCAACCTGCTGTTCCCTCATCCCAGGATCTGTTTTGAGTGTCGTGGCAACGCGCATTGAACCGCAACCATCCAGTACGAAAACCACTGCAAAAATCGCTAAAATACTTTGAATCATTTTATTTTTTTTCAGGTGTACCCCACTTTTAACTTTTGTTCTTTCCCCGCTCATTCGCTACTCCTTTCAATCTGAACCAGAGGACTGTTGCATACTTTTTTGCACCTCTTTCAATTTGTTCGTTATGTTTTCTTTTTCATTAACATAATTTTGTTTATCGTCGATCGCAGCTTGAATCTGCTGCTGTGCCTCCTGTTCAAGTTGCCGGGCTTGAGCAAGAAGATCGTCACACTCCTGTTTCTCTTCCGGCTTATCAGCCGATGCGGCACGGTTCTGAAGTTCTGTAATTTTTTCCTCTGCCTGCTGTTTCTTTTCCTCAGCCTGTTTGATTTTTTCGTCTGTTTCCTTCAATTTTATATCGATATCCTGAAGCTTTTTGACGTCCTGCTGGACAGTTATGAGCATGTCCTTGTAAAATTCCATTTCTTTCTGGATCTCCTGGATCTGTGGCTTTGGCGGCTCTGGAACATCCGGCATGTCAGAAAACCGGCATTCTTCATCTGTTATCTGACCCAACATGGCCTTTTGGGCCTGCTCGTTCATATACCTTGCGTTTACATGGTCTCCCCTCCCGGCCGCCGCAGAGGCTTTGTTTGAAAAATAGGCAGCACAGCGAAGCCTGTCCGATAGAGATAGCGCGGATGTGTCATAGTTGGCCGTGCCCCGAGGCTGCAATTCGTTTTCAAGGACACCCAAAAAGCCGTCCAGACTGCCACCTCCGGCTGACCCCAGACCCGGAGAATCATAAGGGTCACCACCCAGCATGTCACCCAGATCTTTGTATGCCTCTTCCCTTTGACTTTGGTAGTCCTTGTTCAGGTTGTTATATAATAACTGTCTCCTTTTGCGGTCCTCCTCCGCCTTCTTCTTCGCGAGCGCTTTCCGATGCGCCTCAGCGGCGGCAGCAGCGGCGGCATTGTTTTGCTGAGGGTTGATGGCATTTTCTATCATCATGCCAATTAAGTTGATCCCCATATTCATCACCATATCTTTAGCGAATTGTTCTGAACCTACAGATCCTCCAAGCCCTCCAAGCGGCATCCCGCCTCCGCTGCCCCCCCGGAGCAGGGAGATCCAACACATCTGGCATCGGTTCCATAAAAGTTAAAACCCTGGGTAGACATAGCTTGAAGCGCGGCTTGGCACTCCGATTTAGTACAATAATGCCCGGAATACTTAGGCAAGGAACGTCCTTGTTTTTTCATTTCCCGAATAAGTGTGTTCGAAAATTCTATCCTATACTCGGCAACAGCGTCCGTCGCGTGCATAATTAAAAGCACAAAAGAAATGAACAGTAATGCCGGAAAAAACCATGTCTTTTTTTTCATGTGACTACCTTCCTTTTGCCGCAACGGCCTGTTTCAAAGCGGACAGGATCGGCTTGAATATCGCAATGCGCTGGCGGCATAGCACAGACAGCTCATTTGCTTGTGTCGTATCCGCGCCCTTCCCCTCGACCACCATTTCCTGCACCCGGCTATCGGCCATCTGCGCCTGTTCGTTCAAGTTGAGCACCGCCTTTTCAATCCGTGTCACCAGTTTAATCAGATATTCCGGATTTTTTTTCCGCATCAGCCGCGGCAGAGTGCTGTTTTTGATCTCTACAAGAATTCCGTTGCTCCAGCGTATGTCATCAATGGTCGAATTTTTCAGTAATTCAATGAAGTCCTCAAGAGGTGGCATATCGACCTTTTTTATGACAATCTTTGAAGGCTTCCCATCATCAATAAGCACACGCGCTGCCGTCAGCTCCTTTACACTACGCAAATAACTATTCACCGGCAGCCAGCGGCCGCCCCTGTCCCGCCGGGCCACTGTTACCGATTCAACCGGTTTGTTGCCCCTTTTCGGATACTCCTTGTAGATCAAGGCCGCAAAAAGGTCGGCCTTGTCCTGCTTCGCAAAGCCCTGCGAAAAAACAGGCGCCAGAAATGACCAGCAGCGATTTCCGGCTACGGTTACCTCCTGCAGGCGTGATTTGCGCGCTTGCGAGGCGGCGTCGAGCGTGGCAGGGTCGACCGAACGAAGGGCCTGGACAATGGCCTCGACAATACAGTCGGCTAAGTAATCAGTATGTTTGGTAGTTGAATAGGCATCCTTGGTCAAAGGGATGAACAGAAAGATCCCGTCGCGGGGCAGATCTGCCTCCCCTGGCACGGGAATGGCGCCAAGAGGGCCGATCAGGCTCACCCACACAACCTGGTTCAGCTCAAAATTAACTTCCTTGTCAGTCAGGCGATCCCCTGCCGCGTCCCGAACGTCTGAGGCCACGGCAATATTTAGTTTGGTCGTCCCGGGGAAAGGGACAACTCCGGCCGTCAATGCCGTCAGGAATGCTGATATCATCATTGATGTGTCATTATATTCCCCGCTGGTCTCAACGATAACCGGTAAGGCAGTCCATTCATCCGTAAAGAGCTCCGGGTACAGAGCCCTGGCCCGGTCGGCAATAAGTTTTTGGTCGAGCTTGTCAAACCAGTTTTTTGCTCCCAGATTATTTTTGTTGTATTCAATGCTGTAGCTGATAATGCTGAAGTGGGCAGATCCAAGCCGGAGATCTTTCTCACCTGATGGTTTCAGGGTGCTGGCAAGCCTCACCGAGCCGCACCCGGTAAGGACGAAAACCACTGCAAGAACAACCAGAGTGTTTCTAATAATTGTCTTTTGTTTCATTTATTCCTCCCGTGTAACCTTTGTTGTAACTATTCAAGTTGTTTAGGCTGCATGCTTTTTTGCAGATCCTCCGCATATATAATAGAGGATGCCAAAGTCTTAAGTTAATACGTGTTGATCTGTGTCTTGCTTATCAGTCAAGAGCCACTCCCATGCCGGCATAATATTTAATGAATGGTTGTTATGCTTTTCCCGGCGCTTTTCATCCCAGGTTAAAATCAGACCGGTTTTAAGCTCCAGTTCCTTGATTCCGGCAAGCAGGGCTTTTTTTTCACGGTTAAAGGTGTCAACATTGGACAGATCATAGCAGACTTGAATCAGCTCCCTGTTCCCGTTTCTTTTTACCAGAAAATCAACCTCAAATCCTCTTTTGGTTTTATAATAACAAATAGGATATCCTTTTCTTTTTAATGCCAGAAAAACCAGATTTTCCAGAACACGGCCCTTGTTTTCCACAAATTTTAAGGTAAGAAAATTATGTATTCCCTGATCGATCAGATAAAATTTTTTGGGATTTACCTGGCGTTTTCTTACAGACTCGGAATAGATTTCAACAAAAAAACCGAAAAAGGTATCTTCAATATAACCGGCAAAAGCGCTTAATGTTGCCCTGGAAAGCTTAAAGCCCCGTGATTTGAAATCATTTTCAATTTTATTGAAGCTTACCAGCGATGAGATGTTCATCATCAAAGCATTTAACCACAGCCTCAATAACTCCGTGTTTTTGATTTTATAACGATCCACAAGATCTTTGTAAAAAACAGTATTAAAATAGTCTTGAAAAATTTTGTTTCTGGCTGCTTTTTCTTTTATAAAAGCGATTTCCGGGTAACCTCCGGAAAAGAAATAGTCGTCAAAAAGCTGCCTGATCCGGTGTCTCATGGTTCCGTACAACATATTTTTATCAAAGATTATCCTTTGTGCCGCAAGAAATTCCGCAAAAGAAAAAGGAAATATTTCATAAGTGATAGTTCGGCCTCTTAATGCAGTAGCAATTTCGCGGCTGAGCATTCTGGAATTGGAGCCCGTAAGAAAAGTTTTGTATCCCTGATCATTGATTCTTCTGACAAATTTTTCCCAGCCGCTGATATTTTGAATCTCATCAAGAAAAACATATGGCCTGTTTTTATCTTGATACAGTTCAAGATAGGCATCCAGTATGCCATGGAGATCTTCCGGAGCCATTGGCAGGAGCCGCTCATCTTCAAAATTTATGTAGATAATATCGGTTATATCAACGCCTTTGGCGGTTAATTTCTTCATAATCTGAAACAGGAAATATGTTTTACCTGCCCGCCTAGGGCCGATGATGGTTATGATTTTTTTTACCGGAGATTCAAGGATTGAAAAGTCGATTTCCTGATGCCGTTCGATCATATCAGGAAACGGTGTGTCATGAAATTCTTTAATGATGATTTTGAAATTTTCTTTTAACATGATAATCTATCCTGCGCCGTCATGTTGAAAAGAGATTTAGAATAAATACTATAAAACAAAACTATATGGTTTTGTTTTATGATAAGAACAACTATCTGTCAAACAAATTTTCTTCAGAGCTATATCGGAATCCGAATTAACAAAGATGCAAAACCACAAATTCCTGTCATTCTCCATCTATTGTTGGTTCAAATTCCATTTTAATCCGCAGATTATACAGATTTTCGTGAATTGTTGGGTTTAATTCCCCGAAGCTTGCTTTGTGCTTTGTTTAAATTGTGAAAATCAGATGAACGATTACCTTGTAGCTTGCTGCTGGGTAGTTCATAACATGAATATATTATCATTTTAAAAATAAAAGCTCTAAGAGATAGAATTCGAGAAGTAAAATGTAAAAGTGAAAGAAGATCTATTTTATCACGCCGAGGATAATGGGCCGTTCTTCTTCACCTTTTTTAATTGGATGTTGCATGTTTTGTGTATGGCGGCTTACATTTTTAAATACATATTCATATGCTTCACCTGATGTTATAAGCTTATCCCCGTCAGCATCCGCAGCACCTTTTAATCCTTCTAAAAGATAATAAGTGAACACACCATGGCCGCCGCCTAAATTTTCATCCTCTCTGGCAAGTTCGCATGCTCCTGAGGCTGTGATAATGATTCTGCCCCGTCCGGCTGCCAGCCGGTCCAGAAAATTGTCGTTTAATGAGGCACGAGTGGACATTGCAAGAGTTTTGCCTCCACTTGCTCCGCTGTAACAGGTGTCAGCCAAAAAAACGACTCGTTCAGATGGTATCCTGGAAAATATAGAGCGGATTCTTTCCATAGGTACTGCGGTTGCCCACATACTTTTGGGGTCGGTATCACTTGCCAAGAGATACTTTGAAACATTGTCACCGTCAGGACTGCTTGGGTCATGATCTGGGGCACCGTGCCCGGAATAATAAATAATTACTGTGTCTTGCGGCCTGGCTTTTCTTGGCAATATATCTCCAAGTATCTTTTCGATCTCTGTCTTGGAGGCGCTCTCATCATAAAGGGCAAAAATATGGTCGGGAGATATATTCATATGGTTTTGTAAGTATTCATACATTGCCCGTGAATCAGCTACAGCATATTTCAGGTCTGGTATGCCCTGGTTCTTATAATTATTTATTCCTATAATAGCAGCCCAGACTTCTGATGTTACCTTTGATCTTGTTACAAAGATTGATTTGCGGTCTTCAAGGTTATCAGTATCCCATGCAATGACTTCTATTTTATTGCGTCCGGTTTTAAGTGGCAGCTTTTGTGAAAACAAGTATCTGCTGTCAGAACCTCCGCGAGTGTCTTTTTTTGTTATCCGGATACCTTTCTGTTGCTTGCATGCAACAACCTCTTCGTTTAATCTGATTTCTACACGCGACACTCCTCTATCATCATGGGCATAACCCTGTAATGTTATAATATCTTCGTGAACAGTTGAATCAGTATTAGGATGACTTATCCATATCATGGGAGGGCTCTGAAGAGAGGCAAATGATGAGGCAGCAACTTTTTCCTGTGATGCAACCTTTGCAAAGCTGACAGAGTCCATTGTCTTGAAAGCAAGCTTTTGACTGGCCGGCAGGAAATCATCCTGAACAGCAGTAAGTTCTATCTGGTGTTCGCCTAATTTAGCTGATTTTACTTTTTTGGGTAAAATAACAAAATCCTGCTCGATCCGGCTATGCGGCGGCAGCGTCCTTAATTCTTTTTCCTGTGTTCCGCCAGGGAATTGAGCAAGTATTGCTGGATCGTTTGACCCAAGTTTCAATACAACCCCTTTGGCTGGAATTTCACCCCGGTTTTCAATAACAGCTTTAAGACGGGCTGCACTGCCAATCTGTATTGAGTTGTTTACAATACCTGATTGTATTTGCCAGCTTAACAGCAGTTGAGGCTTTGAGGGGTTTATATTTATTACAGTCAGATCCTCAACGGGCTCAAATTCATCCTGATCAAGTTTAACTTTTAGAGTAATGCCTTTGCCTTGATATGTGCGAGGAATACTGATCTTTACTCTGTAGGGATTTGTCTCCTGATTTGGAGAAATATCACCAAGTGTTATAGAAGTCCTTCCTTCAATTACAGGGCCTGCTTCCGCAAGAGACAGTCCCATACTCACGTTTTTTGCATCTATACCTGCCCTGTTGAATACAGATAAATCAATATATGCGCTATCTCCATTGCGGATAACAGCGCCTCCGGAACCACTGGTTCTGGATGTAAGTGTCAGAACCGGCTTTTGCAGCCGTACAGGAATATTTAAAAGTTTATTTATTCTATCTACGCCATATTTTTCCTCAACCATTACTTTTGGCTGAAACACGCCGCCATTATACCTTCTTTCCACAGCGACAACCAGTTTGCCTGTTACAGTTTGACCTGAAGCTATATTTCCTAAAGATGCCTGATCATGAATGAATTTTATACCAGACTCATCTATGCTTGAATTTAGGGTTACTTCTCTTGCTTCGCCCTGCCCATTATTTTTTACGAATATTTCTAATTCAAATGTTTCACCGTTTTCTACAATGCCATTACTATTGCCCTTGGCAAAGCCTGCTCTACCATCCAGTATTCTATGTGAAGCAATTTCTAATCCTGTCGGAATCATGGCACGTGTATCAACAGTTAGTATCTTTGTATTTGATCCATAGCCCCGTTCTTCTTCAGCATATAATTTCAGGTTTACTTTATCGGTAGGAATATTGACATCACCCCTGACCGCTACTTTAATTTCCTTTGACTCTCCTGGCGCAATTTCCCCGACCATAGTCCTTGATGGCAGTTTTATAAATCTGTTATCACTTTCCGCCACAAGGACAACTCCATAGGCTGAACCTTCACCGCTGTTTTTTATTTTTACTTTTATATATGCCTCTTCAGCAGCATCAATCGCACCATTAGGCATGTGCCCCTGGTCATCAGACAATTCGAATGAAGCCTGAAGTTCGCATGGAAGGCTGTGTTTCTTAATAGCTTCAGCATAGATGTCACGCGGAATCGTGAGTACAGCAACAGCATCTTTATATTTAAAGCGAATCGGCACCTTGTCCAAATCTTTTAACTCAACAGGGTAGAGACCAAAGTTAAACTTTGCGATTCCATCACTGTCTATCGGAAGGTCTGTTCTATGTTTGTTGTTGATATAAACTGCTACATCGCCGGAGGTGATGGGGATTCGTTTGTGGGTTATGTTTTCGTTTTTGGTGATGGTTTCGCCTGAGGGGTTGGTTATGGTTGTTTTGCTAGCATAATCAATATGGAAGCATGATGCTGCATTTGGGGAAAAAGCATACTGTAATCGTGATTTAGCAAAATCAATATCCCCGAATAAGATGGCAACAAGAGCAAGCGGTGCAATACATATTGCTAAAGGACGGATTATTAAATTATAGCCAATTTCCTCCTCAACATTCGCCCGGTAGTAATATTTTACTTCCTTCTTTTCGTACTTCACCTTTTGCCCCATGCTCACATCATGATAGACCCTGACAGAGGAGGGCGTCAAAATTTCAATCCTGTTTTCTCTGGCGATTTCAACCCTGTCCGGTGTTCTTGAAAGTTCATCCAGACTTGTATCTACTTTAAAGGTATAGGCGCAACCCTGTAGCAGGAAGGCTGCTGCAACAATCAGTGAAATAAACTTAAAACCAATTCTGTTATTCATGTTCCAGTATCCTTTTTTCTTGCAACTGATAGCTGGCGGGTGTTCGGAAATTTTATTGAATTCGGAAGCTGTGATTTTATATAAAACTCGTAGCTTTATGTCAAATAAAATGCCGTAATATGTTGTAAATATTGTTTTTAATCCATTTTGGGGGGATAACAGCGCTCTTTTTCAAAAAGTTCGGGTAATTGAAGTCGCGAAAAAATATTTCAATCAAGAAGAAAAAGGCTGTAGCTGTGATATCCAGTGAAGATAAATTAAAAGAGGCAAATCAAAAGATTATTGGTGACAAATATATGATTGAACAATAACATTACAAAAACACTCGATAATCCACGTTTAAAACTTTAGCCAGGCGTTTGGCCATTTCCTTTCCAACCGGGCGTTTTTCTTTCTCCATCTGTGAAATATGAACCTGTTTAATTCCAATTCGAGTCGCTAACTCTTTTTGGGTTAAACCTTCACGTTTTCTCGCACCACGTAAAGCCACACTGGGGCTAAAATTGGGAAAAACTTCTTCCCAATAAACAGAGTCCTGCATATTTTCCGCTCCCAGGGATGTCAGCACTTTTTTGGCTTTTGCTGCCCGTTCTGCGGAAATACGAAAGCTAAAATTAACATAACCGGCTGTAGCCGGCTTTTTCGTGAGTCCCAACATAGGTCACCTCAATGATTTTTCTTGCTTTGTCGATTACTTTCCAAACAGCCACATAAGTTGGATTTCCTTTTTGCAGGTGACAATGATAACAATTTCTTGCCCCTTTGATCTTTCCGAAATTGGGCCATTGGTTTCTTGTTGGGCCGGCAATTGTTAATTCTGCCAAAAGAACCTGAAAGATTTCCTGTATGCTCTTTGGAATTTTTTTACAGCCTTTTTGAGCCCTATTGACAAGATTAACCGTCCACATAATTTAGTATATCAATAATTGATATATTATTCAAGTCATAGTAATACTTCTTTCCTCGTTCCCACGCAGGAGCATAGGAACAAGTCATTCGGGTATTTTGCTTTTATTTCGCAGACCTTGTTTTAACTTCAGCCTTATTCTCATAAAACTCAGAGACATAGCTGCTCTTGTCGCTTGATTTTCCGGTTAGTGTTATTCCTCTTGTTCTTGCACCGATGTCGTTTGCCTTTGTTTTGACAAAATAGACTCCTCCCTGAGAGTAAAGGTCTATCTTGCCCAGCGGTGATGTGCTTGCATATACGGTTATATTTTCCTCGCCGAATGGAGGGCTTATTTCCAGATCAAACCTGTCATTGCCGGATGGAATTTCATAGATAGTCCCGCCCTGAAAATAGTTTTCATTTCTGTATGGGTTAGGCAGTATCTGAACCATTTCCCCGGCAGCATCCTTGTATATAACACAAGCATAAAAGGGTTTGTTGCCTTTTATGTAAATCCTCATCCTCTCGCCGCTTTTATATTCATTTTTGTCTGCCCAGAGCCGGACATGGAGCGGGGCAGATGGATTGTCGGCAACATCCTTTCTTTTAGAGACTTTCTCCATTGCCTTTTTATCAGGTATTACCTCAACCTTAATTTTTACCCTGAAGCAATCCCCTGACTTCACGTCATTGTACCAGCTTTTCTCAAGCTCCTTAATGATTTTCACTGTGGCATTGGCATATGCAGATACAAGATCCTTCTCAAGCGCAAAGTCTTTGACATGCGTCTCGCTTGTCATGTAGGTCGATGCAAACTCTATTGCGTTTCTCTTTGCAGCTTCCAGCGCAGCCAGTTCCGTCTGCCTCCTTGACCTGTCCTCACCCATGCAGGCATACCCAGCGGCCTCTGTAATGGTAGATTGGGAAGCAAAGACATACGAAGATGATATAATGAACACAAACACCAGAGCGGCTATTCTTGCCACATTCATCTTTCCTGTTTTTGATTTAATGGATAACATACAATGTTTTCTCCTTTCCAATATTATCGAGCGAAGAGGAACTCTTTGACCGAGCACTAAATAAGAATGCCTGCCGAGGTTTTGGGATATTCATGCCATGAATAATATTAAATCAGTTGTACAATATCAACCCATTTTCAATTGCTCTCATGGTTATGGCCTGGGTGTGGCAATATACTCACTTGAGGTACACATTTAATTATACTAAAAGGTGTATAAGGGGGTAAAAATATGCGGATTAACATTATGCTTGATGATAAACTCGTTGAAAAGGGTCTACCCCTGTTTCAAAGGTTTCAGGCGAAGGTAACCAATAAGGTCATTTAGATCGGAATCGTTTAATGTTTAAAAATCGGGATCTGTTTTATTATTTCATGTGGTTGCATTAGCAGTTGTTTTATTTGTTATCAACACCGCGATATACTTCTTCAAAGAGTTCTTCAAATGTAGAAATCGTTCTGTTACGTTTCACTGCTTCATCAATCATACGTTTTGCATCGTTTGTCTTGTGACCAAGCTGAGAAACCAGCACATTCAGCATCTGTTTTGAAATGTCTTCCACAATCTGTATTTCTTCGGGCCCCTCCCGGGCAGTTAAAACGAATTTATCCATTTTTCCTTTAAGTGAGGCAATAATTTTCTGGGCTGTTCTTGTTCCAATGCCTTTTAATTGTTTAAGTTTAGCTGCATCTTTTGATTCAATGGCGCTCGCTATTTCACGGACGGGGATATTAAGCGCTTTGACCGCCTTAAGGGGGCCTATCGCTTCAACAGAAATAAAATACTGAAAGAATTCTTTTTCGATTTCCAGATTAAAGCCGATTAAAACCGGCTTTGGTTGTCGTTCAGTCTGGTGATAGTAGATATAAAGAGATATTTCTTCTCCCTCTGTCTTTGTTTTAAGAGTATCCATTACGATTGCAGGCAGCAGGATTTCATATCCTATCTGATTAGCAAGAATTGTTACCCGCTCTTCTTCTTTTTTTAATAGTTTTCCTTCAATATAATTTATCACGGATGCTCCGCTTTACCTCGTAAACTTTGGCCGATGCATTTTTTGTAACGAAACAAGCCTATAAGTGCCAGGCTCAAGGCATCGGACGCATGGTAAGGTCTAATAGGAGTTGTTAAGTTAACTAAGTGCCTTACAGATTTTTCAAGCTGCATTTTAGTTGCATTTCCGTTTCCAGTCAAAACCTGCTTTGATTCACGAACTGGAATCTCAATTGAAGGCACGTCAACCCGGCATCCGGCAAGAAGGACAACTCCTGAAACCTTTCCCAGTATAATCCCGGACTTTGGATACTTTTCCAGAGAAAAAACATCTTCTACAACCATTAGATCCGGTTTTTCATCCTTTAAAATCAGGATAAGCTTAGAAAAGATTTGGTCAAGACGGGTCGGTAAGGAAATATTTTTTGAAGTATTAATACTGCCATATGAAAAGCCGTCAACTTTAGACTCCATTCCTCTAACGATGCCAATGCCGGTTGCAGCCAGACCTGGATCTATGCCGATGACCTTTATCATACTGGATAGTAACAGTTTACAGTTGTCGGTTCACGGTTAAAATGCTTCAGTCGTTGCATAGTTTCAGACCTCGTGATTTTTTACGAATTTTACATGCAACCAATTATATTTGTTGTAAATATAAAAATTTTTAACTTTGGACGTCACAAGGTCTGAGTTCATTAAAAAAACTGTGAACTGTGAACTGTAAACCGACAACCGTTAACTGTTATGCCTATAGTTTCTCTAATTTCTTTGTCGCTATCTTAGCTTCATTGGACTTAGAATATTTTTTGACAAGTTCTTTCAATATAAGACGAGCATTTGCTTTGTCTCCAAGATTAAGGAATGCAAACCCCTGCTTTAGAAGAGAAGCCGGCACCTTATTCCCTTTTGGATAATTTTCTATAACCTTCTGATATTCAAGTATAGCTTTTTCATACCATTTTTCACTGTAGTAAATTTCACCTATCCAGAACTGAGCATTATCTGCATGTGCCGACTTTGGAAATTTATTTATTAAATTTTTAAAACCCTTGCGGGCGGTTTCAAAGTCTCCTGCATCAAATGCCTGTTTAGACACCGTGTATAATTCATTTTCTGAAAGCTCTTGCCTGGATTGGGGTTTTGGTTTTATTTTCAGATCATTTTTGTCTGATTCAAAATTGAGGTACTGTTCTAGGCGTGTTATGCGATCTTTATTTAATCCGGCAGCTTGCTCTATTCTTTTCAACCGGTTTTCGGTTATTTTGTCTGAATCAGACAGTTTTTGTTTTAACAAGTAATCAGTTTCGTCAATTTTTCCGCTTATGAGCTGCATTTCAGCTTTTATCTGATCGTGCATTGCATGAAGTTCGGCAGATTGATTTCTAAGTGCCTGTTCCTTTTCTTTCAGCCTGGATTCTATCTCTTTATTATATTTTTTTGACTTTGCATCGCGATGCTCGAGCAAAGATATGCGATTTTCAAGCGTAACAACGTCATCATACATTGCGCAGCCATATAACATATTAAAAAATATTAATGAAAAGAAAACTGAATATTTCATTGCAGAGATAAAACCCTTTTCAAAAGATAAGTTGAGCGATTTTTTACGAAGAAATGTGCCGAGATCTTGATGCAGCAAGGTTTGCGAAAAACGCAGGCATACCAATGGATATATCGAGACTTTTCGCAAGTCCTTGATGCGCAATAGATTGGTGTAGATCAAATAAAAAATCGCTCAATATCAACTACTCTAAGACAAAGTGGGCACGCCTGTTTTTTGACCATGCATCTTCATTTTGCCGGGGATCAGCAGGACGTTCCTCGCCATAGCTGATCGTTGTTAAACGTGATTTTGCAATGCCCAGATCGTTCAAGAAGTTCTTTGCGCTTTGGGCACGTCTGTCGCCAAGGGCAAGGTTGTACTCGTTTGTCCCGCGTTCATCACAATGGCCCTCGATAATAACTGATTCACCGGGATTCTTTCTCAGCCATTCGGCTTTACTTTTTAAAGCTTCCTGAGTTTCAGGTTTAAGATCAGACTTGTCAAAATCAAAGTAAATATCTTCATTCATAAATAAGTTTCTGGCCGCAGTTATCTTACGCATTGCAGCTTCCTCTTTACTACGCTTTTCATCTAAAGCGCGTTGTCTTGCAATCTCTTCCTGCTTTGCTTTTTCAGCAGCCAGTTTTGCTGCTTCGTCTTCCTGAGTTTGAGCAAGGTCAAGGTCAGCCTTAACTGTCTTCTTTGCACAGGAAGTTACAATCATCAGTCCCGGAATTACTAATAAAAGAGATAGGCATATCCACAATTTTTTTTTCATTTTTTCCTCCTTTTGAATAAATTAATAAATTATTTTTTTAGTTATCGATAACTCTTGGTGACCATTCAGGATCTGTCTGCTCACCGGGCAAGGCAAGCAGGCACTTCTGGTCAGTTCCATAAGCAGTCATAACATAGATTCTGCAACGCCCTTCACGAGTTGAACTAAATGCAATGAGACTTCCATCCGGCGACCATGTGGGGGACTCATTGTTTCCTGCGTCGTGTGTTAATTGTAATGCAGGGCTTTCTCCATCAACATCTATTGTATAAATATTGATCTGCCCGTTTCCCATGCCTGAATATGCTATTTTATCACCCCTTGGAGACCAGTTCGGACATGTATTGTATCTTCCTTGAAACGTCAATCTCTTTTCCTGCCCGGAATCTAAATCCATAATATAAATCTGGGGAGAACCAGACCTGTTTGAGACAAATGCCATTTTGTCGCCATCCGGTGAAAATGTTGGAGATACATCAATCCCCCAGTTATTTGTTAATTTCTTAATAATTTTTCCGGTTCCGGTCAACAAATAAATTTCTGAATTACCTGAAAACGAAAGAGTCGCAGCCAAAGAAAATTTGCCCGGCACCCATGCAGGTGTAATATTTATTCCCTCTTTGGCTACTATAGCGCCATGTTTATCTTTTAGGTGTTTTATATAAAGATCAGGTTTTCCCTTTGCGTAAGACGTATAAGCTATCCATTTTGCATCTGATGACCATGCAGGTGAAAGCGCTATGGATTTATTATAGGTCAGTTGTTCAGGATTATGTCCGTCAAATTCACATAAGTATATATTCTTGTTTCCGGAACTTGTGGATACAAAAGCTATTTTACTGTCAAAAATTCCTTTGCTGCCGGTAAGTTTATATATAACCTCCCCACAAAAACGATGTATCATTTTACGCTGGTTATTCACAACACCTTTATATCTCTTGCCGACGATCAATAAACCTTTAAATGTGTCATAAAGCCTGAGTTCCATTTCAACTATATTATCTTTTAAAAAAAGATTGCCTGTAATAAGAAGTTCAGCACCTATGCCGGTCCAGTTCTTGAAATTGATGTTTGAAACAATTATATCCGATTTTTCAGGATCTACAAGATAGGCATCCCTGTCAATTATCTTGAAGTAACCAGTAAATTCCAATGATTTTGAGAGCAGATTTGATGCTTCTTGTGATAAGAACTTTTCTCCACCACTACCTGACATAGACTTGAACACAGGGACAGCAATCGGAATTTTTCTTATAAAAGGGTTGTTAATATCAATGTAATCATATTCTGTTCGGCAATGAGCCGGCTCAATCAAAAAAAATACTGTTGCTATCAAACATATAAAAATTATTTTGGTATATTTTTTTTTTAACATACTTTATTTAATCGTACTTTTTTTTCAACCCTGAAGGGGTAAATATCAGTCCAAGGTTATAATAAGGTTTTAAATATTCTTTAGGCAGTTCAGGAAGCGGGTCTGATTTCTTAACAGCTTTAAAGGCTGATTCGTCAAAATAACTGTCACCTGACTTTTTTTCAAACCATATATCATTTATCTCGCCGTTTTGCATGATTTTAATAACGACTATCGCAACCAGATCAGTATCGCCGCCGGTGAGCTGCTCGGAAAAAGCCCAGTTTTTTTCAATATGATAAGGAATTTCTGCTTTATATATATCTATTGGTTTCAGAGCCAGGTAGCCTGTAGTCAAAGCCCCACCCTGTATAGTACCGCCCTGTCCGGTCAGACCTTCCCCTTTTGCCCCGATATCCCTTGCTTCACTTGAGCCAACTTTACTTTTTAAACGGTTGATTGCCTCTATAACCGGATTAGGTCTTGAATCTTCCACCTGTTTTTCAATCCTTGTTATAGCGCTTTTGACAACCTTTGATGGCTTGAATGTCTTTTTTTTGAGCGATTCTTTTATTTGCCTGCTCTTTTTGGGGGCAACAGACACGGTTTTTGATGGGATTTTGGAAACCTGAGCTTTTTTGGGCGGAGTTGACTGTATTTTAGATTTAAGCTCAATTTGCCCGGCCGGCCCCGATACTGATCCCTGAGCAGGAAGTGTAACCATGCTGACATTAATGACGGACTGTGAAAACTTTTTATTATATGGAGTATGGATTGGAAAAAAAATCAAGATTGCAAAAAAAATCGCATGGCATACCAGAGAAACCGCAAAAGGCAAAAATAATGTCAGAGGGGCATTCCCTGTACCGCGAAATAAATAAGAAGGAGCAAACATACTTTTTTTCATCTAGTAAATTAGGTTTATTGTAACTACTCAGGTGTTTAGACTGAAGGCTATAGGCTGAAGGCTAAAGGAAACAGATGATTCCTGAGTATTATTCTCTATGTTTAGAACAAAATTTCCGACCGCTTTAAGAAAATATTGGCTTCTGGGAGTCTTTTCCCTAAAAGTCTTCAGCCTTCAGCCTAACCAACCTGAGTAGTTACGGTTTATTTTTCTTTATCGGACTTTATTGGTTCTGTCACCATACCAAGCTTTTCAATGCCGGCTCCTTTTATCTCTGACATAACACGCACCACTACTCCATATGATATATTTTTATCAGCTTTTAAATAAACCTCCTGGTCAACGCGTCCATCAAGGATTTTTATAAGTTTTTCCTGCAAAAAATCAAGTGTCACCTGATAATCGTTTATGTATAATAAATTGTTCTTATCTATAGTTATTATAAGCGGGTCTTGTTCTGCGGAAAACGATTCAGATGTTGCTTCAGGCAGAGAGACATTGACGCCTTCTATCATCATTGGAGCTGTGACCATAAAAATAATCAGAAGAACCAGCATAACATCAACAAATGGAGTTACATTTATATCAGACATGAAGCTGTTATTATTTCCACCAAATGCCATTTTTTGTATCCTTTTAATAGTTCAGCCACAAAGGCACTAAGACACCAAGATTATAATATAATTCTCTAAATTCATAACTGAGGGATTGAGGAATTTTTCGTGATCCCTCAATTTGTCAATCATGTCCCTGCTTTGTGCCTTTGTGTCTTAGTGGCTGAACGCTATTACTCCTTTAGGTAAAAATATCACGTTCTACGATATTCAAGAAGTCAGCAGAAAAGCTTTGCAATTCAGTTTCAAGGGTTCTTATTTTTTGCATAAAATAGTTAAAAGCTATTACCGCCGGTATTGCAGCGGCCAAACCGGCTGCAGTTGCAATAAGCGCCTCGGAAATTCCAGGAGCAACAACAGCAAGGCTGGCTGAACCACTGAGCCCGATGCCATGAAACGAATTCATTATTCCCCACACAGTTCCGAACAGACCGATAAAAGGCGCTGTATTGCCCGTTGTGGCAAGGAAAGGAACCATCTGAGTCATTTGGGCGACTTCTGTGTTAATCGACCGGCGCAGCGCCCTTTTTATATTGTCTGTTCCTGTAAACTTAGTGCCCAGGGATGAATGGGGGGCTGTTTCAGAGGACTGTGATGATTTTATTGGAATGCCGGATCTGGTCAATTTTTTAAGTTCCAGATATCCTATACGAAAAACTCTCGCTATTGGGCTGCCATGAAACTGTTTTGCTTTTGCAAAAGCTTCAGACAGATCCCTGCTTTTCCAGAAAAAATCTATAAAGTAAGCTGATTCTTTATATGCCTTTCTGATATAGAGGTATTTAATTAGAATAATAGACCATGAGACTATGGAAAAAATCAGCAGAAGAGCCATAACAAACTGAACCATAAGACAGGCATTGCTTATCATATGGATTAAATTCATTTGGGACAGCATAAAAACTCCGTATATTATATGTTATTCAAGTAAAGATATATAATTCAATAAAAGCTATTTTAAAAAATAAAAAATATATGAACTTAGCTTTGGTGTCAAGAAAATTGCCTTAAAGAAAACCTTTTGGTCATTTTACATAAATCTTAAAAGGTGATAATTAAAAAATTGGTAACCGTTCATGGCTTTAAATTGGAAATTGGAAATTGGAAATTGGGAAGAACAGTACAAAAGCATGAAGGCCAAATTTCCAATTTCCAATTTCAATGTTTCGTGAACGCTTTACCTTTTTAAAAATATATCACACCTTAAACTGACGTATGGCCGATAAATTGCGGTCGCAGGAGGTATATATTCAACAATATGTCTGATAACATAAATAATAATAATATCGCAGATCTTTTGTTTGAGGCAAACATTCTAAAAAAAATTCCAAGATCAGGCTTTCATTTTCTTGGTGCCGGGAAGGAGTCAGTTGCCGAACATGTATTTAGTACAACATTTATTGCATATATTATTTCAAAAATAATGCCGGATGCTGATGCGCTTAGACTGATAACCATGTGTCTTGTACACGATCTTGCGGAGGCAAGAACCGGCGACCTTAACTATGTTCAGAAGAAATATGTAAGGGCGGAAGAAAACAGAGCTTTAAAAGATGCAACCAGAGACATATCGTTTGGTGATTCTCTCGCCGATCTTATACATGAATTTAATGAAGGCAAATCACCAGAAGCCGAGCTTGCGCGTGATGCCGACCAGCTATCGCTTGTTCTTGAGTTAAAATCTCTTATAGATATCGGCTACAAGCCCCCTGAGAAATGGTTGCCCTTTGTATTAGATCGTCTGAAAACAAAAACCGGAAAGAAACTTGCGGAAAGTATATTGAAAACAACAGAAGATTCCTGGTGGTTTAAGGATTATGTTGACATATCAGAGAGAAATAACTAGAGTTTTTCAAAGGAGGAAATGATGAAATGGTTTTTAAACATCATCGGAACTTCCATTGGCAAGAAGCTGATGATGGCTGTCACTGGCCTCAGTTTTTGCTTTTTCCTTTTAATTCATCTTGCCGGCAACCTTGCTGTTTATGGCGGCAAAGATGCTTTTAACGCACATGCTGAACGTCTCCATTCATTAGGTCCGGTCATTACCATATCTGAATACTTGCTTTTGCTTTTTGCAATTATACATGTTCTTTTCGGAGCAACTCTTTTTTATGAAAATATTGTTGCCAGGCCGGTAAAATATTTGGTCAAAAAAAGTGCCGGTGGCAGCAGCCTTGGCTCTGCAACAATGCCATATACAGGTTTTATCCTCCTTCTATTTATTGTCTTTCATGTTTTTAATTTCCATTTTGCAGATAAAACAAATCAGACTATATTTCAAATCCTGGCAAGTACATTTTCGAGGCCGGAATACGTAATTATTTATGTTGTTGCGGTTTTAGTTGCAGCCATTCATATAAGTCATGGTTTCTGGAGTGCATTCCAGACCATAGGGGCCAATCATCCCAAGTACATGCCCTTTATCAGGGGCGCCGGCCTTGCGTATAGTATGATTATAGGAACAGGCTTTAGTTTTATTCCGCTATATATATTACTTGTTTCGTAGCCGTTTATCTATTGGCGGATTTTAACGTAAATTGAAGTTCGTAGCCCAATACTCGAGCATACTCATTTAAAGTATGAAGCGAAATGTGATTATCTTTTGCATTTTCAATCTTAGAAATACTTTGCTGGCTGAGAGACCATTTTTCGGCGACTTCTCGCTGGGTCAGTTTTAATTTTTCTCTGGCTTCACGCAACCTAACAGCAATAAGTAGTTCGCCTTTTCGTTTTTCCACCGCTGCGGTAAATCCTGGTTTCTCACGTTCTTTTTTGGCTATTAAGCGGTTAAGATCATCCATTCTCGCCTCCTTTTACACGCACAAAATAGTCCTTTCTCAATGCTTTGGCTTTCTTTAATTTTTGGATTGGCACAGCCTTACTTTTTTTCACGAATCCCGTCAGAAGAAGAATTGTTTGCCTTCCGGCAAAAGTAT
>JAUWFS010000015.1:0-28089 GCA_030606805.1 Deltaproteobacteria bacterium
ACAAGCTCTCTGCTCAAAAAGGCCTGGTCTTTGTATTTGACAAGATTTTCATGCAGCTTTTTCTTTTTTACAGTATCAATCCGTTCATATAAAAGCTCCATGCTTTGATATGTTTTAATCAGATCAATAGCGGTTTTTGGGCCCACACCCGGCACGCCCGGGATATTATCCGCTGTATCGCCGGTCAAACCCATTATATCAATTATCTGCAGCGGGTCCACTCCAAAGGTTTTCTGTATGGCCTCCGCATCTATTATCTTATCCTTCATGGGATCCCAGATAGTGGTTTTATCGGTTACAAGCTGCATGAAATCCTTGTCCCCTGTAACCATGACCACTGAAAACCCGGCTTTCTCGGCAACTGTTGAAAGGGTGCCGATAAGATCATCTGCTTCATATCCGGGCATCTCGATAACCGGCATATTGAATCCCTTTGTTATATCCTTTATATATGGAATCTGAATTGACAGGTCATCCGGCATGGGGGGACGGTTAGCTTTGTATTCTTTATATATCTTATGCCTGAAAGTGGGCCCCCTTGCGTCAAAGAACATTGCCACATATTCCGGCGCACGATCCTCAATCAGCTTTAAAAGTGTCCTGGTAAACCCGAAAGCAGCGTTTGTGGGCAAACCTTTCGAATTTGTAAGGCTCTGGATTGCATGATAAGCGCGATAAATATATGCGCTCCCGTCTATCAGGTATAATGTCTTTTCTTTATTCACGGCATCTACTTCGCATGGCAAAATTGAGACCTACTATTGGGAAAATGGCATTACCGGTTAAACAATCTACCTATCAACATATGTAACTCCTCAATAAGTTCTGGTAAATGCTTTGGCAAACGAATTGTCTGGATTCCTGCCTACACGGGAATGACGGGCGCTTATACTAAATTGTCATCCCCGCGGGAATCCAGGAGTCGATGCCAGAACTTATTGAGAGATTATCAACATATTTGATAAGCACAGAAAAATCCATCATATTTTTTCGGCGCTACTTCTCAGGCCAAGAAATAATATTGCATTTTATAATTACACTTGATATTGTGCTTACAGCCAATATATAGCAATATTTATTGTGCTTTGGCGATAAGAGACCTGAAAATTAGAAAGGTTAAAATCATGGCCGACATTAAAGAGATTAAAGAAAAACTAAAGGATATGGAATCTGCAAAGATTCTATTTACCGATCTTAACGGCAGGATCATGAGCCTGCCGGTAAATCCGGAAAATATCGAGATGCTGATTAAAAATGGAATCGGTTTTGATGGTAGCTCTATCGCCGGATATGCTACAGTAGAAAACAGCGACCGGCTTCTGTTGCCTGATCCGGAGAGTTTTCGTGTTGTAAAATTTTCTGATGAAACGCTCGGTTTCTTTATCGGCCATATTTATAATGAATGGGGAATGCGGGCCAAGGCTGATCCCAGAGCTGTGCTGGAAAAAGTTTTAAGCAAAGCAGAATCGGAGCATGGATACAGGTTTATGGTTGGGCCTGAGCATGAATTCTTTTTGCTTACCGGCGACGAATTCGGTGAAAAGGAACATTCTGACAAGGCCGGTTATTTTCAATCCACACCCCATGACAAGGGTGAACTCGTAAGAAACAGAATTATCAAAATACTTAAAGAGTGCGGGATAAAATTTGAAAAAGCCCACCATGAAGTAACCCCTTCCCAGCATGAAATCAACTTGGAGGCGATAGACCCCTTGAGAGGAGCGGACAGGACAGTGCTTTTTAATTATGTTACACAGAAAGCTGCGGCAGAGTTTGGCTATTACGCAACTTTCATGCCCAAGCCCTTTGACGGATATAATAGAAATGCCTTTCACATTCATCTTTCCATGCAGGATCAGGATGAAAAAAACCTGTTTTATAAAGAGGGAGAAGATCATAATCTCAGCGCTATTGCCAAACATTTTATCGGCGGCATTTTAAAATATGCAAGGGAAACATCAATTATCATGGCCTCAAATTTCAATTCATACAAGGCATATGTGATGGAAATAGAAGCTCCGATTATCAGAGGCTGGGGTTTTAGAAATAGAAGCTCAATGGTCAGGGTGCCGTATGCCGGCAAACCGGAAAATACAAGAATTGAGCTGAGAAACCCTGATCCTGCAGGCAATGTGTATCTTCAGTTTGCGACCTTTATTGCCATGGGGCTTAAAGGCATAGAAGAAGGGCTGGAGTGCGGCCAGCCGGATGTCGGGAGCACATATAATAAGCATTTTCAAAAGCGCGTATCTGATAAGAGATTCCTGCCCAAGAGCTTGTTTGAAGCTCTTGTTGAGGCCGAAAGGAGCAAGTTTTTAAAAAACCTGCTTGGCGAGCGGATTTACCATAACTATATGTCTTTGAAGATAGATGACTGGGAAGACCATAGAGTACATGTTACCCATAGAGAGCTGGAAAAGTATTTGAGTATTTAGGGCAGTGGTCGAGTGGTTGAAGGATTTTCTCTGTGATCTCTGTGTGGTGAAAAGGAATAACTCATGGAAGAATGGATAGAGCAACTGCAAAACAGCGTTAATACTCTCGATAGATTAAAAGAATTCATCAATGTCAGCCCGGAAGAGGAAGAGGCCATAACGACTCTAAATACAAAATGGGGAACCACTCCATACTTTGCTTCCCTGATGGATCCGGATGATCCCAATTGTCCGATACGGAAGCAGGTGATTCCATCCATGAAGGAGAAGGAAAATCGCTATGGTATGCCCGACTATCTGATCTGGAAAGAAAACCGGGAAACTGACGAAGTCAGGCCAGACAGTATTGCCAGACAGTATTATGACCGCATTGCCTTTACTGTGACGGATACCTGCGCAAACTACTGTCGTCATTGCTTTCGCAAGGAAATTGTTGTTGATCGTGATCTTAAGCTGCGTTTTGATGTTGAAGAGGGTCTTCAATGGATCAGGGAGCACAAAGAGATTCGGGATGTTCTGATAACCGGCGGCGATCCTTTTATCTTTTCAGATGACAAGATAGAATATCTTATTAATAAACTCAGGGAGATTCCCCATATTGAAATGATCCGTTTTGGCACTCGAACGCCGATTGTGCTGCCACATCGCATCACCACCGGCCTCAAGAAGGCGCTGGGTGGCTTTCACCGGGTCCCAATCTGGATAAACACCCAGTGCAATCATCCTCAGGAAATTACCGAAAAGACTGCCAGAGCTGTCTATGATCTCCTTTCCTGTGGCGTCAATGTCGGAAATCAGGCTGTCCTTTTAAAAGGTATCAATGATGATGTTGAAACATTCAGAAAGCTCCATCAAAAGCTCCTAACAATCCGCATCCGGCCTTATTATGTCTTTTATTGTGAGCCTGCGCCTGGGATTGATCATTTCCGAACGCCGGTTGAAAAGGGCGCAGAGCTTATCAGAGATGCAATCCGCGGCCATACAACCGGTCTTGCCCAGCCCATGTATGTCATTGCCACCAATATAGGCAAGATCCCGCTGATGCCCGACTATTACATTGTTGAAAAGTCAGAAAAAGAATACAGACTGCAAAATTATAAAGGGCAGTTCACCACCATACCCAATATTCCGGAATAAGGGCTCGGCAAAAAATAACTTGGTAGAATTTGCGCCCAAATTTGCCGTAGATTTAATTGATCTGATTGAGCAAAACCGCAGGAATAGCGAGCTATTTCGAGGCCAATTTTACTAAGATCAGGTGCGATCGAAGATCAACTAAAGATATGGTGAAGTTGGGATGCAAAAATGCCAAGTTATTTTTTACCGAGCCCTTATGTTAAAATTGTTTGCGTTTGTTGGATGACAAAAGCTTCATCATTTCCCGATACTTAGTTACTGTTCTCCTCGCAATATTTATATTTGATTCTTTTAAAAGTTGTGCAATTTTATCATCACTATGCGGCTTGCTTGCATCCTCGTTTAAAATAATCTGTCTAATTTTTTCCTGGACGCTGGCGGAAGCTATTGAATCGCCATTGATGCGATTAATAGAACTATTAAAAAAATATTTCAATTCAAAAAGACCCTGCGGGGTATAGGCATACTTATTTGTTGTAACTCTGCTGACTGTCGATTCATGCATATCTATGTCCTCTGCAACATCTCTTAACACCATAGGCTTTAAGTACGCTATCCCTTTTTCAAAAAATTCCCGCTGAAACTTCAATATGCTTTCCATTACTCTATAGATGGTCTTCTGGCGTTGATAAATACTCTTTATCAACCAGGATGCCGAACGTATCTTCTCCCGAAGGTATGCTTTTGCTTTATCGGGAAGATTTCCGCCACGACCTGCGAACTGTTTATAAAATGAATTTACATGAAGTCTTGGGACGCCATCGTCGTTCAGTAATATCAAAAAACCATCTTCAAATTTATAAACAAAAATATCGGGGTTAATATATTGAGGTTCTTCAACGCTGAAAGTCCGTCCCGGCTTCGGCTCAAGTTCTTTTATAATATTTACGGCCAAAATAACTTCCTGAATATTAATTTTTAAGGCAATGGCAATGGCTTTGTAATTCTTGTTTTCAAGATGATTGATATGGTTCTTTATAATATCCGTAACTATGGTATTATTCAGTTTAAAATGCTTTGCCTGCATCAGCAGACATTCTTTCAGATCACTTGAGCCGACACCTGTTGGATCAAATGTCTTTATTAGTGATAATACCTGATTAACTTTATCAGATGAAGAACCGCTCGTGTTGATAAGCTCTTCAACAGGAATGTCAAGATAACCATCATTGTTAAGGTTTCCTATTATCAGGCTTCCAATCTTTTCTTCCTCCTCCGTTGGAAAGGTCATAAGCAGTTGCCAGAGAAGATGGTCATTCAAAGATTCTTTACGGGCTACAAATGACTCGAAATTTAGTGCATTTTTTTTCTCGGTCTCAAAAATTTTTCCGGTCGAATTGTATTCATCAATATAATTGTCCCAGTCAATAGCTTCATTAATTTTTTCTTCTATTTTGACTTCTTTTATTGCAGGCGTATCATCATGTACAGCCTCGGATTGTTCTGCCGGCGATTCCTCATCGGCAAAATCCTGCACCTCCTCCAGTGCTGGATTTTCCTCGAGTTCCTGACGAATTGCTTCCACAAGCTCCAGCCTGGAAAGCTGCAAAAGCTTAATTGACAACTGGAGCTGCGGAGTCATTATCAGTTGCTGTGTTAATTTTAGCTGTTGTCGTAATTCAAATGCCATTTTATAACCTAAATTCGTCTCCAAGATATATGCGACGGGCAGTTTCGCTTGTCGCTATTTTTTCCGGTGATCCGGCCTCAACTACCTTTCCATCGCTTAATATATACGCTTTGTTACATACTTCAAGCGTTTCCCTTACATTATGATCTGAAATAAGTATTCCAATACCACGATTTTTAAGGTGTTCTATAATATTTTTAATATCAATTACCGCCAAAGGATCAATTCCCGCAAAAGGTTCATCAAGAAGCATAAATGAAGGATTCGTTGCGAGTGCCCGCGAAATTTCCAATCGCCGCCTCTCCCCTCCTGAAAGGACACCGGCCTTTTGGTCTGCAAGATTTTTTATGCCCAACTCCTTCAGAAGCATGTTTGCACGTTCCTCCCGCTCCGATTTTGAGATAGGAAGGATTTCAAGAATAGCCATGATATTCTGTTTTGTTGTAAGCTTTCTGAATATCGAAGCTTCCTGAGGTAAATAACCCACGCCTTTACGCGCCCTCAAATACATTGGACAATCTGTAATATCCTCATCGTCAAGAAAAACCTGGCCTTTGTCAGACTTTATCATACCGATAGTCATATAGAAAGTAGTTGTTTTCCCCGCACCATTTGGACCGAGAAGACCGACAACTCCACCGCTTTCTACGCTGAGGCTGACTGAATTTACAACTCTTTTTCCATTATATGTTTTGACCAGATTTTTTAAAGACAAAACTGACATATTAATAGCCGTTTACAGTTGTCGGTTTACGGTTCACAGAACTTCCCGCAAATCCGTTATAACCAGTATTTTTTTATTTTTGTTAACCGTGAACTGTGAACCGTCAACCGTAAACATCTACCTATTCCATTCCCTTTTCTTTGGAATAAAAAACAGCCTCAACACGCTTTTCAATACCGCTTTCAACAGTCATACGGTCTTCAGCTCTGTAAAAAGTTATTTTCTCACCGGAAACAAAATTAGTTCCGCTTGTGACCTTTGAATTCGGACCGGTTAAGACGAGAACACCTGTTTCACTTGTATATACTGCATGTTCTGCAACGGCAACTTTGTCATCAAAATTTATTATTACATTGCCGCTGGAAACAATTTTTTCTATTGACCCTTCATCCGAAGTCAAGTTTTTATTGTTATCTTCAACTTTTTTATAAAAAATCTTAAGCCTGTCCGCGGTAATAACCGTATCCTCCTGAACAGCTCTGACATTGCCGATAAATTCAGCCCATTTTGCCTCGCTCTCTGCTATAAGCTTGTCCGCTGTAATATAAATCTTTTTATTTTCTTTTAAATCTTCTCCTTCGGCAAAAACGAAGCTTACCATACAACCAGCTATAATTACAAGTGTCGCAGTCAGAACAAACAAACTTCGGACAGCAAAGCTGTTATAAGTTAATGTTTTCACTGAAAATCCCCTTTACATTTCCCTCAAGCATGGTTTTTTTTGTGTTTAAATCAAAAAAAATCGTATCTGCCGTTAATTTTTCCGAATCACTGCTTATTTCCACAAAAACATGTGAAAAAAGTATACGACTGGTATGCTCGTAATTTAATTTTTCGGTCTTAAGCACATAATTATCATTTTTTACCACAACATTGCCGAAAACTTCAATGTCATTTGAATCTGTATGTAAAAATCCCTTTTCCGCTGTAAGGTAAGCTTCTTTCCCGTCTTTCATATAAAAAACTACAGAAAGATCATCTAGTATCAACTGCTTTTTTTCATCAAGTAACCTGGCTGAGCTTGCATCCAGGCTCCATTCAATTACTCCATCACGCGTTGCAGTTTGATGAACCTTGCCTAATGACATTTTTGCCGCGCTCTGTATTGCGGATTTAAGCCCGGCAGTTTCATCTAACATGCTGCGATACACTGAAAAAACCGCAATTATAATACCTAATGAAATAATAATAATTGAAATTAAAAAGAACTTCAATTTTCTGGGATTCTGGTTTTTCACAAAAAACATAAAGAATTATTTGATCAGCATATCCGTTTAATTACTACCTGAACTTTGCATGCAAAATTCAGGCATTCAGCCATTCAGCTACTAATGGAATTTTATCCCAAAGTCCTTGAGTTTTAAGGATTGCTTCGCAGACTTCTCTGACAGCTCCAGCTCCGCCATTTGCAGAAGTTACCATGCATGCTTTTTCCAAAACCGCCTCGTGAGAATCAGCTACCGCTATAGAAAGTTCAACAATTCTCATAAGCGGCAGATCGGGCAAATCATCACCGATAAATGCTATTTGGTCAGGAGAAACACCTGTTTGTCCGGAAATAACATCCAGCACAGAAGCCTTATCTCTGACCCCATCAAACAACATTGTAATACCAAGGTTTTTACAACGGTGATAAAGAGCTTTTGAACTCCTGCCGGTTACTATGCCGACATTAATACCCGCTTCCATTAAAAGTCTTATACCAAGACCATCCTTGACATTAAAGACTTTTGTTTCTTCAGAATTGTCATTGTAAATTATACTTCCATCAGTGAGCACACCGTCAACATCAAGCAACAAAAGTTTGATCTTTTTCAGTTTATTTTCTATCTCCGAATCCGTACAGCCCATAAATAATCTTTCCAATCAGAAATTTAAAAACTCAAAAAGCAACTTATCAACAACCTGAGGTGGCGGGCACTTAAATTTAAAACGGCTGACTGTTTGAACATGTTAGTGAGCTTTGAGAAAAAACAGCGCATAAGAGAATTCATCTCTAAAACATAGGATCTTCTCTTTAATCGATATGTGCATTAAAAGGCTGACCCTGTTTTTTCTTTAGGCTCACTTATATGCGAGTTTCAGACGTTCTTAAATTTAATTGCCTGCTTCCTCAGGTAAATTTCATAATGAGTTTTTAAATTTTTGCCAATAAAAATTATAACGCGTTTCGTATAGCTTTAAGCTGGAGAAGCAGCCCTTTAAGTGAATCTATTTTTAATGAATTGGGTCCGTCGCAAAGCGCCCTGTCAGGGTCTGTGTGTACTTCCAGAAAAATCCCGTCTGCTCCCGCGGCAACCGCAGCTCTGGCAAGAACTGGTGCAAATTCACGCTGTCCACCGGAACTTGATCCTGCGCCTCCTGGCAGTTGAACGCTGTGTGTTGCATCAAATATCACCGGCCATCCTGTATCCTGCATTATCTTTAAGCCACGGAAATCGACGACAAGATTGTTGTAACCAAACATCGTCCCTCTTTCCGTAATCATAATCTGTCTGTTCCCGGTTGAAACAACCTTTTCCACAACATTCGCAATATCCCATGGTGCAAGGAACTGACCCTTTTTAATATTGATTGGTTTTCCTGTTCTCGAAACCTCCAAGATAAAATCAGTCTGTCTGCACAATAAGGCAGGTATCTGTATAATATCCAGAATGTCGGCAGCCCTTGATACCTCATTTATGCTGTGAACATCCGAAAGTATCTTTAGGCCAAGCTCCTTCTTAATATTTTCAAGAATCTTAAGGCCGTCTATAAGCCCAGGCCCCCTGTATGAATTAATAGATGTCCGGTTGGCTTTGTCATATGAGGCCTTGAATATCAAGGGAATATCCAATTCCCGAGTAAGTTCTTTAAGATATGACGCTATCTCAAAAGTAGTATCATAATCTTCTATCACACACGGGCCTGAAATCAAAACAAGGGGTGAGGCCTGGCCAATCAATATATCATCAACTTTTACAATATTTCCCATAAGTTAATACCTAAGATGAGCGATTAGCTCATAGCAATTAGCGGTTAGCTCATATTATTTCGGTGGTTACAAGCCGATTCGATTTTCACCCATCGGGTGAAATATTTTAGAAATTAACCAAATTATCGCGCACATATTTAAAAGTCAAGGAACGAAAAACTTTGCCTTGATTACAACTTTTTAAACTGTTATTGTTTTTTTTTAAATCAAGAAGGAAGAGTCATCCCAGTTAAGAAAGGTCATTATAATATATTGAGAACTAAAGAAAAAAAAACAAAACAGCGGTTTATTATACTATTATGCATTATTCTTGCCATCCCGGTTGCGTGGATCTTGATTACCAGACTTGAAGGCGGCAAGCCATCCATCGAGATAGATTTTTTATCTCAGACAACAGGAGCCTCTCAAGAACTCTCAATTTCAGTTGCGGATATGAAAAGCGGCCTGAGAAGGGTATGGATAGGCCTTTTACAAAACGGCATGGAAACTGTTTTACTTGAAAAGGATTTTCCGGATAAAGGTCTTGTTGTCGGGGGCAACAAATATGAAGAGACCTTCAATATTAAGATAGATCCTGATAAAAGGGGAATAAAAGACGGTAAAGCTATTCTGCGTATTGTTGTGTGTGATTTTTCCTGGCGGCATTGGTTTAAAGGAAACCGGACATATCTTGAAAAAAACATAATTATCGACACAAAACCGCCTGAAATAGATATTATAAGCAGATTTCACAATATTAACCAGGGCGGGGCTTGTCTCGTAATATATAAATTATCAGAACAATGCAGTAAAAGTGGAGTTTATGTTGAAGAGAATTTTTTCCCCGGTCATTCAGGACAGTTTAAGGATAAAAACATTTTAATGGCCTTTTTTGCTCTAAATTATAAGCAAGGGCCTGGAACAAAGATCTTTGTTAAAGCAATTGATCATGCAGGCAACACTTCAAAAGCAGGTTTCAATTACAATCTAAAAAGAAAAATCTTTAAAAAAGATGTGATCAATATTTCCGACAAATTTCTAAACTGGAAAATACCTGAATTTGATATTTATACCCAGCAAGATTCCGAATTAACAACAAAAGACAAATTCCTTAAAGTCAACCAGGATATACGAAAGCAAAGCTACAATAAAGTAATTAAATTAGTTGAAAAGACCGACGAGGTTTTATACTGGGACGGAGTATTCTTAAGGCTTCCAAAATCGGCAAACAAAGCGGGTTTTGCTGATAATCGCGTTTATAAATATAAAAATAAAATAATTGACCGTCAAATTCATCTTGGTATAGATCTCGCTTCAATTGCACAATCACCAATTCCGGCAGCCAACAGCGGAAAGGTTGTATTTGCCGGACCAATAGGTATCTACGGAAAAACTCTAATTATTGATCATGGTTTTGGGTTGCAGAGCATGTATGCTCATTTGAGTAGTTATAATGTAAAAGAAAACCAGATGGTATCTAAAGGTGAAATCATAGGCCGTACCGGCATCACAGGGCTGGCCGGCGGTGACCATCTCCATTACAGTATTCTTATTCATAATACTTTTGTAAATCCTATTGAATGGTGGGATAAGGCATGGATAAAAAATAATATCTCAAGCAAAATAAATAATGCTGAGAGCAGGTAAATAGTAAAAACGTCAACCAAGATAATTATATAATAATCTTGGTGTCTTAGTGCCTTTGTGGCTGAGTTATTACTGAAAATTTAAGGAATCCTATGGTGAAAAAATATAAAATAAATAAGACCTATCAGGAAATCAACGAAAAGATCAAATCAGGTAAGGTTGTTGTAGTTACAGCGGAAGAAGTAATTGATATTGTTAAGCAGGAGGGGGCTGTTGAAGCCGCAAGGCATGTTGACGTTGTGACAACAGGGACTTTCTCTCCCATGTGCTCTTCAGGAGCTTTTATTAATTTTGGACAATCTGTTCCAGGTATAAGAGCCTCAAAGGTATGGCTTAACAAGGTTCCTGCGTATGCCGGACTGGCTGCCGTTGATTGCTTTATAGGTGCTACGGAATTGTGCGAAGATGATCCTTTAAACAAGGTTTATCCTGGTGAATTTAAATATGGCGGTGGGCATGTTATACAGGAGCTGGCAGCAAAAAAAAAGGTGCATTTAAAGGCGACATCATATGGAACATCGTGCTATCCTAACCAGATGATCGAAAAAGATATAACTCTGCGCACAATCCCCAATGCCGTTCTTTGCAATCCTAGGAATGGGTATCAAAATTATAACTGCGCAGTAAATCTGACGAAAAAAACCGTTTATACATACATGGGAACTCTCAAGCCCAAAGCCGGCAACGCAAACTATTGCTCTGCAGGACAATTGAGCCCGCTTTTAAATGACCCTTATTATGAAACAATTGGTCTTGGAACCAGGATTTTTCTGGGTGGCGCAACAGGCTATGTAACCTGGCACGGCACTCAGCACAAGCCTTCTGTAAAGAGGACAAAAACAGGTGTTCCTGTTTCGCCCGCCGGAACTCTTTGCGTAATGGGAGATTTGAAAAAAATGAGCCCAAAATGGCTCGTCGGAGTAAGCTTACAAGGTTATGGCTGTTCTCTTGCAGTGGGTTTAGGCATACCAATCCCCATATTAAATGAAGAAATCGTTAAGCACACCGCTGTTTCTGATGAAGAGATATTTACTCAGATTGTAGATTATGGATACGATTATCCTAACGGAATTTCAAAAAGTTACGGCCAGGTCAGTTATGCGGAACTCAAAAGCGGTTCAATAAAGTTTAAAGGTGAGATAGTGCAGGCCGTACCTCTTTCCAGTCTGGTTAAGGCTCGTGAGATCGCTGAAACGTTGAAAAACTGGATTTCCAAAGAAAAATTTACTCTTTGTGAACCACAATTTACACTCCCTAATGCCTGATACCATACGAACTTTCATAGCTTTCAATCTTCCGAAAAACATAATATCTTCTATCAGTGAAATTCAGAACAGATTTAAATCTTATGCTTTTAAGGCAAGATGGGTTAATCCGGAAAATATCCACCTTACACTTAAATTCTTAGGGGATATTAATTATACTGACATTGAAAAGGTTAGTGAAGCAATAATAGATGCCGTTAACAGTCATCCTCCTGTATCACTTGGAGTAAAAGGTACTGGAGTATTCCCCGGCATTAAACGTCCACGTGTTATATGGGTGGGGCTTACGGGGCAGATTGAAAAACTTGTCGGCATACAAAATGACATTGAAGAAAATTTAGAAGAACTCGGATTCCCAAGGGAAAAAAGACCATTTAGAGGGCATCTGACACTTGGCAGAATAAAGGGGAAAATTAATACCAAAAAACTCCTGGATGTAATAAAAAAATTTGAAAAATTTGAATCAGAATTATTTATTGCTGATAAGATTTTTTTATTTAAAAGCGAACTTAAATCAACCGGCTCTGTTTATACAGAGCTTATGGGAAAACGGTTGAGTGGGAAACTGGTCGAATAGGGAAATAGGTAAGGAACGTGGACGAATTAACTTCCTCAAGTAGGCGCACAGATTTGGGTCGAATTTGTTCGATCTCAGATCACAAAAGTTGAAGGAATAGCGAGCTATTTCAATATTTTTGTGATCTGAGACCGGACAAAGGCGGCCTGAAGCTGTGATTTATAGTTGGGGAAGTTATTTCGTCCACGTTCCTAACCATTCACGGCTTGAAATTTGAAATTGGAAAGTAGAAATTAGGGAGAGATTAAAATAGAAATTGGAAATTGGGAAGAACTGTACAAAAGCATGAAGGCCAAGTTTCTAATTTCAACGTTCCGTGAACAATTACGGAAATAGTTAGGCAGGAAAATGGTTATTGATAATTAACAAGGTCTGAAACAGGAGAATATCATGGATACTTCACCGGACAAGCAAAAAGCAGCCGAAACCGCCATGCTTCAGATAGAACGTCAGTTTGGCAAAGGCGCTATTATGAAGCTGGGCAGCAAGGCAATAATTGATGTCCCTGTAATACCTTCGGGTTCAATCGCACTAGACAAAGCACTGGGTGTAGGCGGACTTCCAAGGGGTAGAGTTATTGAAATTTATGGCCCGGAATCATCCGGCAAAACAACACTCGCACTTCATGCTGTTGCATCTGCTCAAAAACAGGGCGGCATTGCAGCTTTTATAGATGCTGAGCATGCGCTTGATACCACTTATGCAAGAAAACTCGGTGTAAATTGCGATGAACTTTTAGTTGCCCAGCCTGATACCGGCGAGCAGGCCCTTGAAATCACAGATATGCTTGTAAGAAGCGGAGCAATGGATATATTAGTCATTGATTCAGTCGCTGCTCTCGTTCCCAGAGCGGAAATAGAAGGCGAAATGGGTGACTCGCACATGGGGCTTCAGGCAAGACTGATGTCGCAGGCATTAAGAAAGCTTACCGGCTCAATAAGCAAAACCATGACCTCATTAATTTTCATTAATCAGATACGAATGAAAATAGGAGTTGTATTCGGAAATCCGGAAACAACTACCGGAGGTAATGCTCTCAAGTTTTACTCATCGGTAAGAATCGATATCCGGCGGACAGGCGCCATCAAAGACGGGCAGGAAGTCATAGGAAACCGAACCAGAGCACGTGTTGTCAAAAACAAAATGGCCCCCCCTTTTAAGGAGGCTGAATTCGATATAATGTATGGTGAAGGTATATCTCAGGCTGGAGACCTTCTTGACATGGGAGTTGAGACAGGAGTGGTTGACAAAAGCGGTTCCTGGTATTCATATGATGGAGAAAGAATAGGACAGGGCCGTGAAAACGTAAAGAAATTCTTGAATGAAAATCCGGACATTTATAATTCAGCTTTGAAAAAAGTTAGAGAAAAACTGGGTCTCACGCAAAAAGAAGAAAGCGAAAAGGCAGGGGGCAGGGATCGGGGACCAGGGGGCAGTAAGAAGTAGGCAGTAAGCAGGAAGCAGTAAACAATGACCAGTGGACAGGGACTAATAACCAATAACGAGTAAGCAGTAACTTATGAAAATGACTGGCAACGAAATTCGTAGACAATTCCTTGAATATTTTGAAAAGCATAACCACAAGATTGTGAGAAGCTCATCCCTTGTGCCTCAAGACGATCCGACTCTGTTATTCACCAATGCAGGAATGGTGCAATTTAAACGGACATTTCTCGGTGAAGAAAAGAAAACCTATGTCAGAGCGGCTTCATCTCAGAAATGCGTAAGAGCCGGGGGTAAACATAATGATCTGGAAAACGTAGGTTATACTGCGAGGCATCATACTTTTTTTGAAATGCTTGGCAATTTCTCTTTTGGTGATTATTTCAAGGAAAAGGGTATTGAGTTTGCCTGGGATTTACTTATCAATGGATACGGCCTGCCGGAAGAGAAATTAATAGTTTCTGTATTTATAGATGATGATGAAGCTTATGAAATATGGAACAAAAATATTGGTGTGCCCGAAGACAGGCTTGTCAGGTTCGGAGAAAAAGACAACTTCTGGTCTATGGGCGACACAGGCCCGTGCGGACCTTGTTCTGAAATACTCATGGACAGGGGAGAAAAGTTTGCATGCGACAGGCCGGATTGCAGTGCAGGATGTGAATGTGACAGATATCTTGAAATCTGGAATCTAGTATTTATGCAGTTTAACCGGGATGCTTCAGGCAAAATGACTCCTCTTCCAAAACCCAGTATTGATACCGGTATGGGGCTTGAAAGAATAGTTTCCATCATCCAGGATGTACCTACAAACTATGAAACCGATCTTATAATTCCTATAATAAATAAAACCGAAAGCCTTTCTGAAAAGCGGCTTGGAGATTCATCTGAAGATGATATAGCAATGAAAGTAATTGCCGATCACAGCAGGGCCGCTGCATTTCTCATAGGAGACGGGATACTGCCGTCCAATGACGGAAGGGGCTATGTACTGCGCCGCATAATACGAAGAGCTATCCGATATGGACGTCATATAGGTCTTGTAAAACCTTTTCTTCATAAAACTGCAAGTGTTGTATTTGACATAATGAAGCCTGTATATCCGGAACTTTCAAAAGCTGATGCTTTTATTACAAATGTAATAAAAAATGAGGAGGTCAGATTTTCAGATACTTTAGACAATGGCCTTAAACTTCTCAACGATACACTTTCAGATATAAAAGCAAAAGGTCAAAAAGAAATTCCCGGACAATTAATATTCAAACTGTATGACACCTACGGATTCCCTCTTGATATAGTCAGAGACGTGGTCAGAGACAAAAATATCAGCCTTGATATACAGGGATTTAATAACGCCATGGAAGGCCAACGCGCCAAATCCAGATCTATCGCAGCCTTTTCAGAAATCAGTGATGCCTATAAGAAACTATCGGCCAAAGGAATAAAACCCGAGTTTGTTGGTTATGACAAACTATCCTGTAATGCAAAGGTCCTTGTTATCGTGGAAGACGGCAATGAAGTTCAAAAAGCTTCAAGCGGAACAGAAATAGAAGTTGTAACCGATTTTACACCTTTCTATGCTGAATCAGGAGGCCAGGTAGGTGATAAAGGCAAAATAACAGGCCCGAATCTTGAAATGGATGTTTCTTACACAATTAAAGACCCAACCGGTCTGATAATACACAAAGGAAAAATCATTTCAGGGAATATTAAAAAGGAAGATAATGTCATCTTAACTGTTGACAAAAATGAACGTGATGCAATTGCCTGCAACCATACTGCAACTCATATACTGCATTCTATTCTGCGGCGGATTCTTGGTGACCATGTAAAACAGGCGGGTTCGCTTGTGGCTCCTGACAGGCTCCGGTTTGACTTTACTCATTTTTCTCAGGTTGATACGGACACCCTTGATAAAATTGAAACACTCGTGAACAAAAGAATACGTCGGAATGTATCTGTACAAATTGAGGAAATGGATGCGGAAAATGCCTTAAAATCCGGCGCTACGGCACTTTTCGAGGAAAAATATGGCGAAAGAGTCAGGGTTGTTTCTCTTGCCGATTTCAGCAAAGAGCTTTGCGGTGGAATTCATACAAAAAATACCGGCCACATAGGACTCTTTAAGATAATCGGGGAATCCAGTGTGGCATCCGGAGTCAGGAGAATTGAGGCATTAACAGGCGATGCCGCATTGATGTATACACAAAAAACTTCAAATATACTCCGTAATACAGCCCGCCGGGTCAAAGAAAAGCCTGAAGCTTTAACGCAAAAAGTTGAGAAAATCCTGGCTGACTATAAGTATCTTGAAAAAGAAGTTGAAAGATTAAAGACACAGATGGCTTCCAGATCGACAGACAGAATTGAAGATGATATTAAATCAATAAACAACATTAAAGTGATTGCAAAAAAGGTTTCAGTTGATAATCCTGCTGCATTGAGAGACCTGGCCGATAAGTTCAAGGAAAAAATAAAGTCAGGAATAGTTGTGCTTGGCTGCAATACAGGACCAAAAGTGCTGCTCATCACAGTAGTTACAAAAGATCTTGTTGATCGCTTCCACGCAGGGAATATTGTCAAACAGGTTGCGGCAATAGTAGGCGGCGGCGGAGGCGGAAGACCGGATATGGCCCAGGCCGGTGGGACAAAGCCGGAACTGCTTGATAAGGCAATAGATAAAGTTTTTGAACTAATAGAAAATACTTTTTGAATACCACCTCTACCCCGGAGAACACAGAAACTAATTTTGTTTTTTTTGTGCCCGCCAGGGCATGGGGGTTAGTCAAGCCCGTCCCCATGTCCCTGAAGCTGTGATGCATAGTTGAGGAAGTTATTTCGTCCCAGTTCCTTATCAAAGTCCTGCCAGACCATATCTGATAACTCTTCTGCCAGTTTGTAAACATCCAACTCGTAAACTCGTTTCATCTCTCCCTGATTTCTACTTTCCAATTTCAAGTTTCAAGCCGTGAACGGCTACCATTACCATAAACCAAAAGAGCGTCTTCGCATATCCAGCCTTGTAACCCCTTCTTCTTCCGCCATTTTCAATGCTTTTTTGAAATCTTCTGTTGAAAGCGACTCGGAAAGTTCTTTTACTTCATAGGCTCTGCCGCATGGCCTGTACTGGGGCATTATGTTTACATAGGTGTTTTTTGAGATTTTATTTGCTATAAATCTCATTATATCGCGCGTTCCTGCAAGGCCGCCGGGAAGAACAAGGTGTCTTATCAAAAGTCCCCTCTTTGCGATGCCTGATTCATCTACAACAAGGTCTCCAACCTGTCTGTGCATCTCGATTACCGCCTTGCGGGCAATCTCAGGATAATTTTCTGCATTGCATGTAAGCCCGGCAACTTCAGGGTCCCAGAATTTAAAATCAGGCATATAAATATCTATTACGCCTTCAAGCAGTTTTAAAGTATCTACCCTGTCGTATCCGCTTGTATTGTAAACTAAGGGTACATTCAGGCCTTCCTCGACAGCAATTTCAACAGCAGAGAGTATTTGAGGCACAACATGGGAGGGAGTAACAAAATTGATATTGTGGCAGCCCAAATCTTGAAGATTAATCATCATGCCGGCTATCTGCCTGTCTGTTACCTCCTCGCCTTCACCTCCGTGGCTGATATCGTAATTCTGACAAAAAATACACAGCAAATTACAAAAAGTAAAAAATATTGTGCCGGAGCCGTTTTTGCCGACAAGAGGTGCTTCTTCTCCATAATGCTGATGATAGCTTGATACTAAAGCTTTCTCACCTGTCCTGCATACGCCCAGTTCGCCGGAAAGGCGGTCAACTGCACACTTTCTGGGGCACAGGACGCAGGCCTTCATTATTTCACGTGCCTTTTTTATCTTTTTTTTAAGCAATCCCTTTTTATGGGTTTCAATATAAACGGGTTCAAAGGAAGACATTGAACTCCTTTCGGGTCTCAGCGATCAGGTGCCAGGTTCCGGCTGATATAGACTTTCAGATAATTAATTTCACAAGGCCAGAAGGAGGAAGGCGTATTGGTTATACGTCGACGACTGATAACACAGTGAAATTATTTATCTGAAAGTCTATAGGGTGCAATCTTTTTGGCGATGGGATATCTCCTTCCATAACCAAATGCCTTTGATGTAACCTTAAGACCCGGAGCCGCCTGATGCCTCTTGTACTCATTCCTGTCAATCCTTGAAATAATATCCTTCACAAGCTTCCTGTCAAATCCCATATCAAGAAGCTCTTCAACGCTTTTGAAGTCTTCTATGTATCCCTTTAAAATGGAATCAAGTATTTCATAAGGCGGCAGGTCATCCTGATCAAGCTGGCCCGGCTTTAGCTCCGCAGAAGGCGCTTTTTCAATTATGCGTTTTGGAATATATTCTTTATCTGTATTTATATAGCGGGCAAGTTCATAGACCAGTGTCTTTGGAACATCTGAAATTACAGCAAGCCCTCCGCTCATATCGCCATACAGGGTGCAATAGCCAACCGCAACCTCTGACTTATTTCCTGTGGAAAGAAGAAGCGAACCGTGCCTGTTTGACAGAGCCATGAGAATGGTGCCCCTGATTCGAGCCTGTATATTCTGTTCTGTAATACCGGGATCGCTCTCATTGAAAGAAGGTGAAAGCAAGTTCAGGAATTCTTTAAAAATATTGTCTATTGGAATATGCACCAGCTCTATTCCGATATTTTCCGCGAGTTCCTTTGTATCCTCGAAGTTTTCTCCGGAAGTATATTGTGACGGCATAAATGCAGCCATTACATTCTCAGGGCCAAGCGCCATCACAGCGATATATGCGGTCAATGCAGAATCAATCCCGCCGCTCAATCCTACAACCACCTTTGAAAATCCACACTTCTTTACATAGTCCCGGGTCCCCACAATTAAAGCTTTTAGGAGAGATTCCGTCTCTGAATCCGAAACAGGATGCATATCACCTGATGGTTCAGAATCTTTTAAATCACAAACTACAAGGTCTTCTTTAAAATCACGGCCTCTGGCAATCACCTTTCCATTGCGATCAAAAACAGTACTAATTCCGTCAAAAATAAAACTGTCGTTTCCACCCACCTGATTTGCATATATTATGGGAACGCTGTATTTTTTAGCCACGGCGCCAAGCATCTTCCACCTGAGCTCTCTCTTGCCGGCATGGAAAATAGAAGACGATATGTTTATTATAAGGTCAGCGCCATCTTCTATCATCAAAGACAAAGGATCTATATGGTATATTCTTTTACTGAAAAAGTCTTTGTCGTTCCAGACATCTTCACAGATGGTCAGCCCTATTCTGCGTCCTTTGTACGGAAAAGCTCCGAATGACCGGCCTGGTTCAAAATACCTTCTTTCATCAAAAACATCATAGGTTGGAAGAAGTCCTTTATATGCCTTATGCAGTATTTTGCCATCTTCAAAAAGCACGGCTGCATTATAAAGACGATTCCCTTCATCTTTTGAATTTTTGTCAACAAACCCGCAAATAACTCCTATCCCATCTATTGAGCCGACAAGCTTATCCAGCCATGCAAGATTGGCATCAACAAAATCCTTTTTTTCAAGAAGATCGCGGGGCGGATAACCTGTAATAACCAGCTCCTGAAATACCACCAGATCGCATAAAAGGTCTTTTGCCTTATTGGCAAAATAGATCATTTTGTCAAAATTATGCTTAAAATCACCAATTACTGTATTTACCTGTGCAATAGCTATTTTCATTATTAATTAACGCCCCTTTGGTGCGAACATAAGTGCCTAAAGTGAGCTAAAGTATATTAATGACTTAAGAAATCTATATCAAATGGCAGAATTCCTTAACTTCAGGCATTTTTTATTCATCTATATTTTTATTATCTCTTCTCCGCTTGCAAGAAATTTATTATTATTTCTTTAATATAATCTATCTGTTCTGGTTCTGCCCATACAATTTCAGGATCAGCCTTAAACCATGTCATCTGGCGCTTTGCATATCTTCTGGTGTCCCGTTTCAATGTACGAACAGTCTCTTCCCAGGTAATACGGCCTTTAATAAAATCAACCATGTGACGATAACCTATTGACTGCATGGATTTGAGGTCTTCAGAATAACCCCTGTTGAGCAGCATCTTCACCTCATCAACAAGCCCCTCCCCTATCATTGCATCAACTCTTTGATTAATACGATCGTACAGGGCTTCCCTCTCCATATGGAGACCTATTTTCAAAACATTAAACCGTCTTTTTTCAAACACGTGGTCTTTGCTGTATTGCGAAATAGCCATGCCGGTTGTTTCATACACCTCAAGAGCCCTGATTATCCTGTATGTATCATTCGGATGTATCCTTTCCGCTGCCTCCTGATCACATTTGCTTAATTTCTCATAAAGAAATCCGGAACCATAAAGCAATTCCGCTTCTTTTAGACGCTTTCGGATATCCGTATCTGCCGGCCCTGCATGGGACAAACCATGCACAAGGGCTTTAATATAAAGACCGGTGCCCCCGACAACAAATGGAACAATTCCATCAGCATGCAGCTTCATTATCATCTCGCCGGCCATCTTCGCAAACATGGCGGCATCAAAAGGCTCATCAGGGTCAACAACATCTATTAAATGGTGAGGCACTCGAGCCTGCTCATCAAGTGTCGGCTTAGCCGTGCCTGTATCCATATATCTGTATATCTGCATTGAATCAGCACCGATAATCTCTCCATGCAACTCCAATGCGAGCTCAATTGAAACAGCGGTCTTGCCCAAACCGGTTGGGCCACAAATCACAATAATATTTGGTTTAGAATCAGCATTCATATTTGTAGCAGACTTCAGGAATCGGGTGGCAGTTATCAGCAAACTAAAAGTGCATCTTGTATTCCTTGGCTTTTTCAGTCGGTCATCATCCGTTTATTATTTTTTGCATTACTCATATTTCCCGAAACTACAATCTCGTACATTTTTTGAAGAGTAGCAAATGGTAAAAATAATTCTAAGGGATGATCAGGTAAAGAAATAAAACCAAATTTTTGATAGTATCGTTCTACAGCTTTATTTTTTGCATCCACAAAAAAGCCTATTACTCCTGCGTGTTCTGAAATAGACACAACTCGCATGATAGCATTAATAAGCATATGCCTGCCTAATCCTTGATTCTGCTTGCCCTTTGCCGTTGCTAATCTGGCAAGTTTTACAGCAGGAATTTTTCCCTTGTACTTCTTAGCATATTTTTTGGGAAGCTTTTCAGATGACAACTCAAATAAGGATAAAGTATAAAATCCCAATACTTCTTCAGGAATATTTTTATCTACTACTACAAAAGTTCGGGATAGTCCCTTTTTAAGATTTTGTCTTGCAAAATTCTTTAAGAAATAATTTAATTCCTCAATTCCACAATCAAAATTATCACGGTTGTGAGTGCGGTTCAGCTCAACAAAGTCAATCATCAAGGAACTCCCGCTTATATGCTATGGCCGCTTTAACCAACTCTTCGTTTGGCTGAGGAGGATTTTCAATTGCTTCAAAAAAAATCTCAGCATCCTTTTGAGTGAGTTTTAACACTCGCTCTTGTTCAAGTATTGACTGAGCTTTTTCAAGAGCGGACTGAATTATGAATTGATTCAACGTTGCCCCTAAAAGCTCAGAAGCATGCACAAGTTTATCATGTACATGATATGGCATTCTGGTTTGAAATCTTTTCTCTGTAACCGGCATCTTACCCCCTATTATTTAAGATTTGATTTAAAATGCCATATCCGTGCCAAAATGACAAGTAAAAAATGTCATATTGACACAGCGCTGAAAATATTTTTTATGCACAGAAAAGGAAAACGGAAAGAATTTAAATCACTGAAATACTGGTACAAGTTCTAATTGAAAAAGCATAGGCAATGTGCCATATTTATTATATGGATGTGAGAGATACGCACATATTGATTTTCGATAATTCACCGCAAAGACGCAGAGAACGCAAAGAGAATATGGATTTCCTTTTCTGTTGAGAGGACAGAAAGGAAAAAATCTAACGACTTCAGGGCATTCAAAGGATCGAATCGTGATGGATATCAATAAATTAGTTGGCGGAAGTGCATGGGAATCGAACCCACCCGGGACGGTTTTAGCGCCCCACACCGGATTTGAAGTCCGGGAGCCCCACCAGTGAGCTGCGCACTTCCGATAATAAAATTACATGTGACTACTCACGTAGTCAGGCTGAAGCTGTTTAGGCTGAAGGCTGAAGGGGTCAGAAGAGCACGTTTGCCGTACTTTAGCGGAAACATCTGATTCTTGCGCCAAACATGGCTTCAAAATGCGCTTTTCCCTAACAGTTTTCAGCCTTCAGCCTATCCACCTGAGTAGTTACAATTACATAATATATTATTATTCTTTCAACAAGTATTAAAAAAATGGTTTGGCAAAAAAATTCCATCGTAAAAAAATACAGGTTAACACCTGAATTTTGCTAAACCCGCTGGTTATCATTAAAGAACGGTTTCTCATTAATTTTTATGCAAGACTCAGGTAATAAAATGATAAATAAAGATAGACTGCTGGAAACATTCACTCATCTGGTAAGAATTGACAGCGTCTCAAAAGATGAAGGACGCATTTGCCGAGAAATCAGTGAAATACTTGAGTCAATGGGTGCGGAAACTTTTGTTGACAATGCCGGAGAAAAAACAGGGAGCAATACTGGGAATCTTATTGCCGGATTCAAGGGAAATACCAAATGCCCCCCACTGCTTCTTAATGCTCACATGGACACCGTCAATCCCGGCAAAGAAATATCTGTTATATTCAAAGACGGAATCCTTACAAGCGATGGAACAACAATTCTCGGAGCAGATGATAAAAGCGGTATCGCCATCATAATAGAAACCATAAGAATTCTCCAGGAAAATAATCTTGAATATGGCAATTTAGAGCTTGTATTCACGATCTGCGAAGAAATAGGCCTTTTAGGCGCCAAACATCTTGATTACAGCCTGATTACAGCAAGCTACGGCTATACGCTGGATGCCACCGATACAGAAGGTATAGTCACACGGGCACCTGCTGCAAACCGTATTGAGTTTAAAATACACGGCAAAGATGCCCATGCAGGGGCTGCGCCTGAAAAAGGGATAAATGCCATCTGTCTTGCAAGCAAGGCTATAGCAGCCCTTGATATCGGCAGAATCGACCATGAAACTACATGCAACATCGGCATAATCAAAGGCGGAATAGCCACAAATATAGTTCCAGGCATGGTTACTGTTAAAGGTGAGGCCAGAAGCCATGATAAAGAAAAGCTAAGAAAAATTACGGCTGAAATAGTATCATCTTTCAAAACTGTTGTTGATGATTATAAAAATCCTGTTTCAGATGATAAACTCCCTTGTCTTGAAATTTCCATTGAAAATGAATTTCCATTAACTAACATTCCTGACGATACCCCTGTTGTAGCTCTTGCACGTAAAGCCGCTAAAAATCTTGGAAGAAATATGGCTTCCAAGATAAGCGGCGGAGGCGCAGACGCAAATATTTTCTTTGAAAAAGGTATTACTGTCGGCGTTCTCGGAACCGGGATGCGGGATATGCATACAGTGCGTGAGTCTATAAAACTTGATGATATGGTTCGTACAGTTGAACTTTTACTTGAAATAATCAGAGTTCATTCCAAGGAATTATAATATGTTAGCCTATTTTGATTGTTTCTGCGGCATAAGCGGCGACATGACACTGGGAGCCTTTATCGACATTGGAGTTCCTTTAAACTGGTTGAAGGATTCCCTTGAAAAACTCCCATTAAAAGGTTTTGATTTATCTGTTGAATCAATTTCCCGAAGTGGAATTAAAGCCCAAAGTGTTCATGTCATTTCAAAGGATAATATAAAATCAAGGCATTATTCTGAGATCAAAGCTCTTGTCCAAAACAGCCCTCTGTCTCAAAACGTAAGGGAAAAGAGTCTTGAAATTTTTGAAAGGCTTGCAATAGCTGAATCTGAAATACACGGACAGCCCAAAGAAAAAGTTCATTTTCATGAACTGGGGGGCATTGACGCTATCGTAGATATTGTAGGGACAGCTCTTTGTCTGGAATATCTGGGTATTGAAAAAATAGTTTCATCGAGAATTCCTTTAGGCAATGGTTTTGTCTCCTGTCAACACGGGACACTGCCCGTTCCTGCTCCTGCAACCCTTTCAATCCTGAAAGGAATTCCTGTTTATGGGACAGAAATTCCGCACGAGCTGGTTACGCCGACCGGCGCGGCAATTATTGCCTCTATTGCTGACTCCTTTGAAGAAATTCCAGACATTATAGTTGAAAAAGCAGGATATGGGGCAGGAAAGCGCGACCTTAAAACAATACCGAATCTTTTGCGGATTATTATTGGAACAAAAGAGACACTTACTTCAGACTTTCAAAAAGACAGGGTTTCAGTAGTTGAGACGTGTATTGATGATATGAATCCGGAATTTTTTGGCTTCTTGATGGATCGCCTGTTTGAAGAAGGAGCTATAGATGTTTACTTGATTCCTGTGTATATGAAAAAAAATAGACCGGGCACAATGATTCAGGTTCTGTGTATGGAAAATAGAAAAAAAAGTATAATAAATCGTATTTTATCTGAAACCACATCATTAGGTGTAAGATATTATGATGTTCAAAGATTTAAACTTGCTCGGGAGAATATAACTATAAAAACGAGTTATGGCGATGTCCAAATAAAACGCATAAAAGATCCAAACGGATCTGTGCGGCTTGTGCCTGAATACGAAGTTTGTAAAAAAATCGCCATAGAAAGAGGTATCCCGTTAAAAATTGTATATGACACTATATCGAAAGAAGCTGTTGAAATAGTGAGCTTACCAGCTAACAATACCTTGACAAAACTCATACCTGCTTATAGAACCTGTGCATGAATTTTAAAGACAAATCGGTCATGGTGCTTGCGACCGGTTTTTTTGCCGGCTACATTCCTTTTGCACCTGGTACTTTTGGATCCATCGTGGGGCTTCCCATTTGTTTTCTTCTATCTAAAACCAAATTATCGGTTGCTATTCTGTTTATTTTAATATTTATTTTTTTTGCCATATGGATATCGAACAGAGCTGAAAAAATATTAAAACAAAACGATCCAGGATGTATTGTAATTGATGAAATAGCAGGTATTATGATAGCGCTTCTTGGCCTGCCATTTAATATAATTTCCATTGCTGCCGGTTTTGTAACATTCAGATTTTTTGATATCTTGAAACCTTTTCCAATTCGGTATATAGAAAGAAGATTTGCCGGAGGTACCGGTGTTGTTATGGATGATCTGATGGCAGGCGTTTACAGTAATATTGTACTGAGACTTTTATTTATATACCTCGGAAGGTTATAAATTATAAGCTGTGGCCTTTCGAGGCACTAACTAAAGGGATAAATTAATTTGAAACAGATAAACTCATCAAAAAAGGAAATCAAACCTAAAAAAAGCAATCTCAGAGAAAACATTGAAGCAATAACTCTGGCGATTATAATCGCCTTATTCGTAAGGACTTTTATAATTCAGGCTTTTAAAATTCCTTCCGGCTCAATGAAAAATACTCTTCAAATTGGAGATCACATCCTGGTAAACAAATTTATTTACGGAGTCAAACTTCCGTTTACCAGTACTACGATCATTCCATACAAAAATCCTCAAAGAGGAGACATCGTTGTTTTTAAATTCAAGGAGGACCCTGAAAAGGATTTTATTAAAAGAACAATAGGTGTCCCTGGAGATGTTATTGAAATCCGGAACAAGGAACTCTATGTAAACAAAAAGCATCTTGAACAAGACTATGCGATTTATACGGATCTTCATATAATTCCAAAAGCCATGCAGCCCAGAGATAATTTCGGACCGGTTACAGTACCTGAAGATTCGATTTTTGTAATGGGAGATAACCGTGATCACAGCTATGACAGCAGGTTTTGGGGCTTTGTGGATCTGAAAGATGTTAAGGGAAGGGCTTTTATAATATATTGGTCCTGGGATAATGACAATTTCGGGGTCAGATGGGGCAGAATTGGGAAAATTTTAGAATAAAACAGGCGAATAATGCGGTTTACAAAAAAAGATATTCTGGACATGGAGTCCCTTTCTGTTGACGAAATCAACCTGATTCTGGATACAGCATACAAAATGAAAGAAATTTCGATAAGGCCAATTAAAAAAGTTCCAACTTTGAGGGGTAAAACAGTAGTTTTATTCTTTTATGAGCCCAGTACCAGGACACGCATATCTTTTGATATTGCCGCAAAAAGGCTGAGTGCCGACAGCCTGTCAATAGCCGCGAGTACAAGCAGCATTGTAAAGGGGGAAACCCTTGCAGACACGGCAAAAACTCTTGAAGCCATGAATCCTGATATCATTGTATTACGGCATTCATCCGCAGGTACTCCCCACCTGCTTGCACGTCTGGTTAAATCCTCTATTATCAATGCCGGAGACGGCATGCATGCTCATCCGACCCAGGCGCTCCTTGACCTGATGACGGTCAGGGAAAAGAAGGGAAAAATTTCAGGGCTGCGAATCGCAATAATTGGAGATATATCACACAGCAGGGTGGCAAGATCAAATATTACAGGCTTTACAAAAATGGGTGCCGAGGTTGTAATCGCAGGTCCTCCGACCATGATTCCAAAAGGCATAGAATCTCTTGGCGCATCAGTTAGTTATAATGTGGACGAGGCTATATGCGATGCTGATGTTATAATGATGCTGAGAATACAAAAGGAACGACAAAAAAGCTTTTTGTTCCCTACCGAACGTGAATACTCAAAAGTCTATGGACTTACAAAAAAAAGGGTGGAAAACGCACGAAGCGATGTGCTGATAATGCACCCGGGACCTGTCAACCGGGGAGTTGAAATAGCTTATGAAGTTGTGGATGGCCCGTATTCAATAATTCTTGATCAGGTAACAAATGGCGTTGCCGTCCGCATGGCCCTTTTATATCTGGTATCAGGAGGTGCACGAAATGCTGGTGCTGATTAAAGGCGGAAGAGTCATTGATCCCGGAAACTTAGACGGAATCGTGGATATTCTCATTAAAGATGGGAAAATAGCTGAAATAAAAGAGCAGGGGTCAGGGGTTGAAGAGCAGGGATCAGGGGTTGAAGTTATTGATGCTTCCGGCAAAATAGTTACTCCAGGCCTTATCGATATGCACGTTCATTTGCGTGAGCCGGGTCATGAATATAAAGAAACAATAAAATCAGGCTGCCTGGCGGCTGCCCATGGCGGTTTTACAGCGATCTGCCCAATGCCGAACACAAATCCGGTTAACGACAACGGGCAGATAACCGAATATATATTAAAAAAAGCAGGGGTTGCAGATACAGTCAGGGTTTATCCGGTTGCTGCAATAAGTAAAGGCTTAAATGGAAAATCTCTGTGCGAATATGGAGAGTTAAAAGAAGCAGGGGCAATAGCGTTTTCTGATGACGGCAACCCTGTAAGTAACAGTCAGCTTATGCGAAGGGCTATGGAATATGCAAAGGGATTCAATATGCCCATTATCTCTCACTGCGAAAACCTTGACCTTGCTGCGAATGGAGTAGTTAACGAAGGCGCTGTTGCAACAAGCATGGGACTGGCTGGAATACCCAATGCTGCTGAAAGCATAATGGTTATGCGGGATATAGCTCTTTGCGAACTAACAGCAAGCCGCATCCACATTGCTCATGTCAGCACAAAGGAATCGGTACTGGCGATAAGAAATGCAAAGAAAAGAGGAGTAAAGGTAACTGCTGAAACCGCGCCACATTATTTTACACTGACCGAAGATGCAATAAAAGATTATAATACCAATGCAAAAATGAATCCTCCCCTGCGCTCCAGCCAGGATAGAGAAGCAATTCTAAAAGGACTGGCAGATGGCACTATAGATGTTATAGCAACTGATCACGCGCCCCATTCTTACATTGAAAAAGAGGTGGAATTCGACCAGGCGGCAAACGGTATTATTGGACTTGAAACCTCTGTTTCTCTATCGTTAAAGCTTGTTCACGATGGTGTAATCTCATTAACAGGCCTTGTTGAAAAGATGTCAACAAATCCGGCAAAAATTTTGGGGCTCGACACAGGGATAACAGCCGGAAGACCCGCTGACATTAGTATCATTGACCCGGACCTTTCATATAAAATTGATTCCAGCAAATTCCAGTCGCTCAGCCGGAACACTCCTTTCAATGGCTGGGATATAAAAGGTAAAGCAGTTTTAACCATGGTCGGAGGAAAGATTTTATTTGATGTCAAATAAATCCCAACAAATACTGGTTATCGATGATGAGCTTAG
>JAUWFS010000032.1:0-21228 GCA_030606805.1 Deltaproteobacteria bacterium
ACATTCGTATTATTATACCGAAAAATCTCGAAATTTCTGGCATATATGCTCCAATATTTATGCGAACAATTTAAATTGTTAAGAAATAAATCAATGATCTTTGATATTAATAGATTATTTCTTGATTCCAATTGTATATAAATATGACCTTATTTTTCATGCAAAAGCAAGAATTTTATAATCACAAAAACCCCATAAACTACTGGATCAGATACGCGATATCATGCGTTTGAAACACTTTGCTTTTCGCTCCGAGTGTACTTACATAAGCTGGATCAAAGGGTTCGTGCTTTTTCACGATAAAAACATAAAGACTTGGGTGGGGCGGAAACTTTTTGAGCCCCGCCATGGTAGGACGGATGTTATGGAATAGGCTTATGAGAAATACAGGCTAAACCCGCTCAATACTGACTGCGCAGACTTTGAACTCGGGTATTCTCGCTACAGGATCGAGGGCGTCGTTGGTTAAGAGATTAACTGGCATTTCCCCAAAATGGAATGGTATAAAAACAGTTCCTTCGGGGCTTCTTTTTGTAATACTGACACGGGCTTTAATCTCTCCACGGCGGGATGTGATCTTAACTATATTTTTGTTTTCTATTCCCTTTTTCTCAGCGTCCAAAGGATGAATTTCCGCAATAACTTCAGGTGAAATTGTATGGAGTCCCTTAACCTTGCGGGTCATAGTGCCGCTGTTGTAATGATAGAGTTCTCTTCCGGTTGAAAGAAGGAAGGGATATTCTTTATTTGGAAGCTCGTTTGGAAGGATAAATTCAACTGATTGAAACAGGCCTTTTCCACGGGTAAATTTATCTTTATGAAGATATGGCGTACCAGGATGCTCCCAGCTTGTGCATGGCCATTGAAGTCCATGATTTTCTATCCGTTCGTAGTGAATCCCCCCGTAATTCGGCACAAGGCCGGCAATCTCCTCCATAATATCTTCAGGATGATTATAATTCATCGGGCTTCCCATTTTCTCGGATAAACTGCATATTATCTTCCAGTCGGGTCTTGAATCGCCAATAGGTTTTATTCCCTTTCTCACGCGCTGAACACGCCTTTCGGTATTGGTAAATGTGCCATCCTTTTCTGCAAAACTGGTAGCAGGAAGTACTACATGGGCGAGTTTGGCTGTCTCTGTCATGAAAATATCCTGAACAACTAAAAAATCCAGTTTTTTAAGGACATCTTTAACATGTTTCAGGTTAGGATCGCTTACAACAGGGTTTTCACCTATTATATATATACCTTTTAACTCTTCCTTAAGAACGGCAGACCACATATCCGTTACAGCAAGTCCTGGTTTTGAGGAAAGCTTAATGCCCCAGGCCTCTTCAAATTTTTTAACATTCTTCTGTTCGGAAACACTCTGGTAACCGGGAAAAACATTGGGGAGAGCGCCCATATCGCAGGCTCCCTGAACATTATTCTGGCCGCGCAAAGGATTAACTCCCCCTCCTTCGATCCCGACGTTGCCGCATAACATGGCCAGATTTGCTATTGACTTAACATTATTTGTCCCAAATGCATGCTGGGTTATACCCATAGCATATGCAATAGAGCCGTTTTTGGCTTGAGCATAAATGCGTGCCGCTTTTTTAAGATCTTCAGACGGTATGCCTGTAAGTCTTTCAACAAATTCAGGATTGTATTTCATCACCGTCTCTTTCATGGCCATAAAATTCTCGGTTCTTTCCGCCACATAAGAGGCATCATAAAGATCTTCTTCTATGATGATATACATCATCCCGTTTAACCAGACCACATCTGTCCCGGGTTTGGGGCGCAACCAGATTTCAGCGTATTTCACCAGCTCAATTTCACGGGGATCAACAACTATCAGTTTTGTCTTGTTCTCAATTATAGCCTTTTTCATATTAAGAGCTATGACAGGATAGTTTTCGGTAGAATTACTCCCCGTCAAGAGGATAACATCGGCCTTTCTAAAATCGGCTATAGAGTTGGTCATTGCCCCGCTTCCAAACGATGCGGCCAGCCCGGCCACAGTGGGGGCATGTCAGAGACGGGCGCAGTGATCTATATTGTTGGTACCAACAACCGCTCGCATAAATTTCTGCATAAGAAAATTCTCTTCATTGGTACACTTTGCCGAACTCAAACCAGCCAGACTATCAGGGCCGGATTTGGCCTTTATCTCCAAAAATTTCCGGGCAATCAGCGAAATCGCCTTTTCCCAGCTCACCTCCCAGAAATATTCCCCTTTTCTTACAAGCGGAGTCTTAAGCCTGTCCGGGTGACGGACGAACTCGCTTCCGAATCTGCCCTTGACGCATAGATTTCCAAAATTGGGACTATCGTTTGAATCTGCGGTAACTTCTACAATCGTCTGGCCTTTAATATTCAAAATAATAGAACATCCGCAGCCGCAAAAAGGACAAACTGTTTTAATCTTCTTAATTTCGTTTGCTGCAACAGGCAGGGTAACATTTTCTTTCACAAGAGCACCGGTTGGACAGTTATCAACACAGGCTCCACAGGAAACACATTTGTCATTAATTCTAATAGAAACAATGCCGGGGAACCCGTCCTCTTCAAACTCTTTTCCTTCCAGCTCAAGGGCTCCATATTCACAGCTATTCTCGCAGCGCTGGCAAAATATACACTTGTTCGGATCAATAACTATAAAGGGGTGGCTGCTGTCGATCGGATACTGACGGCGCTTGAGCATTTTTGAAACCGGGAATCTAACCCCGTATTCGATGGACAGGCTGCGCAATTCACATTTATTAAGAGCCACGCATCCGCAGTGCAAGCATCTTTTAGACTCACGTAAAGCTGTTTCCTCGGTGAATCCCAGTTCTATTTCGTCAAAATCCCTTGTACGCCTTTCCGGCGCCCTGACCGGCATCTTTTCCCCGAGACGAAGGGTAATATTTTCGAAATTATGTAAATCGACATCTTCAAACTTTTTACCCTTAGTAAAATTAATCTGGCGTTTCGGAGAGGGCAAGGGCGTGTCGGTAAGATATGAATGGATGGCGTTAGCTGCCTTTCTGCCGCCGGTAACTGCCTGGATAACTGTTCTGGGACCACGGACGACATCACCCCCTGCAAAAACCCCTTTTTCTGAAGTTTGAAATGTCTGAGGGCTGGAAATAATGGTACCGCCCGGAAGAACATGAGGTTTTATGTTTTCATCCGGCAATTCCATCCATGAAAGGTCAGGAATCTGTCCGGGCGCCAAAATTACAGTATCTGCTTCACGAATTTGTTCTGAGCCTAAAAAAGGAATGGGAAGACGTCTCCCTTTCTCATCAGGCTCACTCAATTTCATTCTGACTGTTTCAAGCTTAAGAAAGTTCTTTTCCCTGCTAATCTTTGAAAGGCCTGTCATATAAATAAAATTAACGTCTTCTTTTTCAGCTTCCTTGACTTCCCTGTGAATTGCAGGCATCTCCATCATTGAACGCTGATATATAACAACGACTTCGTCTACGTCCACCATCCTCACGCAAGTCCTGGCTGTATCAACAGCCGCATCACCGCCGCCTATGACTGCGACCCTTCTGCCTATTGCAGGAGCCTGCCCAAGGCTTACCTTGAGAAGAAAATCAGAGCCTGAAAGCACTCCATCCAGATCCTCTCCTTCAATGCCTGATTGCTGTTTTTTCCATGCGCCTATACCTAAGAAAATAGCCTCAAAACCTTCCTCTTTAAGGCTTTTAATAGTGAAATCAACTCCCAGCCTCCGCCCCATTCTGGTATTCACCCCTGCTCTGAGTATACTCTCTATTTCCTGGTCAACTATCTTTTTGGGAAGACGAAATTCAGGTATGCCGTAACGAAGCATGCCTCCGAGTTGCGGCATGGCCTCGAATATAGTTACACAATGACCAATCTGTGATAAATAATAAGCAGCGGAAAGCCCGGCAGGACCTCCCCCTATCACAGCGACTCTATGCTCGGAAGAAGGAGCGGGCGGGATGACATCAGTATCTTTATGTTGAATAGCATAATCCGCCACAAAGCGTTTTAAATGATTTATAGATATGAACTCTTCAATAAGAATGCGGCGGCATCTTGATTCACAAAAATGCGGGCATACCCTGCCTATGGAAAGCGGAAGGGGGTTCTTCTCTTTGATAAGTTTCAGGGCTTCAATAAACTCACCACGTGCAATCAGGCTGAGATATCCCTGAATATTGATATGGGCTGGACAAGTCTGAGTACATGGCGCAATGCAATCGCCGTAATGCCTTGACAGCATGCTTGTTAAAACGCGCCGCCTTGAGTCTATAACGCGATCACTTTGAGTGGCAACTTTCATGCCGTCTTCCACAGGAGTGGAGCAGGCCGGCAATAAATCCTCTCTGCCATCGACTTCGACTACACATATACCGCAGGGATGTTCGACCGTCTTTGTCGGCACATAACATAGCGTTGGAATAATGCCCCCTGCCGCATTTGCGGCATTTAAAATTGTTGTGCCGGGATCAACCCATAATGTTTGGCCGTCAATCGTTATTTCAAGCTTAGACATCTTTTATAATTGATAATTAATAATTGATAATTGACATGCTAACGTAAGTCTTAGGAACGTAGGACGAAACTCTGCATACGTTTGAATAAAATGAAAATTCCTATTCAATTGATAATTGTCCATTATCAATTATCAATTTTAAGTCGTCAGCCATGAATTTGAAAAAAGAACCTTGCCCATGAGAACACGCGTTGTTTTATAATGTTCCAGTTCCTTTTGGTCTAAGGAAGCAGGGTCGGGTTTGTTTCCATCCATGATGTCATGTACCAGTTTCACATGTTCAGGTCTTTCTCCCTTGGCAATGCTCAATAATTCCTTGTCATACCCGTCAACAATCGCAGAATAGAGACCATATTTCATGAGCATTATCATATATGTACGGTTAAGGTAGGGACGAAGATCTTCAGGAGCACCATTGGAAACATTGGAAAGACCTAAAATGGATTTGGCTTCGGGTACAATTTCCCCTAACATGCTCATGAATTCCAGACCGGACAAAACCTGATTAGCATCAACGCATATCGGGGTGGCAATAGGATCAATCCAGATATCTGAGGTGGGAATTCCAGCCTCATTTGCCTGATAGATAAAATCAACGGCCATAGCAGCTCGTTCATCTGCATCTCTGGGCATTCCTTCTTTGCCCCAAAGAAGTCCTATAACGTCTGCTTTATATTGAGTAACCATTGGAATGCCCTTTTCCAGTCTTTCAGGCTGTAATGAAACAGAGTTCATCAATGGTTTCCCTTTTGTATTTGCCTTTAATCCAGCTTCCATAGCGACGAGATTTGTAGTATCAAGAGAAAGAGGAAGATCGCTAACCTCCTGGACTGTTTTTACCAGCCAGTCCATCATCTCATCACCGCCCTTGCGGGCCGGGCCTATATTCAAATCAAGATAGTCCGCGCCATTTTCTGTCAGTACACGAGCCATATCCTGAATAGGCCTGGGATTTCTCTCCTTCATTGCCGGCCCGATTGTTTTCGACATTATATTAATATTTTCTGCAACACAGATAACCATAGGGAACCTCCGGTTCGTTGGGTATTAGTTATTGGGTATTAGTAGGGGCACGATGCATCGTGCCCCTACCATAGGCCCTGCTCACTTTCTCACTTTCCCTACGCTACATACTCCACTGCTTTAGATACGCCGGCAGATGACTTGCCTCTCTTGGCCCTATGAGTATTTCCCAATCAGGTAATTCCTCTTCCAGTTCTCCGCTTATGGTTGCAAGATAACCGGGAATAACCAGTTTGCGATGTTTAACTTTTTCCTCTATGCCGGATTTCTTAACAAAGGTCGCAACAGTATCGGCTGCAAATTTACCTGCGGCCCAGGCAGTCAAGACTGAAAGCCCTTCAGTGTCTTTTATCAACAGATAGGATGGTACCCGGCTGGCATCTATCTCACCGGAAACAATAAAATAGGTAAGAGAAAAATTTCCTGTAATAAGAACCGGTGAATTTTCATTTGCAGCACCGATTTCATAGATCTTCTGATCCACAGCCATGGGACGTTGAGGATCTGTAAAAATATTCATGCTTGCAAGCAAAAGCGGGAATACGCTGTGCCCCTGTATTTCCGACATTACAATTACACCGCCATATTTTGCCGTCATCTGGCAGGCAATCATGGTTTCCTTTATCAAGTTATCGGCCATTTCGCAAGGAAACACAATCGTCGGAAATCCAAAAGGTTTAAATTTCTTTAACAAAGCAGCTCTTCTTATAATAATCTGATCCTCAAAAGCTTGCCTGGCAGTCCTTGCCCCTGAATCCAGGACTAAATCTTTTAATCCCATTGCTATTAACTTTTCAGAGACTTCCGACAACTCTTCGAGGTTGCTGCCCTTAACGGCTAATGGACATGAAAGCTCTTTTGCGAGATTGCCCATTGATTCAAAATTATCCTTGTTGGCAGCATAAAGTAATGGTTTTCTGTTTGAACAGCTCCTGGCCGCCTGAGAAAGCGCATCTGCATCTTCGTTCATTAATACCAGACCTGCATCAGTCTCATTGCAAACTTTCTCAACTAATGCACCAAATTTGGAAGCATCTCCTGACTCTGTTTTGATTGCAACAAGCTCCGGCCTCAATATAACACCAACTCGTTCATAGACAGTATCGTTAAATTTTTTAAGCCTGGCTGCAATCTCCGTTTCATCCATATTATCCGAAAGAAGAAGCGTAAATGCGGGTGGATTTTCAAAACGTTTTTCATGACGGAATAACACAGTTTCCCCGCCCAACTTTACTGCACGGTCGCCGGTACCTATAACTACACTTCTTACAGGAGGTGCCGATGCCTCACCTATCTCTTCTTTCACATCATCAGAGATATCCGGACATGCATCGAGTTCAGCCTGGCCGGTTGCCAGCTTCATGGCAAACGCCAGACAGGTGGGAACCCCGCACTTGCCGCAGTTAGTCTTCGGAAGCTTTTTAAAAATCTCTATACCTGAAAGTCCCATAACTATTCTTCTCCTTAAATCCATCCGCAGATTACGCAGATTTCCACAGATTATTTAAACATTCTATTTATTATAACGGTTGTCGGTTAGATAGCGATGAGGTTAGAAAATAACGTAACCTCACACAAAATATAAACTTTAATTCTCACACTTGCTTGCCACTGACAGAACTGAATTTCTGGCTGATACATTTTGATCAACCGTGAACCGTGAACCGTAAACCGTTTACATCAACGGATCCATTGTAAGAACGGGATGCCCTTTCTCCTCAAGAAAAGGAAGAATTTCTTCTTCCGTAGTTCCAATTGTTTCATCAGCAATCATATCCGCAAAATCAGGGATACCCATTTCCTCGCATATAGGCTTCATGCGTTCGGCAATTTCCTCTTTCAGCATTTTTGGAAGCCATACCACACGTTTTAAGCCTCCTTCAGCCAGCAAAAACTTCCTGCTGCAAATATAATGTTTACTTACACCAAGAAAACCGGGTGTCTGGTTTCCACCACCTACCATGCCGGCAAGAGTCGTAAATTTCATTCCGCATGGTGTCATTCCCATAGAATCTCTATTTACTACCATAATGCCATTACACATGGGAAGGATTGTGGCTACACACTCAAAGCAGCCACATGCCGTCATTGGAAAATCCATCAGGCTGTAAGCGCTTACCTGCTCAACTTTCTGGCGTGATGCTTTATTTACAAAATCAGTAACTCCCTTCCACCGTCCAAGAACGGGTTCCGTACATTCCCCTTTTATAATAGGCTGATTCGGGCCTGTAGGATTGATCTCAAAAGAAGCCTTACAGTCAAGCCAGTTATAAGCGCCGCACATCCCTACGCGTTCAGGGGTAATTATGCATACATGGCTGGGAGCAAAAGACTGACACAATGTACATGAATAATAGGTCTCTTCTATTTCATCGGTCATGCCTTCAACTCTCTCATCTCTCTCTTTATATACTCTCTTTGCCTGCGCTAAAACTTCTTTGACATTTTCTTCTTCTGTGTAAATCTTAACCTGGACTTTATCAACAATACCTCCAAAATCCTGATGGTACTTGGCATGCATAACCGTGCCGAGGTGTTTGAGCAAAAATCCTTTTTCAACAGCGGCCTTGCCCACCCTGATCCACATAATGTTTCTCTGTCCGATGTGCATTATGCCCTGAACATAATTGACGAGATGATGGATCTGGCGTTCTAATATCGGCTCAAAATCCGACTGCATCTTCCGGCCGGCCACTTCTATAAGCATTGCAAACGGAAGTTTATCCCCCTCTTTAACCTCATCAAGATCAGGACCAATCATTTCAACTTTTCCATCTTCAACTTCTGACATGTCTTTTGAAACAGTCAGTTCAACTCCGAGAGTTCTTCCACCGCCGCATTCAAAATAGAGATCATCCTTGCGGATACGCTCTCCCTCAAATGCAGGACCGTAAGACATGGGAATATCCACTTTGGTGATGGAAACCTTAAGACCCCGAACTTCAATAGCCCTGGCCACAATCTTATCGTGGGGGACATTACTGACTACATGCTCGTACGTACAGATCCCTGTCGGAAGAATTTCAGGAATCTGTGTGTCAGCTATGGTCGGGAATCCCCAGTTAATACCCCCTGCCGCATTAGCATACCACTCATCACTCACGGTCCCAAGCGGCATTGCAAAGGCAAATACCCTCTCTTTATTATAATAAAGGTTTCCCTTAAAATCTCCGGGCTTAATCCCGCCAAAGGACATGGCGACACGTGTTGCAAATCCTATGGCAAACACGGTTGCCCTGTAACTCGACCCAAAAGAGACCAGCCGGGTAGGCCAACCGACCTGAACTCCGGCTTCTATCAACTGCTCTGACATGGTTTTGCCTTCGTGGTCGGCGCACATAAACACATATAGATTCTTTTCTTGAAGCTCTATCGCAATCTTTGCCGCAATCTCAATGCTCGGCGCAGCCCCTAATATCGCAGCAAACCCCGGTGCGGTGCCATCAACAAATTCCACGCCGCGTTTTCGCATTATAACGTCGTCGGCTGCTCCCAGCCATATGTTGTCGGGAAGCGGGTCCTCTGCCTTTGTGTAAAAATCGGGCTGCTCCAAATATAGTATCGCCTCAATGATCTCTTCTGCAAAATAGGTAGCCATGCCGGCTTCAAGTGCAGGAGCCAGGTAGGGAAGCCAGACCTTATCGCTTACAGGCGGCGGGACAAGCTCTTTGCACTTGTCCAGTATCCGGCGAACATCTCCCAATGTCTCTACAGGGATTCCAAGCATCCCGTAAATAATAGGAAGATAATACGTGGTATTCGGAAAGCCGATCTTTTGATCAGGCCCCCATTTCTTCAATGCTTCCTCGTATTTTTCCTCTGCCATACCCACAATTTTGTGGGCACCTCGAATTGCTGCCGAACAAATTATCTTAGACACTGTTTATCCCTCTCATAAAGTTAGCTATAGACTTTCAGATAATTAATTTCACTGTGTTATCAGTCGTCGACGTATAACTAATACGCCTTCCTCCTTCTGGCCTTGTGAAATTAATTATCTGAAAGTCTATAATAGCTGATAGCTAAAAGGAAATTTCTATTTTTCAGCCATTAAATCATTAATTGATTCTTTGACCAAACTAATCGCCTCAGGATGTCTCATCACCAGGATATCAGCTCCGGCAAGGAGTACACACTGAGCTGTTAAGGCCTCAATCAATATACCTCTCTTTTTCATATCTCCCAGCAGCGGCGCTTCCGATTCAGGTACTTTAACCTCTTTTGTCTTCCACACTTCTCTGGCAAGATTAGAAATAATTGGAAACTGAAGCCTTTCATCTTCCTGAATTAACGCTGCCATTCGAATCCGTTCCATTACACTGTAACAATATTCAAGTCCATATCCCAAAGCACCGGTTGACGGATCAATAATAATCTTTTCATCCGGCACATTTAAATTTCCTAAAAGAATATTAAGCTGCTTGGCGAGATTTATATCAATTGGCGTTGAAGCAAGCACAGTATGCTTATAGCCTATAGCCGTAGCCCCAATCGCACGATAGTTCCCTTCTGCAACAGGGCCTATAATCAAGTTCCTGCCCTCACAAACTTCGCAAACCGCCTTTAATACATCAGTATCCTTTTCAACATTGCTACATCCAAAAACAATCATTGGAACATCCACTGCATCAGAGACTTCTTTAGTGATTTTAGCAGCCTCGTCGGCTGAAATGTCCTTATCATTGGGATCGGTGCTAGCCAGTTGCAATGCAATCATTTCCGCCCCATATGTGTCAACGCATTTACGAGCCCATGCAGCCGGCTCCTTAATAACGTCGGCAAACGGTTCCAATGCCGTATCAGGCCAGTCTTCGGGTTCACTGTCATAAACCTCCATCGCTATCTTCGGAGGATTAGGCATTTCACCTTCAAATAGATGAAACGGATAACACGATTCACCACCAACAATAATAGTATTTCCTTCCCGTCCCAACGGGATTTCCCTTATTTTTCCTGTGTAAGAAACCTTTGGTACCTCAAAAGTCATTATTTTCCCCCCTATATACCTGCTTGGTAACTACTCAGGTTCACGACTTTTTTCGTGAACTGAAGCATCCGCCAATTTTTCCTGTTTTCTGTTTCCATCAACCCTAAGCCCTGATCCCTGATATTATACGGTCGGCCTTGGCATCAGTCCTGCCTTTTCCACAATGCCCGGAACAATATCTTCCCAGGCAACAGCCATTATATGAACACCATGAATTCCCTTGATCTCTTTTATCTGTTCAATAATCTCAAGACATATTTTTACGCCCTCTTCTTTTGCATCTTTTGCATTCGCCATCCGATCAACTAATTCCTCAGGCACACTTAATCCGGATACGTTATTCTTCATATAACGTGCCATGCCTACGGACTTTACAGGTATTACTCCGGCCAGAATATGTACCTTTTTATCCAGGCCGCGGTCCCTGACCATATCCATCCATCTGATAAATTTAGGAACATCAAAGATGGCCTGCGTCTGAATAAAGTCCGCACCAGCCTTGATTTTTTTTGCCAGTCGGATAACGCGAAATTCAAAAGGATCGGCAAAAGGATTAGCTGCCGCTCCAAGAAAAAGCGGCACATCTCCTGATATATCATCTCCGGATAAAAATTTCTTTTCATCGCGCATATGTTTTAATGTTTGAAGAAGCTGCATAGAATCAATATCATATACACCCTTGGCTGTGGGATGGTTGCCAAACTTCTGATGATCGCCGGAAAGGCACAAAACATTTCGAATCCCCAGCGCAACAGCCCCTAAGATATCGCTTTGAATAGCAAGACGGTTTCGATCCCGCACGACCATCTGCATTACCGGCTCTACGTCAACCTGTTTTAAAATTACGCTCCCGCTCAAGCTTGACAGTCGAACGATTGCCGTCTGGTTATCAGTAACATTCAAGGCGTCGCAATGGGATTTAAGGAGTTCTCCCTTTTTCTGAATCACCTTTGCAGAGGTGCCCTTTGGAGGACCGCATTCAGCAGTTACAGAAAACTGTCCGCTGGATAATATTTTTTCTAGATTACTGCCCGATTTCATAATCATCACTCTTCCTATATTTTAGAGTTATCTATTTTCAATGGTATTGGGCCCAAAGTTCTGACTGTTTCAGTTACTTCTCCGGCCAGCTTGCAAAACCTGTGGGCTTCAGCGGCTGAAAAATTATAGATCTCCAATCTTTCTTTTTCTATCGATAGTTTTCCAAGTAATTTTTTAACATATTGAACTCGCTTCCTTGCCCTGAAATTTCCAGTCGAATACTCACAATTTCCTTCCAGGCATCCCATCAAACACACGCCATCGGCCCCGTTTTCCAAAGCCTTAAGAATATGTATTGTCCCGACTGCTCCTATGCAAGGCACCTTAATTATCCTTATGTTAGGCGGATATTGCAATTTTGCCGACTCTGCCAGGTCGACTGAGCAAGAGGGGCAGTAATTGCAACAAAAGGCAATAATTAAAGGCTCAAATTTACCTTTCATTGGACATAATCCGTGAACGGTTCCAAAAACGCTTCGCACTCAGTTAATATCGGATCGTTCTTGAAATGCTCTAAAATAATAGCTTTAGTCGGGCATTCAACAACGCAGATGCCGCACCCCCGACATTTTGCCGGTTCAACATATGGCTTGCCTATAGCATTTATGATCACCGCACCGGAAGGACAAATCCTGGCACATGTCAGACATGCGGCACATAATTCCAGATCAATTGATGCGACTTCATTACCGGTTGTAATGTATTCTTTAGAAAGAACAGTTACAGCCTTAGCTGCGGCAGCCTGTGCCTGAGAAATAGTTTCATCAATGGGCTTTGGGTAATGAGCAAGGCCCGCAAAATAAATACCCTTTGCAGAAAATTCAACTGGTTTAAATTTTTTATGGGCCTCACTAAAAAAACCATCTTGATTAACAGGCAACTTAAAAAGCTTTGCCAAATTTTCATTATTTCCCGGAACAATCGCTGTCTGCAAAGTTATAAAATCAGGTTGAATTATTATATGTTCTCCAAGAAGATTGTCGAGAATCCGCACCTTGAGCCTGCCATACTGGTCTTCATCCACCTCTGGTTTGCCGTCAAGTTTATATCTGATAAATACTATCCCTTTATCCCTGGCCTCTGTGTATAAATATTCAATTAGCCCGTATGTCCGCATATCCCTGTAGAGCACATATATTTCCATGTCCGGATTTAGCTTTTTGAGCTCCAGGGCATTTCGAAGTGCACTGGAGCAGCAAATCTTGCTGCAATATGGCCTTTCAGGTTCCCTTGAGCCTACACAAAGTATGAAGACCCAGGCATTTGCCTTTTTGATTGTATTGGGTTCTTCGGATAACATTTTATCTAACTGAAACCAGCTTAAAACACTGGAATTTTTTCCATAAAGGTATTCATCAGTTCTAAGCGGATTTGCCCCGGTTGATATAATTGTAACGCCATGCCTGATATTTTTTGTTTCAGTTGAACTTGAGATTGCTATCCTGGTACTGAAATCACCTGCATACCCGTCTGTATGTTTAACCTCGGAATTAAGACAAACATCAATCAGAGGATGATTTTCTACTTTATCTATAAGTTCTTTAACATATGACGTTACATCTTCGCCATTAAAAGTCTTCCTCAGTTTAAGAGCATGTCCGCCGAGCTTATCGGTCTTTTCTACCAGATATGCCTTATATCCCTGATCAGCCAGACACAGGCAGCTTACCATGCCGGTTACACCTCCGCCGACAATAAGCCCTGTTGATGCCGGCTTTTGCCCTGTCTCTTCCAGGGGCTCACGCGATGCTGCTTTGTATGCCGCTATGTTCAGTGATGAAGCACAGGCGGCTGCGCCGGCCTCGGTTATTGATTCAGGAATATCTTTTGGAGCATTAAGGGCGCCACAGACATAAATGCCCGGTACGGATGTATTAACCGGCGCAAAACTACTGGTTTCAACAAAATTATTTTTGTCAAGACTAATACCAAGATCGCGCACTAACTTAACAGCATCCTGAGAAGGTTCTAAACCCAGCGAAAGAACGACCATATCGTATATTTCTTCAAATATCTTTCCCTGTTCATCGGCATAACGAATTAAAAGGTTATCTGTACCATCCACAGGGAAAACGTTATGCACCCTTGATCGAACAAAACGAACATCATCCTCGTCTTTTGCACGGTTGTAATATCTTTCATAATCCTTCCCGCATACCCGCATATCCATGAAAAAAATAGTAGTGTTCAACTTTCTGTTGCTTCGTTTAGCAAGAATGGCCTGCTTGACGGCATACATACAGCAAACCGTTGAACAATAGTTATGTTTCATATCTCTTGACCCTATACACTGAAGCCATGCAATGTTTTTGGGCTCTTTTCTATCAGAAGGTCGTATCAAATGACCGCCATAAGGGCCATTCAGGCTATGAATTCTCTCGTATTCCATGCTGGTAATAACATTTGGAAATTTAATATATTCGCAATATGATGGAACAACGGAATCAAAACCTGTCGCCAGAATAACTGATCCGACATTAAGAGTAATGTTTTTTTCTTTTTTATCAAAATCTATGGCGTTTTCATTGCAGGCTTCCCGACAAATACTGCAACCCTCTTCTGCAAAATGAAGGCAGTTTTTTCTGTCAATTACATAGCTATTGGGCACAGCCTCAGGATACTCCAGATAGACAGCTTTTCTTTTTCCCAGGCCCTCGTTAAATTCGTCATTAACCTCCTCGGGACATGTTTCCGCACACAAGCCGCAGACAGTGCATTTTTCAATATCCACATATCTCGGATGCTGGGCTATTGTTACCTTAAAACTTCCTGAACTACCTTTAATATCTTTAACTTCAGATAAGGTTAATAGCTCTATATTTGTATGTGAAGCACACTCCATATGCTCATTATACCTGATACAAAAAGGGCAGTCGTTAACAGGATATGTCTTGTCAAGTTGCGCTATTTTGCCGCCGATAAACGCCGACTTTTCAATTAGATAAACAAAATATCCCGAATCAGCCAGGTCAAGACATGCCTGAATACCAGCAATGCCCCCGCCGACTACTAATATTGATCCAAAATTAGAAAACATTTTTCACGCAGTTAGATCCTCTCTTACAATCTTCCTAACCCCCCCATGCCCGCTAACACTCCAGTCTTTAATGGGAAATATTTCTTCTAACTTTTCCAGTTGATTTAGAGCTTTCAAACGATCGATTATTAGTTGCCATACGCAATCAACATCAGGACTGATTTCGCATTTGCCATTCACAGATCCACCACAAGGCCCGTTTAAGAGGCCTTTTGAACACCTGGCAATGGGACACAATCCTCCTGTCCTGTCCAGGATACAATCTCCGCATCCTGCACAACGTTCCGACCAGACGCCCATTTCCTCGGTCAAGCCCATAAAAGTAGTATTAAGACCAGGCAATATCACTTTATCAGGATACCTTTCCGCCATGGCCTGAACACCTACACCACAGGCAAGCGAAAGAACAACATCACAGTCGGCAACCAGGTCTTTAACAGAATCCAGGAACTCAAAATCGCATTGCCTCAATGTTGCATCCTCTATGATTTCAACATGCTGACCGGCCATTTTCCTGTCCATACGAATCATCGATGCCAGAATTTCCACCTCGCGCATACCACCGGCAAAAGAAACGGCAACGCAGGTCTGACAACCCAATACTAGAATGCGGTTATAACCACTGATCATTTTTTTGATTTCGTCAAAGTCCTTCTGTTGTCCTACAATCATAAGTTTTTTACCTTCCTTCGTAGCAGTTCACGGTTGCCGGTTCACGGTTTACGGTTGGTTGCCTTGATTTCTTCATTGCTCTCTAATCTTGAATCCTGAAACCGTGAATCTGAGTAGTTACAAAATACTTTAACCTCACATAGCTGAACTTCTTGTTTTCAACCGTCAACTGTTAACCGTCAACTGTTAACCGTCAACCGGCCCCTGAGTTCCACATATCCTGAGACACCGTTTAGCCTCAAGTATAGCCTGCTGTTCACTGAAACCTGAATCGATCTCTTCAAAACTGCTTTTTCGCCGGTCAATTGAAAGGCGCTGCATTTGTTGCCTGTCTGCAAGTTTCACATTTTGCGGTTCAAACTCAATGCTATTCCATTTCTGAGAACGACCTGCCTTAATGTCCTCTCCTCTAAGAAAGCGATCAATGGATATAGCTGCATCCTTTCCGGAAGCAACAGCTTTCACCACCGAACGCGGGCCATAAGAAGCATCTCCGCCGACAAAAATTCCCGGGATATTGGTTTCAAGGGTAAAGGGATCTTTAACTACCGGGCCCATTGGAGAAACCTCAAGATCAGGCACCCCTTTGGTAAAAGACATATCACAGGCCTGCCCTATAGATAGCAATACAGTATCAGCTTTTAGTGTCATTAATTCAGTCTCATCATATTGAGGATTAAAACGGCCATTCGCATCAAGAACAGCAGTGCAGCGTTTGAATTCAATGCTCTTAACATGCCCGTTTTTTCCTATAAAAAGTCTTGGGCCCCAATTGTTTATTATAGCTATTCCCTCATCCAGCGCATCCTTTATCTCATATTCCCAGGCATGCATCTCGTCACGACCCTCAAGACACACTATCCGAACCTCTTTGGCTCCGCTTCTAAGGGCGGTGAGAGCAACATCTATTGCCACATTTCCACCGCCTATAACTATTACCCTTTCACTAATACTCACCTTGTCTTTAAGAGAAATATCTTTTAGAAAATTAATGCCGTGAATTATTCCTTCAAGATTCTCTCCTTTCACATTCAATCCTCGGCTGGCATGACGACCTACAGCAATGAAAAATGCCTTGTAGCCCTCATTTCTAAGGCTTTCTATTGTGAAATCTTTTCCTAAAGTAACGCCGCTCTTGATCTCTACACCCATGTCAATAATAGTTTTTATCTCTTTCCTGAGAATATCACGGGGAAGACGATATGCCGGAATACCGACAGCCATCATACCGCCTGCCACCGGCAGCTTTTCAAAAACCGTCACAGGGTATCCCTTAATAGCAAGAAAATATGCCGCACTTAAACCAGCAGGGCCCGCGCCTATCACAGCTATTTTTTCATCTTTCTTTTCTTCTGTCTCAGGAACATAGTTAATATCTCCTGCAAGGTCTCTGTCAGCTAAAAACCGTTTAAGATACTCAATAGCAACCGGTTCATCAACCTTACCCCTATTGCACTTGTTTTCACATGGATGGCAGCATATACGGCCGCAAATACAGGGGAAAGGCATTTCCTCTTTGATTAGTTTCAGGCCGTCTCTGTATCTTCCCTCTGCAATCATTCCAATAAATCCCTGAATGCTGATATGAGCCGGACATGCAACTTTGCAGGGAGCAGTAGCAAACTTTTGAAATGCATCAGCAGCAACATAATTATCCCTCACAGCTATAGTCTGTAGAGCATCCATAACTTTGCTCAGGCGGACACCCTGGGGACAGGAAAATCTACAGGATTCGCAGTGAGAACAATACCAGATGTTTTCAGAGGAAAGGACTCGTTTTTTTAGTCCAAGAATAACCATATGTATGATTTTTCTTGGATCAAATTCAGAACAGACATTATTAACAGGACAGACTGCAATACAGGCCCCACATGTAAAACAATGTTTGATAAGTTCATTCCCCGGCACATTGGCTATTTCAAATTTAAACCCCGGATCCAGGTCATTAGCCCTTATTGTCAAATCAAACACCCTCCCCTTCGCTATCTGTCCGCTATTTCCCCTTTAACCGGCTGGTACCCAATATTTTAATTCGCTCAGTCATATCTTTAGCGGCATCAATAAATCCCTGATTCGATTCACGGGAAATCATGTACATCTCAATACGCGAAGGGTCTAAGTTCAACTGCGAAAGAACGTTTTTTACATAATTCACTCTATTCGATGCAACCTGGCTTCCTTTAACATTGTGACAAGTATCTTCCAGACACCCTGCTACGTAAACACCATCTGCTCCATCTTCAAACGCTTTCAACAAACGGCTTATGCTGATGTTGCCGCTGCAGGAAAGTATTTCCACGCTAACATTCTTGGGAAATCCCAACTTAGACAGATTCTGCAAATCCTGTGAACACGCATAAGCTGTATAGTGGCAGCAAAAGGCCACAATATTGGGTTCACCCAAATTGTCAGGCTGCTCTGCCTGGCGTAATAAGTCAAACGAACTAAAGCGTTTGACATCTTCCGATATTTTCAACTCAATGGCCTTAACAGGACACCCTGCAACACATATTCCGCAAGCCACACATTTAAGCGGTTCAATATGAGCAACTCCCTTTCCCGTCTCGATGCTCGGAGCAGAGAATGGACACAAACGTACACAGGTCAGACAGCCCACGCAAAGTTTCTCATCCACAACAGCCAGCTTGCCCATTTCACTTAAAGTATCTGCATCCACATATCCATCCTGCAACGCCAGGACCTTCAGAGCTTTAATAACATCATTGAATCGAACATCCTGCGGACACACAAATTTACAAGTGCTACAGTTAGTGCAATACCAGAGCAAATCAGATGAAAGCAGCTTTTTTTTCAGGCCGAGAGATATCATGTGAAGAATTTTTCTGGGATCAAATTCAGGTATTATCTGGCTGACCGGGCAAACACCAGTACAACTGCCGCATGCAAAACATTCCTTGACGTTCTCACCTTCCGGGAGTTCTGCTACTTCAAACTTAAATCGAGGTTCTAAATCTTCTTTATATATTGTCATAATTCCTGGTCGTCCACGTTCCTAATGGGTTTTTCGCTTGCGTTTGATTAAACTGAATCCTATGTAAAAAATTATTCCCAACATTAAAAGGGAACCGATTAAGACTATTAGACTATTCATTTTCCAACTCCTCTGACAGATTTTCCATTTCTTTGTACAGTTTAACCAGTATAATGGCTAAAAATGCCGACGCAATTATTCCACTTGCAAACATGATCAAAAGAGTTAAATCCGTTTCTTTAGTAGCTACTTTATAAAGCACTGTAAAACTTCCAGAAAGAGTAGCTATTAATAATAAAAATAAACTTTTCAACAATTCTCTTTTTGTTGCTATCCTCTCTTTTAACGTATCCGCTTTTCCCATCTATCAACCTTGGCATTGTACAAATAACGACTTAAATTATCAAGGTATTATCCCTGACAACCGACCGTCATTCTCGGTCACTAATCCCTTTTTGCTGAATGCAGCCACATATTTTTCAATATCTGTTCCAGACACCCCTAACTTTTTGGTCAACTCGTCAAAAGAAATCGGCCCTTGTTTTTGTATGCGAAGTAAAGTCTCATTTCTATCTATCTCAGTACTTATTGACTTTGTCAGCTTCTCATTTACCTTATCCTTTATTTGCTGATCAGAATAATCACCTTCTTTACGGAATCCCTTTGTAAGGTTGCCCAGCCCTGTCCGCAATTTTGCTTTCTCAAGCGCACTTCTCGCTGCCAAAAGCTTGATTTGCAACTCATCCTTACTAACGCCCCAGGGCTCTCCCAAAGGACCAAGAGACTTGATTCTATCGGTAAAATCAGTGATCAACTTTACAAATCGCGGACCCTCGGCCGCTGATGCCCATTTCAATACAAAACGGTCGCTATCAATACCGATCTTTGCCAATATCTTCCTGACAAATTCCTCCATTATCATTGCGTCATAATTACCAACCTGGTAATGACATTCTCCAAGGTGTCAGCCACCCACAAAGACACCGTCTGTTCCGACACAAAAGGCATCTATAATAAAAAGGGGGTCCATTCTCCCTGTACACATCATGCGAATCGTTCTAACATTCGGCGGGTATTGATACCGTGACACACCCGCTGAATCTGCGGCCGCGTAACAGCACCAGTTACACATGAATCCAAGTATCTTAGGGTTGAACTCGTTACCCATTGATCCTCCTATCCTCCAAAGGCCTTTATTTGAGACCTGATCTGTTCGGTTGTAAAACCGCCCATAGATATAGCCAGTGTGGGACAATGGGATGCACAAATCCCACAGCCTTTACAAGAAGCAGAAATTGTTTGTGCTTTTTTCTTTTTATCTACCTTGACCATTTGAATCGCCTGATACGGGCAAAGGCTTACGCAAATACCGCATCCAATGCAAATTTCAGGATTTACTTCAGATACAATCGGCTCTACTGACACGACACCTTTTGCCAGAGGCAGAGCTGCCTTGCCGGCAGCAGATTTTGCCTGAGCAATAGATTCATTAACCGGTTTTGGAGAATGGGCAAGACCGCACATGAATATACCGTCAACAGAAAATTCAACCGGACGAAGCTTGACATGTGCCTCCAGGAAAAAGTTATCCTTTGTCACAGGTACCTTGAGAATCTTTGACAGGCTATCAACATCGTTCGGTACTATTCCAACGCTCAGTACGAGAAGATCCGGCTCAAGGGTAATATCATCATCAAGCATTTCATCAAAAAAGGTAACGGAAAGCTTGCCGTCCGTGTCAGTTGCAACAGGCGCTTTTTCCTTGTCATAATTGACAAAAACAACGCCTTTTTTTCTTGCCTTTTTATAGTAGTCTTCCATAAACCCGTAAGTGCGTATATCTCTGTAAAGGATATAAATATTGGCATTTGGGTGTTTATCTAAAATCCGCAACGCATTTTTCACGGCCTGACCGCAGCATATCTTGCTGCAATAAGAAAGGTCATCCCCCCTAGAACCAACGCATTGAATCATAACAACCTGTTGAAGGTCTTCCTTCAGGTTGCCGGACGAAATAGCTTCTTCCAGTTCCAGTTGGGTTACAACCTGCCTGGAAGTTTCGTAACAATACTGCTTTGGCTCATACGGATGGCCCCCCGTGGCAATAATGATTACACCGTGCTCAATAACTTCCTCTCCTGAGACAGAGGAAATATTAGTGGTAAAGTTCCCCACATAGCCAGATACGCTTTCAACCTCAGCTCCAGTATAAACTCGTATCAAATCATTGGAACCTATCTTTTTCTCAACCTCTTTAACTATTTTTCTTGGGTCCTCACCGGATAGCAGAGCGCTCACATTCCTCAAATTGCCGCCAAGTTTACCAGACTTTTCTACGAGAAAGGTCTCAAATCCCTGCTCCGCCATACTCAACGCGGCTGTCATTCCTGAAATTCCACCACCTATGACCAGTGCTTTCGGTATAACTGGAATTTGCTGTTCCGGAAGCGGCTGTAACAGACAGGACTTTGCAACCGCCATCCTGACCAGATCCTTTGCTTTCTCAGTAGCTTCTTCAGGCTCTCCTGCATGCACCCATGAACACTGGTCCCTGATATTTACCATTTCAAACAGAGCGCGGTTCAGACCCGTATCCCTTAATGTTTCCTGAAATAATGGTTCATGCGTACGTGGTGTGCAGGCAGCAACTATAACCCGATTAAGATTATGCTCTTTAATCTTTTCCTTTAAGATGTATTGAGCGTCCTGAGAACAAGCATACAGGCTTTGATCCGCATAAACAACGCGGTCAAGAGTTAACGCATATTCTCTAACTGCAGCAACGTCAATAACGCCCGCAATATTGCTTCCACAATGGCACACAAAAATACCTATTCTTGGCTCATCTTCTATTACAAGCTCTGCGGGGTATTCTTTTTTCTCAACACGGCTGCCCCTCGCTTTGTTCAGCAATGAGTCAACAACAGCTACAGCGCCGGTTGCTTCCGTAACGCTTTCCGGGATGTCTTTTG
>JAUWFS010000219.1:0-5214 GCA_030606805.1 Deltaproteobacteria bacterium
GGCACGATGCATCGTGCCCCTACTGTGAAACAATTCGGCAAACCAACATGGATATGTTATATCAATTTTGAACAATTGATGTTTTACGATAATCAGGAACAAAAAGTTCGAAAGTGTCCCGCCTTACGTTGGTAGCCATCAAAAGCAATCGGTCGTTGTGTATAGTTCACTGAAAAAACTGTAAACCGATAACCGTGAACGATATATTTCAATCCCTATACAAATGGCACCACACCTGGCGCATGCCTGTTTTTGATTCTTGTGGTTCTATTTTTCCGCATATATCCATAACTTCCGGACAACGAGTGTGGAAGTGGCATCCGGGCGGAGGTGAAGAGGGAGAAGGAGTTTCTCCTTTGAGGACAATCTTTTTCTTTTTATGGATTCCAGGTGTAGGAACAGCATTTATTAAAGCTTTTGTATAAGGGTGCATCGGATTGTTTATTACATCAGAGGCAGGCCCTTGCTCAACAATTTTTCCAAGATACATAACCGCTATACGATTTGCTATGTTGCTTACTATACTTATATCATGGGAGATGAAAATATATGAAAGATTATAGCTGTCCCTGAGATCCAGCAGAAGGTTTATGATCTGGGCCTGAACAGATACATCAAGGGCGCTGACAGGTTCATCACATACAAGCAAATCGGGTTTTAAGGATATAGACCTTGCAATGCTGATTCGCTGGCGCTGTCCGCCAGAAAATTCATGAGGATAGCGGTATATTGAGTTTTCATCAAGTCCGACTTCTTTCATAAGCATTTTTGCATGAGCTTCCTTATTGTTTTTTATTAATTTATATTCGACAAGCCCTTCTGTAACAATATCAAGAACATTCATCCTGGGATTTAGAGAGGTTAAGGGATCCTGAAAAATCATCTGTATTCTTTTTCTCATTTCCTGCAGCTTTTTCCGCTTGAGATCAAGAAGATTCTTGCCGCAAAAAAGTATCTTTCCTTTTTGAGGTTTTTCCAGCCTTAACAAGGTTCTTCCAAGCGTTGTTTTCCCGCACCCTGACTCGCCGACAAGGCCGAGCGTTTCTCCTTTGTATAGATGCATAGATATTCCATCAACAGCCTTAACATATCCTACGGTTTTTGCCATGATGCCGCGTTTTATTGGAAACCAGGTTTTAAGATTTCTTATTTCAAGTATCGGTGCGGACATAAGTGCCTAAAGTGAGCTAAAGTATATTAAAGTGCCTAAAGTTAAGGAATACGCCTTTGACGCTGCCAATTTTAACTTTTTTTCTCGTTCCCATGCTCCAGCGTGGGAATGCATAATTTCTTATTTTTTTCTGCAAGGAAACACGCTGCTTTGTGGCCATTACCGAGATCAACAAGCTGTGGTTTTTCTTTTTTGCATCTATCAAAAGCCTGTGGGCATCTGTCGCGGAAATAGCAACCGGACGGATAGTTGAAAGGCGAAGGTACATAGCCATGAATGGGCATCAGCCTTTCGGCGTCAGTTGATAACCTTGGAACAGATTTGAGAAGTCCTTTGGTATAAGGATGTGCCGGTTTTGAGAAGATTTCGTTTATATTTCCTTCTTCAGCTATCCTGGAAGCATACATTACAACAGCCCGGTCGCACATTTCCCATATAACACCCATATCATGAGTAATTAAGAGTATAGAAGTATGACTTTGTCTCAGCTCCTTTATCAATTCAAAAACCTGAGCCTGGGTGGTTACATCCAGTGCGGTTGTTGGTTCATCAGCTATAACGAGATCGGGCGCCAGCATAAGGGCCATTGCAATAATAACCCTTTGCTGCATACCGCCTGAAAGCTGGTAGGGGTATGAAAACATCCTTTCTCCTGCATCTGGAATGCTTACTTTTTTAAGCCAGCCTTCAGCAATGTTCCAGGCCGTTTTTTTACTTATATTCTTATGCAGCATAAGGCCCTCTATCATCTGCTGTCCGATTTTGTGAAGGGGGGACAGAGCTGCGGCAGGTTCCTGAAAGATCATGCTGACAGCATTGCCCCTTATTTCCTTCATTTCCCGGATATCCAGCTTTAACAGATCCTTGCCGCCTAATATTATCCTGCCCTTTTCAATCCTGCCTGCCGGTGAAGGAATAAGACGCAGTATGCTGAGAGCAGTTACGGATTTGCCACACCCTGATTCGCCGACCAGTCCGACTATTTCATTGTTTTTTACATGAAATGAGACATCATCGACTGCTTTAAAGATACCTTCGTCAGTTTCAAAGCTGACAGTAAGTTTATCGATTTCCAGCAATTTTTTGCTCATTAGCAGCCCGATCCCCTGATCCCTGATCCCTAATCCCCGATCCCTGTTTTTTCCATTATTCAATCCTGGTGAATTTTTTTGGATCATATGCGTTCCTTATTCCTTCTCCAATGAAAACCCCTAGAAGCATAACTATAAATAAAGAAAGAGATGGATATAGTATAAGCCACCACGCCCATCTGTATTGCTGGGCCTGAAAAAGAAGTTCACCCCAGCTCGGAGTCGGCGGCGGAAGCCCGAACCCAAGATAGTCAAGGGCGGTTAGCGCTCCTATGGCACCAACCAGAGAGAAAGGAAAAAATGTGATAACCGGCACCATGGCGTTTGGAAGAATATGTTTAAAAATTACTTTTTGCGAAGATATGCCCATGCAAACAGCAGCCTCTACAAATGTTTGTTTGCGCAGGCGGAGAAATTCCGCCCTGATATAATAAGAAATTCCTATCCAGTTGAAAAGTCCATAGCAAAACAAAAGTAGAGTAAAGCTTCTTCCATAGATTGATCCCATAAGTATCATAATATATAGAAATGGAAGTGCGCTCCAGATTTCAATAAGACGCTGACAGGTTATATCAATAGCCCCTCCATAATACCCCTGAACAGATCCGGAAATAATGCCGATCGCCATTGAGCTGACCACAAGCATCAGGCCGAAGGTAATTGAAGTTCTCATACCATAAAGAATTCTGGCAAATACATCTCTGCCTGCTCCATCAATACCCAATAGATGGCCTTCAGAAGGAGCAAATGGAAAGCGAACATTTTCCTTGATAACATCAATGTGGTATATTTGGTTTTTTATGGTTAGCGTTGTTGAGTCCACTGGATTTAAAAAGCGTGTTTTGACAAGCTTAAGCAGTAATTCTTTATCCAGGACTGAAAGCTCTTTCCAGATTTCATGTCCAGTTGATATCAAATCATTCTGAATTAGTTCGAGTTTTCTGTTAAAAACCAACTTCAGGGCTTTTTGATCTTTTTGCATAACTTCTCTTAATAGAAGCCTGACGCTTTTTGGGGGCTTTTTTCGTGGAGAAAAAGTGGAAAGCGATACATCTACTTCCATCCCGTCATAACTTTTGGTTATATGAGTAATCAGGGGAGCTTTATTGTTTGCTAATCGTTTTTCAACTGCAAGTTTTAACTCACTTGGGATTATGAAGTATTCGGTAATGACAAGATCCTTTACTTCCCTTTCCTTCCTGCTGATAAATAAACCAAATGAGTCAGATCTTTCAATTGAATAATCTTTTCTTATATTGACGGTGCCGATTTTTGGCAGGGGTGTTAAATCAATTGTTACATTGTCTGAAACCGCAATCGATTCAGGATCAATGCTTTCAAAAGGTCCATAGGAAACCGGCGGAAAGATCATAAAATTGTCAGGGTTTTCTTTAAAGAAAGAAAATTTATTTAATTTTTTGTAATCAGGTTTTGTTTTATTATTTCCCGTAAATATATCTTCGGGATAATATTTAAATAAAGGATAATAGGATTTTTCGTTAAACCTGACATATAAAGGAGCATTGTTGCAGATCAGTTCGGAGCCAAGGCTGATAAGATAAAGAATCGCCAGTATCCAAAGCGAGAGATAGGCACGTTTCATTTCCTTGAAACGCAAAAACCTTTTCCTGGCTATCGGATTTTTGTAAGAATTAAAAAACATTGCTGATTTTAGTTTTTCTGAAAGTCTATTCTTGGATCTATAAGGATATACAGAAAATCCGAAAGGATATTTCCAATAAGCCCAAGAACTGAAGTGAGCGAAAGAATTCCCATGAAAACAGGATAATCCCTGCCCACAATTGCCTCAAGGCTCAAACGTCCCATCCCCGGTATCTCAAAAACCTGTTCGATAATAACAGACCCTGCAAACATAACAGTTAAAATGGAACCAAAGCCGGTTGCAATAGGGATTAAAGAATTGCGAAAAGCATGCCCCCATATTGCCCTTGTAAAGCTTCCTCCTTTTGCAAGGACAGTCCTTATATAATCTTTACTTATTTGCTCAAGAAGTGAGTTCTTCATGAGCAGAGTCAAGATTGCGAAGTTCCCGATTATATAGCAGAGCACAGGAAGAAACATGTGCATAAATACGTCCTTTGTTTGCTCCAGAAACGTCATTGCAGCGAAATTATCCGAGTAAAATCCGGATACGGGAAAAAAATCCCACAAACCTTCCACTGTACCGCAAAAAAACATTTTAAGCACCATTCCAAAAGCAAAAGGAGGAATTGCATACCCCACAAAGATGACTAAGCTTGAACCAAAATCAAACATTTTATTATGACGCAGGGCTTTTAATATACCAAGCGGGATGCATGCAAGATAGGATAATACAAAGCCTGCAACCCCAAAGATAAGTGAGACCTTAAAGCGTTCCTTAATTAATTGCCATGCTGTTTTGTTGGGGAATTTATAAGATTCCATTTTCATTCCCAGCCTGTCTGTCACAAGCCATTTCCAGTATCGCTTGTAAAATGGTTGATCAAAACCAAAATAAACTTCTATGGCTTTCCGCTGTTGAATAGAAATGGATGTTTGGGTCCCGGCTCCTCTACTTAATTCACCAGCGCCTATTCCCTTCATCTTCATGATGATCTGCTCTACAGGGCCGCCGGGTACAAACTGTATAAGCCCGAAACACAAAATAGTAATTCCAAGAAAAGTCGGGATTACAAGAAGAAACCGCCTTATAAAATAGTTCAGCCGTTCCATAAGTTAATTCACCTTAATTTTTACAAGAATATGGCCAAAATCAATTTGGCTGTTTTGCTTTCTAAAGGCAAGCAAAATAGATAAGAAAAGATGCTAAGGAACGTGGACGAAATAACTTACTCAACTATGCATCACAGCTTCAGGCCACCTTTGCCCGATCTCAAATCACAAAAATATCAAAATAGCCCGCTATTCCATCAACTTTTGTGATCTGAGATCGAACAAATCTGACCCAAA
>JAUWFS010000114.1:0-10590 GCA_030606805.1 Deltaproteobacteria bacterium
GGGACGAAATAACTTCCCCAAGTAGGCGCATAGATTTGGGTCAAATTTGTTCGATCTCAAATCACAAAAGTTGATGGAATAGCGGGCTATTTTGATATTTTTGTGGTTTGAGATCGGGCAAAGGTGGCCTGAAGCTGTGATGCATAGTTGGGGAAGTTATTTCGTCCACGTTCCTTACAACTTAAAGATGTTGACAGCTTCCCGAAGACTCGCATTTTCCGCCTTGATTTTCTTTATTATATCATTAACATTTTCGCCTGAAGCCTGTGCGACAAGCTCGTCTATATGCCCGGAAATATCCTCCATCTTTTTAATCTTAATCCTTAATTCTTCAACCATTATATTAATCGAATCCGCAAGTTCTCCGACTTCATCGCCTTTGCGAATCTTTATTCTCTTTTTTAGATCCCCCTTGCCGATATCAACAAGCTCTTTCTCTATTCGATAAAGTGGGCCGGCAATTGCATAGGGAAAGAAAACCGCCGCAAAAAAACCCAGAACAAGACTTGAAAAAAAGCCGATGAGCAGCACTGGAAAAAGAAAGTCTAAAAAGTTATCTGCCTTAACATGAAACAGGCGGTAAGATTTCCCAATATTTATGTCGCTGTAAAAGTAGAAGATAATGCCGGTCAAGAGCAATGTGATAAAAATAATGCTCCATATTTTAACCAACATTCGAAACTGCAACCTTTTTTTTATGGAAAAGTTAAAAAACCTTTTTCTCTTGAAACTCTTTTTTGAAGTTGACATAATATCTCCAATTTTATATGACCGTCCATAAATTCAAGCAGTTACTAAAGGCTCGGTCAAAAATAACTTGGCATTTTTGCATCCCAACTTCACCATATCTTTAACAGATTTTCATTCACAAAAGTCCTCGAAATAGCTCGCTATTCCTGCGGTTTTGCTCAATCAGATAGATTAAATCTACGGCAAATTTGGGCGCAAATTCTACCAAGTTATTTTTGACCGAGCCCTTAGTGTCCATCCACAAATGGCATTTTTCGGCCGCCGCCAGTCTCGTTTTGTAGATGGACTCTACTTAATATTCTTTATGGCAGGTGTTGCAAAGATCTTTTAAGGTCTTCATTCGAGTAAGATATTTTTGATTCCCGCCATGCACATCATGGCACGTAACACAGGTGATAATCCCGCCTTCCAGTGTCGGCAAATAATCCGGCACATTTGTTCCACTTTTTTGGGCTACTCCAACCGGATGCGACACACCCAGAATATCGGGAGGATGACATTTGTGACAGCCTTTGATTGTAAGCTCCTTCTTTGTGACCAGATATCTATATTGACCATTCATAGATTCCTGAGCATCAGGGCTTGCGGCCGGCGAAGCCAAAAGCTCAGTCTTGGCGCTCGCCGTCTTTACTTTTATACATTCAACAGTCATCTTTGCGGGTGTTGTAGTTTCAACATATATGCAAAGCTTTGAATCAAGTAAAAAAACGAGTTGACTTGCAATCGCCAATTTTTCAGTCATTTTTTTCTTATTTTTCGTTGCTGTAGTATCCGAGCCTTGTGAAGCAGTTGCAATGAAAACATAATCCTTTGAAACTGCTTCATTGCCTGAAACATCTCGCGATTTTATCCTGAAGTTATACTTCTTTCCGCCTATCATATCATACATGGTTACAGCATGATGCTTTGTCAGAGTTGCATCCTTTGAAGCGCGCTGGCCATATTGATCAGAAAACCCGTACTCTACGCAAGAGGTTGACGGCTCATCAGTATCCCACGCAATGGTTGTCTCAAGAAATACCTCCTTTTTTATGGGGCCGATATTTATGCCGGATATCACCGGCGGCTTCATGTCATCGACCATTGCATCCTGCAGGCTTGCCGGAATAATCCCTGTATAGTTTTTTTCCAGTGTATGCCCTATCCGATCCTCAATAATAATATTAATGTCGTAAGTTGCTTCCGGAATAATATCTTCAACTAAAACATTATTTTCTTTTAGATAAGAATAACTGGAAAAAATGATCGGGCCGATAATTTCTTGCGTGGTGACTGTCTTACCCCTTTTACCTATCGCAATCTCTTGCCTCAAATGGCATGTAGTACATTCCTTATCTACAAACGGTGAATGCAGATAAAAACTTTTAATGCCTTTTTGGTAAACATCATCATGACATGATAAACAATTGCCCTTCATCGTCATTGCTGCAGAAAAGGCATAAAGACCAAAAAATGCAACAGCAATTGAGATGCTTAGTATTATTGGATGTTTTATGAAATTTATCATATTAAAAATTTTCAATGCATATTTTTTTCCACAGGCTGTTTTACATTAGGTGTAACTACTCACGTAGTCAGGCTGAAACTGTTTAGACTGAAGGCTGAAGGGGTCAAAAGAGCACGATTGCCGTACTTTGACGGAAATGTCTGATTCTTGCACCAAGCATGGCTTTTAAATGCGTTTTTTCCTAACAGTCTTCAGCCTCTATCCACCTGAGTAGTTACCATCACGGCATCGTCTCAATCATCTCAAGAACCACTTTTTTGGTCAATTCGCCTACCGACCTGACCTTGCCGAAATCAAGAACCTTTATATAGTCGTCGCCGGTTCTTCTATGTTGCGCCATCCACAAAATCTTCCCTGTTCGGACGTCCACCATCCTCGCGCTGATAGAAACCACCGGAATAACGCCCCTTTTCTTTTCCTCCATCCCCACAAATTCTTCTATCCGGCCCATGATAACGGCATCCACCCCCAATCTTCTTCCCATAAGCTTGATAGTATTAAGATCAACGCCGGTTCTTACAATAATTCGTTCGCTGACAAGAAAGTTTTTGATGTTACCCGAAAATTCCACCTTAAACTTTCTCATTTTAACCAGGCTTGCGACAAAGGACCCTGTTACAATTTTGTTCGCCTCGGCGATCATTGTGTTGTTGTGAAAAGAAAAAATCGCTACTTTTTTGACCACTGGCTGATTATGGTTTTTTCGGACATAGGCATATGGGGTGGTAGCCGATGAACAAGCAGAGATAAATTGCAGGATAACAAGCAGAAAAATAAACTTTCTTGTCAGGCTCATCAACTCAAAAATCCTCAACCCACTCATCCTTTTTTTTATCAGGCTCAGTTATTTTAGGCTCAGGGTATTTTAAGGGTTGTCTTTCTATTTGCAATCTGTTTCCCGCTATATCTCTCACTTCAAGCGAATAGGTGAACACATCTTCTTCTTCCTGGCTAATGCCTTCTTCCGCGCTAAGGTTTTCTTCCGCACTCAGGTCTTTTTTTGATTTGTTTTTTACTGGACAGACAATGGTTGCCGGGATATTCTCCATGCCCTCAAACTTTCCTGCTTCAGCGCCTGTTCTGTCGTAAACAATGATTTTCCAATCGGCTATTTTGCTCATATCTTTGGTTTTTAGCGACAGGGTAAGGCTTTCTTCATTTTCCTCGGCAATAACAACGGCAGCCTCCGGCAGAGTTTTGTCGACCACGATTTTCTCTTTTGCCGTAGACATCCGGTTCCCCGCCTTGTTTTGCACAAACAATCGACAGAAATATGTTCCATCTTTAACTGTCTTGAATTGATTATTCTCACCTCGCCAGAGAAATTTTGCGGGCAGCAAGCTGAAACCGTCTTCAGTTCTCACGACTTTGCCGTCTTTATCTGTAATCTCAACCTCCCAGCTATCTAATGTGATTGCTTTCAGGAGTTCGGGGAAGAATTGAATATAGTCATTGATGCCGTCATTGTTGGGAGACATAAGTCTTTTCTGAAACAAAAGAGTGACTTCAGGTGAGCTGTTGTAGACAGTCAGACTGGCTGCGGAGTTTACACTGAAAAGCCTGTTCCATCGGTCAGATACGTAAATTTTCAGCGAATAGACTCCATCAATGGCTGGAGCTGAAATAGTTCCGGTATACCATTTTCCGTCCTTGGTTTTAAGGTTAACCTCGCTATCAAGGACAAATGCCCTGATATTTCGCAGCTTTTTGGTGATTTCTTTGACCTCTATTGAGATGCTTGTTGTTTCACCACCTCTTAACACATCAGGGGAAAAACCTGCATGGCTGATTTCAATGGGGGTTATGGATGAGCTGCCCATATCGACGATAATGTTAACAGTAGAGGGCAAGTCACTTAAGAGTTCTTCCACCGAGATTTCTATCAACTTCTTCAAGGAAGTTATCCTGCCTATGCCCAGAAATGAGGCAAAATCGTCACCAGTGCGTGAAATAGAGTTGGCCCAGATAACAGAGCTATCAAAACAATTGATCATCTGGGCATTCATGGCTACCTGTGGATTTTCACCATCTTCAAGGAGATCAACAGACCCGAGCATCAAGACATTCGCCTTTAAAGCAACACCCATTTCTCTGATAGTCGGTTTGTCCAGGAATTCTATTCTACGGATTCTTCTTTTGGCAAGGAAATCTTCCAGGTTATCCTGAGAAATAACCTCAAATTCATTTCTCGTGAGATAATCCGATATAAAATGCGTCATATCAATGGACATATCTTCGATGGTAAATATGTCGAAAGGCATAAGAGCTATTCTCTTTATTTTTACCACATCATCCGCACCCAAAATGCGACTCGACAACCCATGTAGCGAAAAAACTAAAATAGCTGCTACGATGAACAGATGTTTTTTCACGAAATCGGAACCTCGATAGCAAAATACCTGAATGAACAAAAAATGTTACCACGAAAACACGAAAATAAGTTCAAACAACAATCCCTCTATAGACTTTCAGATAATTCATTTCACAAGGCTAAAAGGAAAAATCTGAGTAAGTCGTGCTAAATTATACGTCGTCGAGGATTTTGACTGATAACCCAGTGAAATTATTTATCTGAAAGTCTATATCACCCAAACAGGGTATCAAACATTTCCTCAACCAACTCTCTGCAAAGCTCGCTACGGCTCTTTTTACCGATACCGAAGAGCTGATCCAGAATGGTTGCACCTTTTACACTGTGTGTTGCCTCCCAGAGGATCTTATAGGACTTTGCATCTATCAGCTTTAAAGAGGCAGCGACTTCAGGATAAGAATTGCTCCCTATCTTAGACATACCGTATTCTTCAACCGCCCCTACAATAAAGGCCTGTATGTTCAGCCGTTTTCCGGCCCTTTCGGCAACGCTTTTACTGATGACGCTTTCCGTTTCCTTAACTCCCTCTTCCCTCAGTACCTTATCTACCTCTCCGAATTCAACAACATCGAATAAGCCTCGCCTTAACACCTCCGCAGCCACTACATTCCTTACCTTGCCTTCCGCCCCCCTTTCCTGAGTCAGGTTTTTCAAAGGCACAATGGCTATTGTTTTAATATATGTGAGATCTGCCGTAGGGTGGATATAACTCATAGGCCCGCTGCAATTGTAAAATATCGGCAATACCGCAAGTAAAAGTATTGTTTGCTTGATCCAGCTTATACTATTCATTTGTTCTCCATTATATGCCGTCCCTTACGGCTTTTGCCATGGGGGATATCACAGTATCCCCACGGGTTACAGCCTTCAGGCTAATAGCCTGATCCATGCTTTAAAAACTTGCTGAAAGATTCGTTATAAAAGTCTGTGTTTCAGTCATATCTTCTTTCTGGCGACTCCAGTTATAGTTGAACCTTAGTGTAAAGATCCTGCTCAAATTCCAGGAAAGATCAGCAGAGTAAGTTGACTTGAGTGTATCATTATTATATATATCGCATATATCAAATTTATCAAAGCCCTCGTCTAAGGTGTGTCCCATGCTAAGCTGCATTTTTTCCGTCATCAGCCAATTCATGTTGTACTGCATCTGAAGCGTTTTAAGGCCTGCCGTATCTTTGTCGATACTGCAAGATCCTCTGAAGTAAAAATCGTGAGAGGGCCGCCAGTAAAGTATGACCCTGGCGCTGGAGGTTTTGCCCGTTGTATCACCGTCCGGCTCTGACTGTTGTGTTTCCGTCCAAGATGTATCATACTCAATTTCGGCTGTCAACATTCGGGTGAGTTCAAGACGCAGCTCTGAGTTAATAGACTTGATGGTTGTTTCGGATAGACTGGCAAGATTTTCCGAATGGGTGATGTTTGCATCCAGATTCAGATCTGCTCCTTCACGGAGTTTTGCTGATATCTGAAACAAAGCGGATGAGCTTTTTGACTGGGTTTCGCCGTCTTCTTTTGATACCGTGTGATTCAACGAAAGATCGGTATTAAGGGTTGTAAGGGGGGATGAAAGAAAGTGCAGCAGATAGGTATCGGTTATCTTATCCTCTGCCTCAGAATCGTATTCCATCCGCCTTCCATACTGTGCCCAAGCCGAAATATACTTGTTAAACTCTCTTTCCGCACGGCAGTTCATGTTGTGGGCCTGGCGCCTATTTTTTTCCGAGTCGGTCTTCTGCTCGTCCTGTGTAAAATCATACGTAAAAGAGAGCCAATCCATGGGCTTATATCTAATATTGGCCTGTGTGTTTTGTGTGGTTTGTTCGGTCTCGGTGGTGGTAAAAGCAGCGTAGGTCTTGTAGCTGAGTGCCTCGATCTCTGTCACATAGAGGTTGTTGAGATCGTTTGCAGTGTTTACTATTTTAAAGTATCTGGCTGTTGTTGCGGTAAAAGAGATCTCGAATCGTTCGTTGATCGTGTCATATTCCTTGTTAGCGCTACTCGTTATCTGTGTCCAGTTCAGATTGTCACTACTATGATACACAGCCCAGGTAAAAAAGTTCTTGTTAAACAATGCGTTGGGAGTGGTGGTATAGAGATAGATCAGCCCTACCTTTCTGTTATAGTTTAGATCTACGCCGATGTTCTGATCCGTGTTGCCAATGCCGCCAATGTTTATATTCGCGTTGCCATTGATCAGCGAGTCATATGATGTAAGTGTTATGTTGAACGGATCAGGAGGGTCGTCGGCATATAATCCGGCTGAGGGACTCTTTTTTTCAGCAACCTCGACATCCTGACCCCCTGTTTCGGTTTCCGTGTTTGTGTTTGTGATTGAATAGCTTCCTGATGTTGTAATCCTGTTTTTCCAAAATGATTTTCTGAAATCGACTCTTCCATAATGGGTATCGGTATCTGTGATGGTTTCTGTAACGTAGTTGTCCAAAACATTGTTTCTATACTCGTAGTTAAAATTCAAAAATCGATATGTATAGTCAGCTCTTCCGGAGAAATTAGTAGTTTTGCTATCTGTCTTGCGTACTGCCAGATGGTCGTAGTTTATGTTTTCATTGTAACGGAGTCGCACTTTGGGATAGTTATCGGACTTAGTGGAAAAATTTATATTCCACGATTCGGTCGTTAAGCGGTCTTCGTCTGAGATCATGGTCAGGATATCAAGGCCTTTTTCTGTGATTCGATAGCCTGTATCAGCATCAAAATATTCATTTCTTAGATTGAGCCTTATATCCGGTGTCAGGAGGGTTGTTTTGGTATCGTTTGTCTCGTTTACATTAATGCCAAGATTAGCGGCAAAGTTGACTTTAGGAGTGAAGTCCTTGGTTACCCGAAGATTATAGTTTTGGGTAAAGCCCCAGGTGGTTTCTTCTTCTTCACTGGTCTTTGTTTCGGTTGAGAGATAAGTAAGATCTGCCGAGCCACTGATATCATCTCCAGTACAAATTCCCCGAAAGCAGACCAGTGTCAGCAAAAAAATAACAACCCAGAATTTCATAGATTCGTTAATTCGTTAATTCGTTAATTCGTGCTCTACCGCAATTGTAAAGTCCGCAAATCATCCAATGCCCAGATCTACTCCTCAATCAGGGCAATTCCATGCGGCCTTCTCCCAACCTGAATGACTGTTTTCACTCGTTTTGTTGCAAGATCTATGACGGATAGATCCTCTGACATTGTATTGACCACATAAAGTTTTCTTCTAAATGAATCGACGGCCATCTGTGAAGGAAGGTCACCAACCGATATATTCCTGGTAGTCATGTCCATGGAGGGATATATGAAGGAAACTTCGTTGTCGGCGCTGGATACGTAGATCCGCTTGGACAGGCCGGACACAAGCCACATGGGTTTTTGACTCAGAGATATCGTTTTTGTAACCAAATACGACGGGATGTCTATCACAGAGATACTGTTTGAATCTGCATTGGTCACATATAGTTTATCCTGGTGAATGGCCACGCCGGTGGGATTAAACCCGACTGTTACTGTATTTTCCACAGCGCTGGTGTTCACGTTGACAATCGACACGGAATTTGACGCTTTATTTACCACATAGACCTTGCGTCTGTCTTGATCGACTACGATGTCCGCAGGGTCGTTTCCCACATATATCCAACCGGTTACTATATTGGAAAGAGTATCTATAACAGAGATATTGTTTGAATTCGGGTTAGTTGCATAGAGTGTCAGTCCATCTCCGGACAGGGCGAGTTCGGCAGGGCTATATCCAAAATTGCCAATTGTGTTGATTACCCTGTTTAAACCGGTATCAATAACTGAAATGTTGTTAGAGCCGGAATTGGCTACATATATCTTGTTCCCATCCGGGCTTGCCACAATTCCCATAGGCGATTGATTTACCGCGATGGCTGCCACCACCCTGTCATGCTGTCTGTCTATAACGGTAACGCAGTTAGAGTCTGAGTTCGTGACATAGAGTAAAATATTTTTAATCTCTATGCCCTGTTTCCGCAAGGTCATCTTTGGCTTGAAAAGATATTTATCAAAAACAGACTCTTCCGGATTCCAGTCTGCAAAAATGGCGAAACTCTCCCCGGAAAACACAGAAAACTCCATATCGAAGAAATGGTTTCCACCTGGCTGAGGAGTGGCCAGGCTGAAGGTTTTTCCATCCTTTTTCAGGTTTGCCTCAGAAATAGTCCATTTTATCCGTTCATATTTTCCGGCAGGCAGATAAAATTCCTGCAATTTGATCTGATTTTGTGCGAGCCCGGCAGAATGAATGCGCTTATCCACAGCCACATCGATCCACTCTCCCTCCTTGTTCATAAGGCTCATGCCCGAAATAGAAAAGAAGATATCAAATGTAGGTTTCTGGGGACACGAAAGATAGAAAAAGACCTGCCCCTTATTTGCTAATTGGAGGTCCATTGAGGTGGGTTCGAAAATGCACGCCTGGATAGAAACCGCAGCCAGCACAAGCATTATCAAACAAAATTTCAAGGGCTTTACCACAATTGTTTTACTCATAACATTTCCTGGATTAAACCTAAATCGCTCAACTTAGGTTAAAGCGTTTCTATTTTAAGGACCTGCACGCGCTGGTTAAAAGTGTCTGCGATCAGCACATTTCCAGAGGTATCCACGGCAATATCGCACGGGTACTGAAGCCATCCTTTCCCCCAGCCTCTGCCGCCAAACTCAAACAAAAAACGCCCGTCTTCTGAATAGGCATTTGCAGTATGGCGCATGTAGTCGATCACATAGATCCTTTTGCTGAGGTCATCCACAGCCAATCCCCTGGGACGGCTCAACTTGCCGGAGCTTCCACCTTTTATGCCGAACTTAAACAAGAAGTTCTCTTTGTCATCATAGACATAAATACGACCCATGTCTTCACTCAAAAGGTATATCCTGCCGGAGCTGTTTATCTCTATATCGCATATCGTGGCTTTTTGTTCTTCGCCTGTTCCCAGGCTGTCAACAGGGCTCAGGAGATGGGAAAACGTTCCGTCCTTATTCAAAACCACAACACCGCAAAAATTGCTGCCGGCCACGTAAAGCCGACCGGCCTTGTTTATGGCAATGTTCTTTGGGTTAAAACTGTCCAAGCCTTCAACCCCCTCAAAAAAAATATCTTTCTTCCACTTTAATGAAGGGCTTAATACCGATATCCTTGCTATCTTCTGTTTTGACCCTGCTGACTGGGCAACAAAAAGATATCCCTCCGGATCAACGGCCAGTCCGATAGGGGATTCGATGCCATCTAATTTGTCAATACAAAGGAGCGGATAAAAATCGTAGGTATATACCAATATTCTGCCGTTCCCGGAATCTGTAATATAGATTTCCTTCTTTACGGAATCGACGAACAACTTAGACGGATAAGATAACTTCTTGCCCTGATAATCTTCCCAGATAATGGAAAGGCAGGTGATTTTTTTAGGCTTGGATTGATCCGCTTCGGTATCTGAGACGGATTGCTTCGATGGATCAGTGGACGCAGATTCATGCACGATGTCGGTCGTTTGCCCGGCCGCAGAGCATTGGACAGAGAGCCATAGACCGAACAGAGAGATGCATGTTACGAGAATAATCCAAAGACCTGGAATTCTTTTTGAGCTATGGTTGCAAGAGCTTATTATAAGTTTATTCATTTTATAAAAAGAAGAATAATTTCATAAAATAGTCGGATATAGTGTAATTTTTTTTTAATTTACAATTTCTGTATAAAAAATCAAGACAAAATTTGATGGCGTCGTAAAAGTCCGGCGAAAAATTTTCAACCGCAATATGCTGTTTTTGCCTCAAGAATTGAGATAAATATTATAAAACATGCTTCGTAAGGAACGTGGACGAATTAACTTCCACAAGTAGGCGCATAGATTTGGGTCAGATTTGTTCGATCTCAGATCACAAAAGTTGATGGAATAGCGGGCTATTTTGATATTTTTGTGATTTGAAATCGGGCAAAGGTGGCCTGAAG
>JAUWFS010000203.1:0-5975 GCA_030606805.1 Deltaproteobacteria bacterium
ATCGAACCTGAAGGCGATGGTCTTGTCTTAAACAACATATTTGGAGAACAAAAACTCTTAAAAGCGCGTATTCATTCGCTTTCTCTTGTAGAGCATAAGATATATCTAAAGGAAAAATAGCAACTATAGACTTTCAGATAAGGAACGTGGACGAATTAACTTCCTCAAGTAGGCGCACAGATTTGGGTCGAATTTGTTCGATCTCAGATCACAAAAGTTGAAGGAATAGCGAGCTATTTCAATATTTTTGTGATCTTAGACCGGACAAAGGCGGCCTGAAGCTGTGATGTATAGTTGGGGAAGTTATTTCGTCCATGTTCCTAATTAATTTCACTGCGTTATCAGTCGTCGACGTATAACTAATACGCCTTCCTCCTTCTAGCCTTGTGAAATTAATTATCTGAAAGTCTATATAATATTAATAAGATCTGAACCTGATTAGATGAAAATATTACTTGCTAAGACCGCGGGCTTCTGCATGGGCGTACGCAGAGCAGTTGAAATGGCTCTTGATGCGCCCAGTAAACACAAAAATCCTATCTATACATATGGTCCTCTGATACACAACCCACACATCCTGAACCTTTTAAAAGAAAAGGGAATATCCGTCATAGATGATATACCGGATCACGGTTCAGGCACTGTCCTGATAAGGGCGCACGGAGTTCCTCCCCAGGCAAAGGAAAAGCTGAAAAAAGCCGGCTTTACAATAATAGACGCCACATGCCCACGTGTAATCAAGGTGCAAACCATTATAAAGAAACACGCCGAGCAGGGTTATACATCAATAATTATCGGAGACAAGGATCATCCGGAGGTTATAGGACTGCACAGCTACTCAGATGGCAAGGGATATGTTATTGATGATATTAATGACCTTGATTCTCTTCCTGCCTTTGAAAAGGCCATCATTGTTGCTCAAACCACTCAGAACATAGAATTTTTTGAAGAAGTAAAAAAATGGGCGAACAAAAAATTCCCGCACTACAAAATCTTCAATACTATTTGTGATTCCACATCAAGGCGGCAGGCAGAAGTAAAACGTTTTGCAAAGTCAGTAGATGCGGTGATAGTCGTGGGCGGCCATAACAGCGCTAACACCCAGAGGCTTGCTGAAATTGCAAAAGAATCAGGGAAACCTTCTTACCACATTGAATCAGAAGATAAGCTTGATTTAAAAGCCCTTGCCTCAGCCAAAAACATAGGATTAACGGCAGGAGCTTCTACTCCGAACTGGATAATAAAAAGAGTTTACAGAACTCTTGAATCTTCATTTTTTAAAAAAGAGCAGAGATGGCACAAAGCATTTTTTTCCATACAACGATCACTTCTTTTAACAAATATCTATGTTTCCCTTGGTGCCGGATGCCTGTGTTACGCCTGTACCAGTCTGCAGGGAATCGAGCACCATTCCCCTCATGTTCTTATATCCATACTTTATGTTCTGTCCATGCACATACTAAACAACCTGATCGGCAGTAAAGCCGATCATTACAATGATCCTGAAAGAGCTCTTTTTTACAGAAAGCATAAGGTGTTTCTCTCAGTACTTGCTGTATTTGCCGGCAGTGCAGGCCTGATTGCCGCCTATCTTATGGGTATTACTTCTTTTTTGATTCTTTTCCTCATGAGTTTACTTGGCCTTTCATATAACATAAGGCTCTTGCCGGAAGGCCTTTTTGGAGGCAGATATCGCAGGATAAGGGATATACCAGGGTCAAAGACGGTTCTTATAGCAGTAGCCTGGGGAATCGTTACTTCGATATTCCCCACTCTTTCAGTATCTGAAAGTATTGGCGTAAGCACAATTATTGTGTTTTTTCTGTCAGCTTGCATGGTTTTTGTCAGAACCGCTTTTTTTGATACCCTTGATATGCAGGGCGACCGCATAGTAGGAAGGGCAACTATCCCGATACTATTGGGAGAAAAGCGGACCACGCGCCTTTTAAAAATCATGTTAACTCTTATTTTCGCAACATTGCTGCTGTCGAGTGCGTTTCAGCTTATCTCAACCCTTGGCTTCTTGCTTACGCTCTGTCCGGTTTTCATATTTGTAATTCTTTCAGCCTATGATCGGGGCTATATGCTTCCCGGCATAAGGCTAGAATTTCTGGTTGAGACTCATTTTATTCTCGCAGGCATTATCACTATAATCTGGTCATGGTTATAGGGTATTTTGATATAGACTTTCAGATAAATAATTTCACTGTGTTATCAGTCGTCGACGTATAACTAATACGCCTTCCTCCTTCTGGCCTTGTGAAATTAATTATCTGAAAGTCTATAATTTAGTGTAATTCCGTGAAAATCCGTGATAAATTATTATTTTAGGGATAACTTATAATGGATCTTGTAAATATATTAAAGTTGCCGGCACTTGTGATTTTTGCATATATGCTCGGTTCAGTTCCCTGTGGCTTTATTTTAACAAAGTTGTTTACAACCCTTGATATTAGGCAAAAGGGCAGCGGCAACATAGGCGCCACAAATGTTAGGAGAATAGCAGGAAACAGGCTAGGAATAATTACCCTGGCAGGCGATGTGCTTAAAGGTGCGTTTCCTGTATATCTTGCAATCAAATTAACGGGAGTTAATGGTTTTTGGGCTGAAATATATATATCCCTTATAGCTGTTTCAGCTTTATCAGGACATCTTTTTCCTGTTTTTCTGAAATTTAAGGGTGGTGGAAAGGGTGTCGCAACTGCAGCAGGGTGTTTCATTATAATTTCACCGATAGCGTGTTTTTTTGCCCTGCTGACTTTTATAATGCTTATATGTTTATGCAACAGGGTATCTGTCGGATCTCTTGGAGCGGCATTAATGCTTCCAGTTGCTGTATGGAAGGCGACCAATTCAAAAGTACTGGCGATCTGTGCTGCTTTAATATCAACACTTATTTACCTGCGCCATATTGAAAACATCAAGCGTCTATTCTCGGGAACAGAACCAGTTATATGGAATTAGCAGCGGGCGACTTTTTCTCTTTGATTCACACATCATGGAACGGCTACACAAAGAATGCTGTTAAAAAAAGCAATCCAGAACATGTAATTATTATTGGGAAAGGTGTTGCAAAGATTATTGAAAACGATTTACGGAACAGACTTCATAGCAAATGACTTCTACCCGATCTAACCATTTGAAATCATTATATGGCAGATTCTCATAATTTCGTGTGCATTGAAAATCTGAGCATGGCTTAACCAATTGAAATCATTCAATCCAGAGGTATTTTTCATTGATGGGCACTTCCTTCCATATTATGGTCTCAAGGTTTTGGCCAAGGGTTACCATACGGTCAGACGAACTATAATGAAAGGAAACGAGATTTATGTTGTCAGCGACATTGATGGGAAACCTCTATTTTCAATCACAGAAGGATGTGATATTGATTTCAGGCCGATTATCATAAGAGCGGCTGACAAGATAATCAGTATGGGTATCGACCGCCCCATTCTGGTTTTTGATCGTGGCGGTTATGGCGTTCACTTTTTCAGTGAATTATCTACAAGGGCTGACTTTGTAACGTGGGCCAAATATGTCAAAAAGGATGAACTGAAAAACCTGGAATATACCAGTAATCATCAAAAGCCTGCTCCGGATATTGCCGCATACATGCTTTCACGATGGGGAGAATCAGAGAACTTTTTCAAAGAGATTATGTCTCTGTACAACTTCAATTATCATCCCGGCTATGATCTTAAGGAACTTGAAGAACAACCCTTCGTAAATAATCCTGAAGTGAAAACAATCAAAAAGACAATCAAGGGAATCAAGCAAAAGATGGGCCAATTGGCGCTTGCAAAACAAGAAACAGAGTCCAAAATAAATTCGAATTGTTGGGATAAGACATGAAGTTACTAAGCTTTGACATAGAGATCTCGGACGTCTTCGAGCTCGGGAAGCACGAGGACATGGAGAAGTATGCGCCGTTTCATATTTCGGTGGGGGCGACGGCGATACACAATAGTGAAGAGCGGGTGTGGTATTCGGACGATGAGGAGGGTCGTCCCGCGTTGAACCTGACGCGGGAACGTGCTCATGATTTGCTTGAGTATCTCGATGAGATGCAACAAAAAGGGTTCATGGTGTGCGCGTGGAATGGCTTGGGCTTCGATTTGAAATGGATAGGCCATCAGGCCGATGACATGGCCTTCTCCGCACGTATCGCTCTGAAGAGCTACGATCCCATGTTCCAGTTCTTCAACCAGGCCGGTTTCCCCGTCGGGCTGGGAAAAGTGGCAAAAGGAATGTGCATCCCGCAAGAGAAACTCATGGACGGCGCGGACGCACCAAAGCAATGGCGTGCAGGAAATCATCAGAAGGTAATGGACTACTGCCTCGGTGATTGCCAGATGACCAACCTCATTGTCCGCGCCATACAGAAAGCCCGACAGGTTCGATGGGTGACGGGCAAAGGACACATCAGTTCAAAGCCTATGCCACGACTCAAATCCGTCGAAGAAGTCATCCAAGATCCCGAACCCGACCAGTCTTGGATGGATAACCCGCTTCTGAAGAGAAAGTTCTACGAATGGGTTCATAAAGCCACTGGGACGAAAACATGAGTAACGATCTAACATTATTCTCCCCGCCCGAACTCAAGGACACCGTTCAAGACATGCGAGTTATGTTCAAAGGAGTCAAAAACATAAGTATCAAAGGCTTGAATAGTAAATTAGGATTGTTTGCTTGCAAATTCAGCATGTTTGCCTAACCATCTGTACTTGACCGCAGAAGCCGAGCTGATTTAGAACATTTGTAGTTTTGCGGCAGCTTATCACTTTTTTGATAGTTTTTCGGATAACGTCTGCGTCAAGTGAGCAGTACGAATGTTTTTTGAGGAAACAAAAAGGAAGTTGAAAATAAATGCAACAAACTATTGAAAATTTAACCACTGAATTAATTAGATTACCCAAGAGAGAGCGTTTAGAAATAGTCAGATTTATTCTTTTTCTCGATAACCGATCTTTGGATTCCGATGATATTGATTCTGCTTGGGAAAAAGAAATCACGGATAGGGTTCGTGCCGTTGATGAGGGAACAGCAATAGGTATTGATTACGATAAAGCAATGCAAAAAATTGAAGACTTACTTTTGGATCAAGGGCTTGCAATGGCCATAGATGAAGTACAAAATGATGTTGAATATGATATTGAAGAAGCAAAGATATTACTGAAACAGCATGAAGGCTGAACTAAAAAAGCGTTTATTAAGGATATCAAAGCAATCCAGAAGACAAGATCGTTTTCTATCGAGCATTGCATCGGAAAGATATTTACAGATATCTTCCCTGACTGAAAAATGACATCGAACAAATCACTACCTGACCGCCAACAGCGTGGCGGTTTTTGAAATGCTCTGCCCCGCATCAAAGTAGGTGGTTTTTCAAGGTTCAGTGCTCCGCAGTGTTGGCAGCAGGTGAGTTTTACGGCTTAAAAATATCATCTTGACTTACGCATTATTATAAGTACAATGTACATATGAACGAGTTACAGTTTGAATGGGATGGTCGGAAAAAAAAGGCTAATATTAAAAAGCATGGCGTTTCTTTCGATGAAGCGCGCACGGTCTTTTACGATGAGAATGCCATACAATTTTTTGACCCTGACCATTCAGAAGATGAAGACCGTTTCATCCTGCTTGGAATGAGTTTTAAACTTCGGATTCTCGTTGTCTGCCACTGTTTCCGAGAAAGTGAAACGGTCGTTAGAATTATATCGGCCAGAAAGGCGGATGGAGATGAAGAAAATGAGTATTGGAGGCATAGACGATGAGAGACCATTACGATTTCTCCAAAATGAAAGGGCGTAAAAATCCTTACATCAAGCATCTAAAACAACCGGTAACTATGCGGCTGGACCGTGACACCGTTTCCTATTTCAAGTCCATGGCGGAGGAAACAGGTATTCCTTATCAGAACCTGATCAATCTTTATCTTCGTGACTGCGCGGTTCATCACCGAAAACTACACA
>JAUWFS010000071.1:0-13955 GCA_030606805.1 Deltaproteobacteria bacterium
TGCATTCATACAACTCCGCCATGGGTCCAAGGCTCGATACGGGTGGGTGGCTAACCCTTCCAGAAATTCATTGCTGAGTTCCTCCCGACAGGGACTTTCACCCTGCAAGATACGCCGAGCTTTGCTCGGCGCGATAACGTCTATAATCAACAGCAATTCCCGATCACCGGCCCCATCCACACAAGGAAGCAAAGCCCTACTATGTGCGGAATGAGCGCAAATTTTTGCTAAATTAACAGGGTTCACGTATAGGGGACTTCCCGCCCGAAGCGGACGGGTCACCCCATTAGTTCACGCCCATGCCACATAGCGGTAAATTCATGGTTCGTGCCCCCCCGAGGTGCACCGAGACCTTGCCATTAAAGCAGCAGAAGCCGGGGTGAGTCTCAATCGTCTTGCAAGCTCTAAATTGAGCCAGTAATTAAACCTAAGTTGAGCGATTCTTTGCGAAGAAATGTGCTAAGATCTTGATGCAGCAAGATTTGCGAAAAGCGCAGGCATATCTCCATTTGTTTCAATTTAGCCACAGACACACACGGACAGCCATAGACTTTAACTTACATTCCACACCTTTTTTTGCATACACAGCCCATTTTTTATTATATGATAACAGTAAAATAAAATAATATTGGTAAAATTTAAGAGAATTAAGGACTAAGGTATAGACAAACCCCTCCCCAATATGGCATATAGGCTAAAAATAGACATGTCATTAAAAGGGAGGGAATATGAGAGCGCCGCTTGAAGTTGAGAAAACAATTGAGAGGGAAAAGATAACTGCTTATGTTGTCAGCCACTTGCCAATCGTAAAAGCCTACGCTGTTAAGATAGGTCTTGTTGATATTATCAATCAGCTTATTCCCGGCAAGATGGATGTGGAGCCAGGGATAATCTTTCTGGGAATGGTTATGGATACGCTATCCGGGCGAACTCCTCTTTATCGTTTAGATGAGTTTTTTCAAGATCAGGACACAGAACTGCTTTTAGGAAAAAGGATCAGTTCTGATAAGTTTTGCGATTATAATGTCGGCCGTGTTCTTGATAAAGCTTATGAGATTGGCTCCATCAAAATATTTACGGCAATTGCTAAAAATGCTGTTGAGATTTTTGATGTCAATACACGCCATGTAAGCTTTGATACGACATCAGTCACTGTTTTTGGAGATTATGATCTATATTCGGATGATAATCAAAGTCCAAGCTTAAAAATAACTTACGGTCATAGCAAGGATCATCGTCCTGATTTAAAACAATTCCTTGTATCAATGCTATGCGTTGACCGCAATGTTCCGATTTTTGGTAAGACAGAAGATGGAAATGGCTCCGACAAAACGATCAACAACGAAATCCTTTCAAGTATTTCAAAACGGATGGCAGTGCATGGTCTGGAACCTGGAGCCTTTATCTATATTGCCGATTCTGCGATGGTAACAAAAAAGAACTTGCTGACCATAGGTGACAGCACTTTATTTATAAGTCGTCTTCCTGCCAGCTATAATGAGTGCTTGCGAGTTATTAAGGAAGCCATTGGAAAGGATCAATGGCAGGATTTGGGTGTATTATCCGATACAAAGCCGACAGGTAAGCGGCCTGCAGCTCACTATAAGGCTTATGAATCAGAAGTTAATATTCACAATAAAAAATATAGAGCTGTTGTTATTCATTCAAGCGCCCATGATAAGCGTCGTCAAAAACGCATAGAACGAGAGCTGAATGCAGAGCTTAAATCTTTGAACCACCAATGCAAACAGGCTGCCCAAAAAGACTTTTATTGTTTAGCCGACGCACTGGCCGCAAAAGAAGAACTTGGAAAGACGAAAGCCAAATATTACATTGTCAAGCCGGAAGTAGAAAAAAGACCAAAGTACAAAAGCGGGCGGCCAAAAGGAGGTATTCGCAAAATTAAAGAAATGTTGTATGGCCTTTCTGTAACAGTAGTAAAAGATGATCAAGCGGTCTCAAAATTAAGAGAAGAAGCCGGTTGCTTTGTTATGATTACCAATGTTCCCCAAAAAGGTGAAGGCAGCTACGATTCTAAAGCAATCTTAAAAACTTACAAAGATCAGTACGGCATAGAACAAAACTTCGGGTTTCTAAAAGATCCTGTAATCGTCAACAATATATTTTTAAAAAAGCCAGAGCGGATAGAAGTTCTTGGATTAGTTCTATTGCTTTCACTGCTGGTATGGCGTCTGATTGAAAGAGAAATGCGCCAGTATATTGAAAGAGAGAAACGGGATTTGCCCGGATGGAAGAAAAGAAGAACGACTCGCCCCACGACCTTTATGCTTACGACCAAATTTCAAGGAGTTATGATTATAAAAGTTGGCAATATCCGAAAACTTAATAAACCGCTTACGGAACAGCAAGGAGAGTATTTATTAGCGTTAAATGTAAATCCAGACGTATTTGTTAATCCAAGAGCAGGATAATTGATCCAAAACAAATTGTTTTGTTTAAAAACCATAGCTTAAAAATTAGAGAATAAATGTAATTTGGGGTGTCGAAAGTGAGCTTTAATGTCAAAGTTAACGAGGATCATTGTCAGACCGTGGCATGCGATTTAGTGTCTGTTCTATCTTGCCTAATCTATCATTTATCTCCTTCATAAACATCTCAAACTGGGATTGCGTGACATAATGATCTTTAGGAGTTTGATGAGCTGGAGATGATATTACAGAACCAATCATCAATTTAAGCTGTCCCTTTGCGCAGCCCTCTCTTGTAAGAATCCCCCAGGTTTTCCAACCCGTTCCCTCTCTCACATTGTTATTTATCATGTTATGAGACTTATTTAAGTTAAACGAATCTGACAGGGGCACCGGCCTGTTTGGTGATTGTATGCAATCCGTTATAGCCCCTTTTGCAGTTATCGGGATATTAATTCCATAAGATTCTTTGCCATTGTACAGGGTTATTGTTTCAGGGCTATCATATTCTAATTGCCAGCCTTTGTTTTCATAATCCTCTATAATCGCGTGGGAAAGATTCTTTACTTTGTTTTGAATGTCCGGCGAAGCAATCTCCTCTTTTATCACATAATGAACCACATTGCGCTTATGGCCAAAGCTTATTAAAAAAATTCTTGAAAATATGAGACAGGATCAGCAACGCAAATGCCCTTGCTCTTACTTTAATTTAAAGTATACAGGAACCCTGACCCACATTTCAATTTTTTCATTTCCTTTTATCGCGGGTTTGAATATCCAGTCCCTGACAGATACCGAAGCGGCTCTGTCTAAAACCTTATAACCACTGGATTTAAAAACCTTTAAGTCCCCTACCCTTCCGTTGGGTTTCACCATAACCTCAAGAACTACTGTGCCCTGAAAACCTCTTCTTCTGGCAATTAATGGATATTCTGGCGAAGGATTTTTATCATATATGGGAATGGCTTTTTTCACAGAATTAAATCCCTGACTATCTGAGAAACTATGCTTTGCCTCAACAGAACTTCTATCCTTTAAAATGTCCTTTGCTGGTTCCTGAGCAAAATTATTTTTTTTTGAAATTATTGGGGGTTCTGCTTTCTTTTTTTTATCATCAATATTTGTTGCATTAGATGATCGTATAACATGTTTTTTCTTTTCCGGTTTAGATAGAAGCTTTTTTTTTTCTGCCTTTTTTTTATTTCTATCGACAGACACATGCTTGTTGGCAACCGGTTTAGATTCAGGTTTTTTCGGCTGCCTGGAAACCAATGTCATGGTCACAATGCGGGATTTCGGCTTTTCTGAGAATCCACCTCTTGTCCGGTTAAACTCTATCCCCAGAAAAAGCCAATGTATTCCAACAGCAATTATCGCAGCAATCAGAATTCGTTTCACGGTTGCCGGTCAGCCTCCGCCTGAAGAGAAATCCGATTCAGACCCGCCATCCTTATCTGATCTAAAATCCTAAATAACTTTTGATATGAAAGGGTTTGTTCAGCAAAAAGAAGAATGCCGGTATCCTTATCAATTTCAGCCTTTTCTTTTAAAAAACCAGCCAGGTTCTCAATGGAAATCAGCTCTTCATCAACATAAATCGTTCCGTCTGCTTTTACTGTCACGGATAGTGTTGATGTTTTTTCAATTCCTGCAGTGGAAGAAGCCGGAAGCAAAACTGGTAATGCACGATGAACGGCCATTGATAGCATTGCATATATAAAAAACACCAGCAAAAGAAAAACTATGTCAATCAAAGGCAGCATCTCAATACGCACTTTTTTATCTGTGTTCAGGTTGAGCTTCATGCATGATCCCCCTCTTTCACACCAGAGCCCTGTATCAGCTTTTCATGAACGATTTCAAGACTGGTTGCGTATCTCTCTATATTAAGCACAGCCTTTTCAATGCGAAGATTAAAAAAATTATAAGGAAATACAGACAGGATCGCAATTCCCAGCCCGGTTGCCGTTGTGATCAGCGCCTGCGCTATTCCCGCAGTAACAGCCTGTGGGTGCTCTATCCCTGCTGAGCCCAGCGCCTCGAATGACATTATTATGCCGATAACTGTGCCAAAAATTCCCATAAGAGGCGCAACGGTAATCATGGTATCCAGCACGCCCATATATCGACGCAACCTCCTGATCTCTTCTGCAGCAGCAGATTCCATGGCCTTAGTCATGGAAAATTCTCTGTGAACAATGCCGGTTACAAGTATTTTGATAATAAAATCTTTTGACCCTTTTGTCTTCATTCTCACCGACTCCCAATCCCCTGCTCTGCATAACTCAAGAACCTCATCTATAAGATGCCGATCTCGATGCATATCTACACTTATCCAGAATAAAGTCCTTTCTATTATTACAGTAAGAACAAGAATCGAACAGGCCAAAAGCGGATACATGACAGGTCCGCCTTTAATGAATATTTCCAGCATTATTCCTCCAATCAATAGAATTTTTGAACAGACTTCCCCATTTCTCATATCTCTATTTTATTCTGACGTAAAGACCATTCAACAAGCTGTTCAATGCCATCCTGAGCACACGCGGCATGTCTTTATCAGCAATCAAATCTTTTGTGGTTTCTATCTTTTTTCCGGCTATCTCTTCAGCCATATCACTACACCAGAGTTTAAAAAAGCCAAGATCGTTAACCAGCCCATTTTCATAGTCATCACTTATAGCAAAAGATGATTCAATAAAGCCGGCATAGCGGGGCTGAAGAAGCGTCTCTTCAAAAGCCTTAATCAAATTGTACCTGCGGACGTTACATTCACATACGGAAATCAATCCAAAGCCACTGATTTTTCTGTCTTTCAGACGTTGAAAAACATTGCGTTGGGAAACCATCCCGTTTTGTTTATACATCGCTTCCTGAACAGCTTCATATACGGCCTTTGCAATCAGTTCCCCCATCTTTGTGTGGCCGCCGGCATTGTCAATTTCACTTCCTTTGCCCTCCACAACGATGACATTATCGGTTCCTGTTCCGGTAGCCTGGTGAATGAGGGGAGTACAACTGCTTCTGATATCAAAATCCTGTAACGCTGCGGTTTTAGCCTCAGTGGCGCCGATGATGGCTCTTGTCATCGCACGCTGTGATAGCTTCATATTGGTTAAAAGAATGATATTTATGGTCCCAGGTTCATAAAACCTTCCTTCATCAACTGACATCCTGACCGCATTTGATTTAACTCCGGCAGTTACCAGGGCATATACCTTCATATCTTTAAATCGTTTTTGCTTTACTGCAAGGTTGTCCATATCGGCGCCCGTAAAGATGAAACTGACTTCATCTTCCGATTTACCGATGACCTGATATACCCGCTCCCTTATTTTCTTCAATCCGAGTTTATGTTCAAGCGCCCAGCATGGAGGAGGAGAATAATGGTTTCCTACAGATATGATATGCTTGCGTTGTCCTTCGAGGGAGGAAACGACGGATAATGGTGCCTTGAATTCGACAATCAGGGTTTTGTTCACAAAATCATGGATTCTGCTGTATACGATACGTGCATCTTCTATGTAATTGAGGTCAAGATCAAAATGATGTGATTTAAATATATGATCTTTAAAGACTTGTACTTCTTCCCTGGAAAACTCATTTTCATAAATCCTGGCAAAAAGCCATGAAACAAAATAACCGGCACGGGTGGATGCCCTGCATGTCAGATCGCAGGGGAAATAGAATATCTTACCGTTTTTTACTGCCTCCACATCCTTCCAGCCGGGCTGGTCGAAAAATTTCCTGGCCGTTTCCCTGTCTCCACCACAGCCATATATAATCTGTGGGTTAAACCCAATCCATTCCTCTTTGGTCACAGGTACAATATTACCCTTTTTGTTGAGCTTCGGAGGAATACCGCCGGCAATTCTGATATATTCATTTTGAAAGGAATCATCACCGGGGGTCATCACCGGGTCTCGCCCCATGAGGCGAATAACCCTTTTTCTCTTTAATTCCGGAATGCTTTCCACCTTCCCGGCAACAATTTGAAGCTCATTCCTTATATCTTTGATAAGCGTTTCCGCCTGCTTTTGCCTGTTAAAAATTTTGCCCAACAAATCGATATTTCGATAGATATCGGAAACAGACTTTGCATCAAGGTTGATTAATTGACATTTTTCGTTTTCAAATTTCTTTATAATTTCTTTATGAAGACCGGATAAGAAAATCACATCAGGCTGTATCGCTTCAATAGCCTTAAGGGATGGTGAGAAGAAGCCGCCAACGACAGTTTTATGAACCGTCTCAGGCGGATAAGTGTCGTAATGGGTAACGGCCTTGACCGCACCTCCTGCCCCTATTCTGAAAATAATTTCGGTTATGCCGGGTACCAGGGAAACAACCCTCAATGGACTTTTTGTAATTGAGATATGGTTGCCCTGAACATCAGTAAACTCTATTGGATGAGAAAATACCGGAACTGCACTCCAGAGAATTGCAAAAAGAATAAAGGAGCATAAATAGTAGTAATGTTTGACTTCTTTCATCTTACCCTCATAAAATGCGTGGCAGGGGAGATACTCCGCATGAGACTCCCCCTGCCATCATGTCATTTTAGAAATCATACCTCAAGCCGAGGAAGAAACTCCTGCCAGGCATGGGATAGCCCTGAACGTGCTCACAATCCTTGTCAAAGAGGTTTTGAATCTCGCCCCTCAAGGTGATCCCTCCATATTCTTTAAAATCAAAGATCCTTTTACTGACAGTCAAATTGGCAAACGTAAAGCTGCCTTGTTCTGCTATCGGCGCTGGCCAAAGACCGCTTTCCCAATCGTCAATTTTTTGTTCACCAGTGTAGTAAAGGTTCAGGTTGGCGGAAAAGCCATCAAGATCAGAGACTGTGATACCGTATGATACATGAAAATCCGATGTGTATTTAAGGTCTTCATTAGCTTCCTTATCTTTGTATTTTGTAAGATAGACAAAACTGACGTAAGGTTTGACCTGATAATCCCAGGAAAAGAGAGAGCCAATATCAAACGAAAGCTCGCCTTCCACACCTTCTATTTCAGCTTTTCCAAGGTTTTTCCATGTCCTGTCAGGCCATCCGCTGTCTTCCTCAATCTTATCCTTGAAATCGGTATGAAAATAGGTGAGGGAGGAATCTAAAGAAGCATATGAGAAGTCTATACCCGCTTCATATGTCCCGCTTTTTTCCGGTTTCAAATCGGGGTTGCCCACATAATGTGTAGGCCAAAACCCCGAAGTAGTGAAATCCGCAGCCAACTGCTTTGCAGAAGGCATCTTGAATGCCTCCCCGTAGTTTGCCCTCAGCTTCAGCCAGTCTGTAAGTAGATAGGCCGCTCCAACCCGCGGAGAAATGTGATCATCACTCTCTTTCTTCCCGTCACCTTTCATGTCCACTTCATATTCGTCATATCTTACGCCGCCGGTAATTATAAACTTTTTGTCAAAAAGCCTGGCTTTGGCCATAAGAAAACCAGCAGGATTGTCATATTCAGACTTTTTCGGATCCCAGGAAGTTTCTATTTCATAGTTTACCCAGTCAAAACCGGCGGTAACAAGAAAATATTCCTGGTTGTAAGATACCTGGGCCTGTGCCCCTTTCTGATCGGTTTTCTGTTCGTCTGGAATACCATCATCCCAAAAGACGTTGGGATCGCTTGCCGTGGGATCGAACCATTTATCCTCATCTTTGCCGTCAAAGTATCTGGCCTGCCAGGTAAAGAGACCATCCGGAGTTCCGCCGTCATAAATAAAGTCGATTGACCTGTTGTTTGAATTTTTATAATCGTCCAGATCGTTCTGGCTCAAGTATCCTGAATCGCCCACATGATCGGCATCATAATAACTGTAAATAACGCCGATGCGATTTTCGGGCAGGAACTCATAACCGAGATTCAGGCTGCAGTTTTCCTTGCGATCATATCCGGTGTTGTAAAACTTCTCTCCACTGGCAGTATCGTAATCGTCTTTAGAATTTCTGGTAAAACTACCGGAAAAATCAAACGATTTATACTTTCCTGAAGCCCCTGCACTTCCTTCCTTGTAGCCAAAACTTCCCAGTATTCCCTCAACAAACACAGCGGGTTTATCCTTCCCCTGTTTGGTAATCACGTTTATGACTCCGCCCATGGCGGCAGATCCGTATTGAACGGAGGCGGGGCCCCTTATTATTTCCACTCTTTCTATGTTTTTGGTGCTGATTTTTGCTGTGTTACCGGTACCGGCCCTCCGGCCGTTCACAAGAATCAGCACACGACCCTCAAGGTCATTGCCGTGGGTTTCTGTCCTGAAGCCGCGAATACCAACTGAATTTAAGGCACCCGGGTATCTTTGACTGTGCCCAATAGCCTTTTCAGTCAATAATTCTCCGAGATCTTTGGCGGAAGAATTTTTGATCTCTTCCTCATTAATAATGGTTACATTGGTGGTAATCTCCTTTTTCTTTTCTTTTACCCTGCCTGCCGTCACTACCACCTCTTCCATTGTTGCCACATCCCCACCTTCCTGCGCAAAAATCGGTACTGGTAAGGCAAAAAACACAAATACTAATAATACTGTCACACAACTTAACAACTTCTTCATTTTCTTATTTCTCCTTTCCCCTCGGTTGGAATTGCAAAAAAAAAATCCCCGGACCGATAAATCGATCTGGGGATTGCCTTTTTTATCCTCAAACGCTTGTTGATTAGCACCCTGTCCGCGAGGTTGCCAAACACTCTTTCAGGTATAGACTTTCAGATAATTATTTATCTGAAAAGTCTATAGGTCTTCTGGCTTTCGGATCACACTACTTACCGCGCCTTCCCATCCAAATCAATTGGACAGTGACATTTTGCGGTTTTCGTCCCCGATTACAGCGACGGGCTCGCTCCCGATTTTCACGGGATTTCCTTAAAGTCACCTGAAATCAATTTTTAAAATTACACTTTTCCATGAATACGTCAATGAAAAATTGAACTTTTACTTTTGTATTTTTTTTGATTTGCATTGGGAGAGTCAGGTTTAACAATAGGCCAGCAGATATTATTTCAGTAAAATTTTAAATATTTGTGTGCGGGCGAAGATATGCTTAATATTCAAAGCGGTAAAAATTGCACACGATTTATCAAGTCTTCGGGTTCGCCGGCTTTTGAAATGATCTCCAGATCGTTGATGCAAGCGCCGATAGAAATTTGCAGTTGGTGGGAATAGATCACCCCGCCAAAAGTAACTCCTTCTTTTTGTCGTCTGGTTGCCTCAGCGATTAGATCATCATCTTGTGTGAAAAGTGCTCGACCCAATTCAGTGGCTCGATCCAATAATGCTGGATCGTTCATATCATCAGCGCTGTCTTCATAGGCTGTAATAACATCTATACCACGTAAGCGAAGTCCCTCGCTTATAGCTCGCGGCACATTATGATCCATATAGAGCGCAAGCATAATCAGATCAATCCTTTGGATTTCAGCCGGGCGGCAAGAGGCGTTTGTTCTGTAATTTTCCGGGTCTGATTTACAAAAGCAAGCCTTTGTTCGATATCCCGATCAAGCACATCCCGATGATCCCAGTAGTAGGCTAATGCCGAGTATATTTGCCCCAGGGTAAGATAGGAATGCTGGAAATGCAGTTCTTCCGGACTCCAGCCGTAGGCTGTTTTTTCCAGGACTATCTCAATTACCTTCATGTTTGTCCCTGCAATAATGGGGACGCTTTTTTCGTCTAAGACCACATGTTCATATTTTGTTTTTGCAGAAGTCAAAGGCATAATTTACACCTCATATTAAGGAATTTTCTATATTTTATATATATCATGAACTTAGATATCTATTCAAAACAATTATTGAGATTCAATCTGTACGCCGGTGCCAAGCTCAGGACGTTATTGGAATTTTACTTTTGTATCTTTTTTGATTTGCATTTACGACGTCCAGCCTAAACCAATTTTTCCGAACAATATTGCACATGACGATTGAGATTTGCGGTTCAAATCAGACGTTCGCCCCGTTCATTTTGCGCTTTCCTTCAAGAGATTTATAGTGGTAAAACCAATGACTTCCGCAACCTTGCAAAGGTTGTCATCAGCCACCACCAAAGACCAATCCTTTTCAGATATGAGACTAAATGCGCCGAGATGTAATGCATCCAGAGCCTTGAGACCGTAAGTTCTTCCATGCTTTTTAATAAAAAGTTCAGATAGCTCAAGAACAGCATGCCTTAAAGGTTCGACATTGAACCCGCTAATTTGATTCTCAAAAGAATCGACTGCCGTGTTCAATTGCCCTTCATCCAGCTCTTTGTTACGAAATCTTCTAAAAACGGCGCTTATGAATTCCAGCCGTCCCAGCTCTTAAATCCATATTTCATTATTCTGCTCAAGGATCAAATCCGTAATAATATCTGTCCCTTCTTCTTCATGGAAAAACTTTACCAGCGCTGAAGTATCAAAGAATAGATTCATATTCTGTCTTCTCTTTCCAGTATTATATCTTCAGATAGAGACCCTTTGCATTGTTTTAACGCCTCCCTCACCTTTATATAATCAGCGGCAGCCGGTTTGCTTTTTGGGGCCTGATTCGTCCGCTTTAGCTTGGTTATCAGCTCATATACTTTTGCCAATGCCTGGGGCTTTAATTCATCCAGTTCTTTTATGGTCCGTTCTTTTAGATTAAGCATTAAAATACCTCCCTGGATATTTTCTATATTAAGAGGACCGGCGTTTGAAACAACATTTAATGCCATTTAGAAAGTTCCTCTTTGACCGTCTGTTCGGAATATTCCGGATTGATATTATGATGACGAGCTTCACGGATCAAATCTTGTTTATTAAGCCCCATTTGTTCCGCAACATAACCCAGAGAGCCCACGCCATCCCGATACAACTGAATTGCACGCTCTACCTTGTACTGGTAAATGCCCAGACGAAGAATCTGTTTTAGCGTCAACTCTTCTTCAGGCAATCCTTTTATCCAGGTGCGTGGTATTTTAACAGTAACTTCTTGTTCCATAATGCTGTTTCCTTTATTATTTATAATGCTTGATACATAATCTATTTAACATCCTTCACTTGCCAGTGGATTTCAGCTGGGCAGCAAGAGGCATTTGTCCCTGCAATAATGGGGATACCTTTCTCGTCTAAGACTACATGCTCATACTTTGTTTTTGCAGAAGTCAAGGGCATAACTGATACCTCACATGTTAAAAGAAACACCATGTGAAGAATAAACACCTGATACTTATGTTTTTTTGTTATATGACAATTACTTATTTTTCAGTTACTTGATCAAAATATTGAAGTAAAATATTTGCTCTTTGTGACAAAAAACTGTCATACTGATTCTTAGAATATATTTCTTTTTTGAGTGGCATCAAATTTGAATCTAATATTTTCGAGTAAGCATCTGAGAGAGCGTGATTTGATATTTTTTTATTCAATATCATGCGCACCATCCAGGGTCAAACCATAACCTTTCCCACCGGAGACCGCTTTTTGAATTATTCTGTTCGATAGCGCTTGACTTTTATTTCATGCCGACTGATATTATTTATATGTTTTATTAAACACCCCCTGCAAAAATGAACCCTACCTTTTTATAAAAGCCACTTCTCAAAAAAAGAACAAACCTTCAACACCTGGCTGTATTAAAGATCGAAGTCTGTACTTTATACCTGCCGGAAAAACATTTTTTAAAAAAGATACCTGGGCGCAGCTTTATGAAATATATGCGATTCATCCGCATGATATAGATAATAAGAAAGAAATAAGTGTTGAAGGGGGTCTTGATTATTACAATTCTCGTACCGCTTTTAATTCGTATTCTTCAATCAACCCTTCGTCGGCAAAGCTGAAGTAGCGGTTGTCTCCGATAATGATGTGATCGAAAAAGCTGATGCCGGTTGCCCTGGTCGCCATCATAAGGCTTTTTGTAAATGCTTTATCATCGTTACTGGGGATTACTGAGCCGGAGGGGTGATTGTGGGCGACAATAATCGCCGGGGCATTATATTTGATGGCGGTTTGGATAATATCGCGGATATATGGATTCGCCCGGTCAACTGTACCATAGTCGATATCAATCATATCTGATACCGCATTCCGTCTGTCGAGAAGCAGCAGCACAAACCGCTCTTTTTTCAGGTCTCTCATGAGGGGCATCAGGAAATTCGCAACATCAGATGATTTTTTAATCGAGCCCTCAAGTGCTTTTTCTTCGCTTAACATCCTTCGGCCCAGTTCAATGGCTGCTTTGATCTGAGCGACCTTTGCGTTTTTCAGGCCGGAAATTTCCTTAAATTCAGAAGCATCAACGCCGCTCATTAAACGAAGGGATTTGAATTTATGGAGTAATTCTCTGCCGATATCCACTGCGCTTCTTCCAGGTGTCCCTGTTCTGATTAAAATTGCGAGAAGCTCCGCATTGCTCAATGTCTGTTCGCCATACTTGAGCAATTTTTCCCGTGGCCGGTCATCTTCCGACCATTCACGGATGGGAAGGGGATATTTTGTTTTTTCTTTTTTTTTCATTTTTCTGTTAATTCACATTCCAATATATCAAAAAAGCAGTGCTGATCACGGGTGATTTTTTCAGATTTCAAGATATTTATTCTTTTTTTGAATATGGGACCCGATACCACAAAGGTATGGTATTCCCCACCTCAACTCCCCTACCCTTCAAGATAGACAGGGTCTTTTTGAATTCCGCTTCGTATGTTTCCCAGGAACTTCTGACCTGAACGATGGGAAGACTCATTGCTTCCGCCTGCATCCGCAGTACATCTGTCCTGATACCATGAGATCGGGATATTCGACCGTCTTCAGCCACCATGTTTAAGAGATGGGTTACATGAAAATTTCCCATCACCCTGTAATACGAAAGAGCTGCATCTTTTCCTCCGCTCCAGGAAACAATGGATTCATTTTTTCAACCTCCTTGTACTCCCGCGATTCTAACAAGTTGCCCCAGAGTCTTTATACCGTTTTCATTTAATATATTGATAAAACGTTGAAAAAGCAATGCCGTAGACAGGACGAATTTTTCCTTCTAAAAACCTAACAGCCTTCCCGATGTTAACCACAGAATGAGGAAACCAGCGAGGATCCCCAATTATTATGTCAATGATATATGCTCCAAGGAAAACTGCTGCTGTCATAAAAATCTCCAAGGAGCACATGACTCGCACCACGGTCCCGGCAGCCATGGAAATGTTCGATAGAGTTTACTCATTACTTTCCGAACCTTCCGGCTGCCTCAAAATATATGTATCCATAAGCCAGCCTTTTTTCTTTTTAGCCTCTTTTCTTATCTTTTGAAGATCCCCGATTACATCTTTTAGCTTCCCTGAAAGCAGGATTTCATCATCAGTCCCCAGATATGCACCCCAATAGATGTCAATATCCGCATCCTTAAAATGCTTAAAGGTAGAATAAGAATCTAACAATACGACAATATTTATAACCTCAGCGGGTGAGTATTCTTTCAGTCTTCTGCCCGTTGCAATTACAATAGTCTCCCCTATACGGTTTAAGGGGATTTTATGCTTTTCTGCTAATATCTGAACGCTAGTTATTCCTGGTAT
>JAUWFS010000150.1:0-8606 GCA_030606805.1 Deltaproteobacteria bacterium
TGTCTTCCTGGCGCATGGACAGTTCATAGGATATGGCATTTAAATCAGGATGGGACGAGATAAATCCGTTGGCAAAGGCCTTTTTAAAGTCCACCTGGCCCTTCAGATCAAATCTGCCCGCAAATGTATATAGGTTTAAATCATTAATGGTCAAGCACCTGTCTTTGAGATGGCAGTTTAAGTTAATTCGGTCAATCCGTCTCCCGGCAATATTTCCGCCATGAATTTCACAGACAAGGCGAGCTTTTTGTTTTAAAAGATTCCCATCCCTGATGGTCAGATTAACGTTTTGAAACACCATCCGGTTTTTTTGGTTTTCAGCAATGTCTTCTGCTGTTTGGTATTGAAAAAAACCGTTCAGCACCTTAAGCTCCCTGATCACCACATTAAACGGAAGCCCCGAATCCATGGGCTTTGATTCAGTGTTTTCAAGGTGGAAAAGCGACTGCACGAGATTAAGGTTTCCCAGTCGATCCGTCTTCAAATATATCCGGGGGGTTTCAAAAAACAAATTATTAACGCATAATTCCTTTTTGAGCAGTCGATTCCAGGATATACGCAGGAAAAGACGGTTCAATTCAACCAATTTATCATTTGTGGGAGCGCTGAGCAGCACATTGTGCAATTCAACCTCACCCCTCCAAACCGAAAGACGGCTCTTGGACCACGTTATTGTACCGGGAATGGCCTGATTAACCTTTGCCTGAAGCTGTTGCTGTGCCCTGTCTGTATTGAGGTAAAGCCTTGCACCTATTAATAAAAACAAGAAAACAGCAATGACCGCGCCGACACCAATAAAGCTCCATTTAAAAAATTTCATAATCACACTTTACTACTCACAAACAATTCCATGAAGTATTTTGTAATCCTCTATTACCTGAGTTGAGCGATTTTTGAGGAAGAAATGCGCTGAGATCTTGATGCATAAGGGTTTGCGAAAACCGCAGGCATACCCGTGGATATGTCGAGAATTTTCGAGAATGCTTGATGCGCAAGAGATCAGTGCAGATCTATCCAAAAATCGCTCAACTTAAATATTAATTAAAGTCGAGGGTAAAATCAATGGCACAGTGATCAAAAATATGATGAATTGATGTCACAGCGGATTTGGCGTGTATTGCGGTAACACCATTTGGAAGTACAATGGAGAAAGGCTTGAAAATTTGGCGCGATAGGGCTTTCGGGACATTAGCGACCTGCGGGACGTACATTAGTTTATGAGTTGACAGGGTAATTGTTGTCAACAGATCCTTTTGCCATGTACAACTCTTCAAGTAGTACGTCCATATTCTCATTGTCGGTAAAAGGACTCATCGGATAAGACTTGATTGCAACGATTACTCTTTTTTTCTTCGTTGTTTTATAAGAATCTGTATAGGAGACTATTGATGTTCCTTTTGAGCTTGCCTCTTCAATCATTTGTTTTGCAATTTTTTGATTATACTCATTAATTCGCTCTGTAAACTCCTTATCTGTCTTGTCACGGAGCTCTTTTTCAAAGAGTAGTTCTCCATCATCGGCATATTTTGTTTCAGGATAGATGCGAAAATCGGTGACAAAAGCCGGATTATGACGATTTAACAAGGTGATATCCTTACTCTGTTCCATTTTTGTACGAAGATAATCCGAAACACCCAGCAGATGAGCGATTAAGGTCTTATATCCCTCCCTTCCGAGTAACATCATATTGACTAATGCTTTCTGAGCATAGTTTGGCCTGCTCGATTCAAGAGTAAATACTCCTGGTTGATAACCGCTTCCGTGATAGAGGTACGGCATATCCTTTTTGATCTTTTGAAGAAGAGATAGATCCTCTTTTTTTTTGACAATCAATGCGCTACATAAATAGGGAGCCCATCCGGTCTTGTGAAAATCGATGCCGACAGAATCTGCGTATTGTAATTCCGTCATCTTTGAAACAACATACATTATTTCATACTGTAGTGGCCTGGGAAACTGCTTGATGTTTTCATCGTCTTTGAATGTCAGGTATGGCCAGCCAATAACTGCATCGGCATGAATATGGATCTTGTATCCCACTTTCGTTTCCATTTTGTCACGGAGTTTTACGATCTCTTTTAAGGGATCAATGCCGAAAGCGTCCGTTGTCCCCATTGTTGCAAAGACAGTACCTATCCGGGCGTCACTTTCTAATGTCTCTTCCATTGCCGCTTCAAGTTCCGTAACCTCCATGACGTTATCATCGGTAGAAGGAATAACCTTAATATTATCTAATCCCACCCCCGTCCAAATCGCAGAGGATTTTATACTATAATGGGAGACATCTGAGCAGAAAAAATGAATGCGATCCCTTATACCGGAATATTTCGCTCCAGGATCAGCCTTTTCAATACCGATACGCGCAGCATATAGATTACATCCGGTGCCTCCAAACGTAAAGATTCCGCCTGCCTCTGCTTTATCAAATCCTATAGGATCGGCAAGCATTCCGACAGCCATGACTTCTGATTGCGAAGCACTCACTCCATAATGATCCCATATGGAATTCTCATTGTATCGTGCAGCAAGTGTGGCAGCACAAATAGAAATTGTGGTGGGAGGAGGGACAACATTTATTTGAGTTTGAGGATGCCCCCACAGGGGCACTCCGTCATACAACCTCACGATTCGTTCAACGACCTCGTCTTCAGAACTCATCTCGGTCGAAAATGTTGCTTTCCTCATAAGTTCTTCATAATTAATTTTCCTTTTTTTACCAATAAAGGTGCCATGTTTTTGTTTGTCAATTTTCTCAAGAAATCTCTGTAAAATTCTTAATAACTTATCTTCAATCTCCCTTTGGTTTGCTAAACAGCTCGCGTATACTATCAATGCTCGCCATAATACACCTCTTCATCTATGAATTCGGTAACTTTAAAAAGTTGAGCGCAACGTTAGGGCAAATCATAGCTCACTATAGACTTTCAGATAATTATTTCCGGCCGAAGTCAGAACCAAGCCCTTAGCATCAATATAGTAAGCTGTCAACTTAGAGAAACGTTAAGGGCAGGGCGATTGCATCAAAAAGCAAGTAAATAAGTGTCGGGTCTTCATTCTTGACAAATAGCTGTGGAGGTTTGCGGTCGCATCAAAAAGTATTTCACCGGCAATTTTGCAAACAGCATACGTATTGCATCTGCCTGATTGAGCACCTCAGAGGTGCTCTCCCAGTCCGAATCCAGAGATTCGATAGTCTCTTTCAGGGTAAAGGGGTTTTGCTCCTGTTCGGCGATGACGGTAAGGATGGTATTCTCAATTATCAGAAGTAAAGATGCTTAATTTCAAACAGTTATCACTTTCAGTATTTCGCCCATTGTTGTCTTTATGCTGCATTGCACATCGTGATTATGAATACTTTCTGAACTGTATGATTCTATTTTAACAAAAACGGACTCTGGAAGAAAGTCCCCAAACCTTATACCAACTTCCTTTGCCGTTTCTCTTGCAGTATCCTCGACAAACTGTGGTGCATTATGAGCCAAAAGGACAAGTTCAGCTTCATCGGGACGTTTCAACAGGTCATATGTTGAATGAAGAGATGATTTAAGGCATAATATAAGTTCCTCATAAGTAGGCCTGGCTCTATCTCTTTCAATTGTAAGCCAGGTTATCGATCTCTGAGTATGTGTCGGCAATGGCATCCCTTCTTTTTGTCCTGAAAGAACACGGTTGTATGCCTGGGTACAAGGGCATGCAGTAATATGAGTTAATCCTGCACCCGTCAAAATTTTACAAACAGATTCCTTTTTTTTCATAAGCTCTGCAATTGCACAAATCTGTATAGAATCCATTGAGCTTAAGCGTGTCGCCGGCGTTTTTTGAACCATTGGAATCCTGCCGGAAAGTTTTACAAAAGCCTTTGAACATTTTTGTCCACTTTGAACAGATTTAACAAGCTTTTCTGCGTACTCTGCAATATCAACAAATTTTTTATTATAAAGCTCCGCTATTGCCTTCTCAATTCTTGACATATGAATTCCACGAATCGAAGAAGGCAAATCTACCTTAACTTCTGTCTCAAACGGTATTTTACCCTGTGGCAAATTTATCCATACTGTCTTTCTGCATATACCGACATCATTTATCGGCAGAGAGAAAGAAGGTTTCTGCTCTGGAATATCTATGCCTGTTTTAAGCACACGTCTGTGTTCTGAGTCAGGGATTAAAGTCTCTATACCATCCCCTGATTTTTTAGAGCCACGTAAAACTCCTGAAAAGTCTTCCATTGTTTACCCTCTTTAATCACAATCTGTTTTGCACGGTCAATAAACTCAAAATTATTGGAATCAAATCGTTCAATTGAAGCTAAAACCTCCCTGATAATTTCAAGCGTATTAAGAATCTTTCTATAAATTTCATTTTTACAGCATAGGCTTCCTTCATGTAAGTGCCTTATAGTTATAACTCGCTGTGTAAAAGCAAATGGAAACATACTGCTTACCTTTAGAAAAAAAGCCCAATCCTCACCTAGCATATGAGAATCAAATCCCCCTGCTTCTTCAAAAGCTTTTCTTGTTACTGCTACTGAAGAAGGAACCATGGAACACCATCTGGAAAGATCATAGAAACAGTCATAATAACCTCCTGTAACATTTTCCGGAATCATGAACTCACCGCCGTTAACCTGATCTACTGTCCTGGTAACACCATATGCTACTTCAAATCCTTTATCAATTAACATTGATAAGGTATTGGCATGACCTGGCAGCCATTCGTCATCTGAATCAAGAAACATAAGTTTATCCCATGACGCTGCCTCAACACCGGCATTCCTTGCAGGTCCCGGACCAAGTCCCTTAGTCTTTACAATCTTAACAAAAGGATAGGCTCTTTTAACCAGTTCAAAAGTATTATCAATCGATCCGTCATCAACAACTACTATCTCAATCTCATCGGAATCCTGATCAATAACACTATCAATGGCTCTTTTTAATAGATTACATCTGTCTCTGGTTGGAATTATGCAGCTTATCATTGGACTAAATATCCTATAAGCATGTCATTTCAGAATGGAAACACTTGGCCGAATCCTTTAATCTCCCTTCAAGCCTGCTCTGAATATATTTATTCACAATAGGGATCATATCATCTAAATAAATTCCTATCTCCTTTTCAGTTGCAGTTGTCCGGGTTTGTGAAAAAAGGCATTTTCTCTCCCCTCCACCAGTTGAAGGGAGGCCGTGGTCTTCAAGAAAATGTTTTGTAATCATTTCCTCATCAAAATCATTATAAACCGGAAAGCGGGTTATTATGCCAAACGATTCTGAAAAAGAAGAAATCCTTGTCATAAATGCTTTGCTCTGTTCAGGAAAATATGATTGTTTTTTCGCATAACCTGCAAGAAGGAGAGGAATACAATATTCTACGCAATATATAATTGCACGAGCATGCATTGCCAGTTTGCAGGCAACACATACAAGATTCTTGCCGTTATACTTAGGCATAAGCTCTTCATACTTATCGAGCCATAACTCCTGAAAAAGCCTTCCCATATCAAGTTCGACAAAGTTGGAGTCCGTCAAGGGCTCATTTGAAGGTACTTGTGACTTTAATATTTTCTCAGCCATTTTAAATCTATTTATTGTAAATGTTGGGAACCGAGACATGCCATTAAGCATGCAAAGCAGGTGTATCACACGTGGTGAAGGAATATCAGGATGTTTTCTAACTGCAGCTAAAGTATAAAGAGAAAGCGAATCAGTCCCTCCGGAAAAAAGAATGGCAAGGTCTTGTTTAATCATGATGTATCTTTCCTCACCCTGTATCTTGCAAATATTTCCCCTGATTTGCCGACTCTGCTGGATAAAAGTTCTAGATTAACTAAAGGTAAGTTTGAATCAACCGGTCCATCAACAAGTAATGCGGAGTTTTTATTACCAGATATATTTGGAGTTATAGTAACAACAATCTCATCAACAACACCCTCTGCAATACTTGAATAATTGAGTTTCCCTCCACCCTCAACTAACACAGATGACGCACCACGCTTTTCAAGTTCTCTTAATAAGGCAACAATTGATAAGCCATAAGGCCCCGATGGGATTGCGACAACCTCTGCGAGACTTCCTACTTTTTTAGAAAGTTTTTGAGCGGCAGAATGACTTGTAAAGATTATTGGAGGATTGCTCTGGTTGAATATAAGTTTCCCCTCTAATGGTATATGACCGGAACCGCTGACAATGGCCCTGATTCGACTCTTTAAATCCGTACCTTCAGGCCCTTTTATTTCAGGATTTTCTTCTCTTAAAGTTCCAGCGCCTATTATACTTGCATCAGTTTCGAGACGCATATTTCTGAGATGCAATAGATCTTCGTGGCTACCAAACTTGGCAGGGCTTATTCTTCCGCACAGTGTGCTTGCTGCAATCAATATTACCCTCAAGGTTTATCTCCGAATAAATCCCAGCTTTTCTGAATCTATAGACTTTCAGATAATTAATTTCACAAGGCCAGAAGGAGGAAGGCGTATTAGTTATACGTCGACGACTGATAACGCAGTGAAATTAATTATCTGAAAGTCTATACCACTGTCGAACACAAGTGACTGATAGCGTAAACATTCACGGAACATTGAAATTAGAAAATTAGAAATTGGAAATTTGGCCTTCATGCTTTTGTACTGTTGATAAACGCATTTAATTTTGGGCAGAGTTTCATCTCTCCCAAATTTCTACTTTCCAATTTCAAGTTTCAAGCCGTGAACGGCTACCTGATAGCACAATAATAGTTAGCAGTAAACTGTAACCTAAATTGAGCGGTTTTTTACTCAATCTGCGCCGATCTCTTGCGCGTAAAGGCTTCGCAAAAATCCTCGACATATCCACGGGTATGCCTGTGGTTTTTGCAAATCCTTATGCATCAAGATTTCAGCACATATCTTCGCAAAAAATCGCTCAACTTAGGTGTAAAACTAAATTGCGCTTTGCTTAAAACCCTTAATTGAATGGTCGAAATTAGTATGCGATGAAAGATGTGGAACTATCTTCAAATGGGCTGGGTGTTGCGTGGATTCCATTCTGTTGCAGAGCTGTGGCTCGCCGAAGAAATTTATCATAATAAAGTCGAGCCGCTTTTGAAGCACGGAATAGGAATAGTGACGAGCGGCTATCTTGTAATTATGATTCACCATTTTTTCTTTTCGTTCAGACGACTTGAGAACTTCCTTTACGCGTTGAATAGTCTTTTTGGTGAGAAATCCGTCCATAGAGACTATATCAAAACCCAGTGGTTCGATATCTCTAACAAAAATGGCATAACGATTGATCATCATGGGTTTTTTAAAGTAGATGGTTTCAAGAAAAGCATTTCCGAATCCCTCATTAAGGCTGGGATAAGTAACGAAATCAGCATGTGGGTAAATATCCCAAAGAGAATATCTATCAGATTTTGAATTATTGTTCCAGGGATCAGCAACGCGAATATTTATCAGGTGAAGATCGACACTATGTTCCAGAGCAAGATCTTTAAGCCATTCTGCATATTCAAAACCTTCGTCTCCTGCTTCATGAGATATAACCAGCTTACCTCCGACTTCTTTAAGTTTTTTAACAAGCTCAATAGCATGTTCAATGCCTTTTCTTTTTATAATGCGGGTAGGTTGCAAAAATACTATGTCGTCTGGTTTTAAACCAATGGATTCCCGGAATCTTTCGCTACATCTTTTATCAATTACGGGTGGATTTTGAAAATCCAGAACATTTGGAATGATGGTTGCCGAAATGCCTGTGCGCAATGCCAGCTCTTCCCTGGCAACAGAATTAATAACCACATGTTCTATATTAGGCGAGTTGGGAGGGAATGCCATGTGAATGTAATCGCTCACCGCATTTACTGAAAAACGTATCCTTTCCCAGTAGAAATCATGATGGTGGGCAATAGTAGGAATCTGAGTTTCTGTAATGGTTTCAGTCAATGCCAGCCCCAATGGGATATGCATCGGAATGGTGAGAGCATTTTCGGCAATCAAAATGTCAATATCGAACTGCTCAATGAAATTATGGAGATGGGATTTCAACATGGATCTTATGGCATGAATCAATTCGGTTAAAGAAGGTTCTCTCTTCCTTTTCCCCAAAACCCGTTCATTGATCCAGTTGTTTTGTGCATGATGAAAATGAGCTTCGGATACTAAGTAGCTCTTTTCAGGCTCCCTATCCAGTTCTCCGGCAAACCAGAAACAGCGGTGTCCATTTTTTTCAAAAACTTCCGCCCACTTGCTCGATTCTAAAGTGACACCGTCTGTACCGGCAAAACGTGCTGAAACAAAACCGATGTTCTTATACATGACCCAAACTTAACCTCCATCTACCATAACTCCATCCTTGTGTGTCGAATACCGGGAAATATTTTCCCCGAAGATATCTAAGATTCATATCGGTAATTTAACTGCGAATCTTTAAAAAAAGCCTGAATTTTTTCTGTTTAATCAGAAAGCCACAAACGGGCATTAAGTCATGGTCGTCATAATGCAGAGTAATGATTCCCGATATTGCTCGCAATCTTTCTCACCCTGTCCATAATATCCAAAATATCCATATTCAAAAGCCGCCTGTCTTTCATGACGATTTTTCCGTCAATTATGCTTGTTGAGACATCCGATCCAGATG
>JAUWFS010000069.1:0-14021 GCA_030606805.1 Deltaproteobacteria bacterium
AAACAAAAATCCCCAAAAAATTAAAAGATGCTATGCAAGGCTGGCTGGATGTTATGCAGGATCCTGTTGGATCCAGAAAATTCGGTGACCAGCTTAAGGAGCTCTTGCCGCAAGATAAAGATAATTCTTTATTAAGTGAAATATTAAGCATGTCAAAGCTGTTTACAAAGAAGTCATATTGGATCTTTCTTGGAGATGGCTCTGCATATGACATCTCATTTGGCGGTCTTGACCATGTGATGGCCACAGGGGAAGATATTAATATCATGGTGTTTGATACAGAGGTCTATTCAAATACAGGAGGCCAGGCTTCAAAGGCCACCCCAACAGGCTCGGTTGCCAAGTTTACAGCCTCAGGGAAGAAAACATGCAAAAAAGATATGGGACGTATGGCCATGACTTATGGCTATGTATATGTTGCCAGCGTGGCTATGGGGGCAAATAAACAGCAAATGTTAAAGGCTTTTACCGAAGCCGAAAGCTATGACGGGCCATCCTTGATAATGGGTTATGCGCCATGCATCAATCATGGAATCAAAAAAGGTATGGGTAAAAGTCAGGAAGAGGAAAAACTGGCAGTACAGTCCGGTTACTGGCCTTTGTACCGTTACAACCCAGTTTTAAAGGCCCAGGGCAAGAATCCCTTTATCCTCGATTCCAAAAAACCTGATGGAAACTTCCAGGAATTCCTATCAGGGGAGGTGCGTTATGCTTCTCTGCAAAAAACATTTCCAGAGGAGTCTAAAAAGCTGACCGTCCGCCTTGAAAAGGAGTATATGGAACGTTATGAAACCTTAAAACTGCTGGCAGATCCAAAATCCATTTGCGATGAGGATAAAAAAGAATAGTTAACTGTTTTTAAGACATTAGATTAATGATATATAAGGCCATTTGTTATAAAACGAATGGCCTTATTTTTTTCAGCGATTCTAATTGCTTTTTTCTTGTTCCCATGCTCCAGCGTGGGAATGCATACCATATGGGTTCCCACGCTGGAGCATGGGAACCAGGTAAAGAGATTGGCGCAGGTCGAGTAAAAAATCGCTCAATTTAGGTTGAATACAGTTCAGGCCTTCTGTTAGGGAGGAAAAATCGCATCCTGTGATTTCTTACCCTGTTAATCTCATCCACCTTAAGATCATAAACCAGTATTCCTTCTTTTCCGTTTAAGTCTTTTGATAGAACCTCTCCTGACGGACCGATTATCATGGCAATGCCAGGAAAACTAAGTCCTTTTCCATTTTCACCGGTCTGGTTGCATGCAATAACGAAAATACTATTATCATAGGCTCTGGCAGGAAGATGCCGCATCCATGATCTGAATTTTTCATCGGGCGTTCCTCGCGGTGATGCATGTGGAGTGAAAATAATATCAGCGCCGTTTATTGCCATATAGGTAGAAAGCTCTGGAAAGTGGGCATCATAGCAAAGCTGTATGCCGAATTTAACTCCATGCGACTCAAATAGGGGTATTTTGTTTCCTGGTGTGAAAATGGTGCGTTCAGGCGGGGAAATGTGCAGCTTTCGGTAAACACCCGGGGGTTCGTGAGGTTTTATGACCAGATGGCTTGCAAATATCCTTCCCTTGCTATCCTTTTCAGCAATTCCAGCCAGAATTACAATGTGTTCGGATTCAGCCAGTTTTACTATTTCTCTTGTTATCGGCCCTGGAACTGGTTCTGCCGCATCAATTATGTCTGTCTTGGTACTATAACCCGTAATATTCATCTCAGGACAACAGATTATAGATGCACCTTTTTTTTTAGCTTCCTCTACCAACCTGACCATTTGATCAAGGTTGCGCCTGGTTTTGTTGACAGGTGAATTTGAGATTACCGCTGCAATGCGTATATCTTTCATAACCCTAAAGATCAAAGTGAGCTTTTATTTTATATACCTTTGTTGCCGGCAGGTTTATTATTTCTTTTATGCCGGTTTCCTGAGATATATTTTCGAGGTTTTTCTCTATTTCCTCCATGCTTGACGCAATAAAGGTAAACCAGATGTTAAATTCATTGTCACGTTGATAATTGTGCGTTACTCCGTGATATCGGTTGACTATGGAGGTAAAATGGTCAATTTTGTCCTCTTCTACTTTTGCTGCGCAAAGTGTACTCACGAATCCTAATTTTTCAGGAACAAAATTACCTCCTATTCGACGAATTATTTTATTTTCTTTCAACCTGGCAAGTCGTTTTATAACATCGTTTTCAGAAAGCCCCAGATCGTCGGCAATGCTAAGATAAGGGCGTGACGTTATCGGAAAGTCAGACTGTATTTGGTTCAGAATAGCTCTATCTGTATCATCCATTGGAGGCATGTATTTTTTCCTCTTTATTTTTCTCTATATAAATGCACATTAACTTTTCTATTTCTTGGACCGTCAAATTCACAGAAAAATATCCCTTGCCACGTACCCAGCACAAGCTTCTCATTTTCTATTGCGATTAGTTCAGAAGCTCCGACAATTGTCGATTTTATATGGGCAGGAGAATTTCCTTCAAGATGGCGATATTCAGCTTCCCAGGGGATGATTTTGTTTAAAATCATTAAAATATCGGATTTAACGCTGGGATCAGCACTTTCATTAATCGTAACAGCCGCGGTAGTGTGAGGCACATAAAGCATGCAAAAGCCTTCTTTTATACTGGAGGATCTAACCAAATTCCGTATTTCTGAAGTAATATCGATTAATTCTGTTTTGGATCCGGTTTTAATTTTAAGTATCATCTTGCCTCCAGAAAAAAAAGGCCCTGCTTTAGAAAGCAGAGCCTTTTTTGAACAATTAAATTTTAAAACTTTCACATTTTTTGATTAGACGCATCCGGTTGGTTTTGGAAGAGCGGCCATCTTACAGGCTCCTTTGCCTGGTCCAGACGGATAAAGCTCATATATATGCTTCAGTTTGAAGCCTGTAACCTTGGAAAGGACACGAACCATTGGTGCAATACCATTTTTTTCATAGTAGTCCCTGAGCACTTGAACGAGCTTCATGTGCTCATCATTTAACTCTTCAATACCTTCTTCTTTTTTAACATGTTGTAACCACTCCGGACAATAGTTATTAAAATCATCAATAAATCCGTCTTCATCTACGGTAAATGTTACTCCCCCATATTCTACTTGTGGCATTTAAAAATCCTCCTTTATTTAATTATTTTTCATATGGCCTACGACCTATAGTTCCACCTTTTTTGCTTATCAATATTTAATATCTTATTATTTAGTTAATGTCAATATGAAAAAATATAAATATTATATCGTAACGACTCAGGTTGTCAGGTTCACGGTTGGCTGCTTTTCGTTCCTAATATTCTTTTGGCATATTATCCAACTCTGCCAGTGTAAAAATCGGACCATCTTTGCATACATATTCTTTTCCGATATTGCATCGGCCGCATATTCCTATACCGCATTTCATCCGCATTTCAAGTGACATTATTATATGATCATGGGCGTATCCGAGTTTGTCAAGCACAGGCTGAGTAAACTTGATCATAATGGGTGGGCCGCAGATTAAAGCATATGTGTCTGAATCCCCAGGTGGCGCTTTTTGTTCCGTGATGGTTGGTACAAAACCGACATTGTATTTCCAGTCCGGGTCATCTGTACCATCCACAGTAATATGCATATTTATATCATCACGAGTTTCCCATACTGCAAGTTCATCCCTGTAGAGCAGCATTCCGGGAGATCTGGAACCGTATATAGCATTAATATCTTTAAAATTCATACGATTTAAAGGATCAAGCATATATACTATGGATGAACGGAGAGTAGTAAAAGCAAAACCGCCGCCGATTATTACTACATTTTTTCCTTTCAATGTATCCCAGAGATGGCGGCCAAGCGGCCCGCGAACGCCTATAATATCACCGGGTTTCATTGAATGGAGGCAAGTTGTAACCAGTCCAACCTTGTTGACAGTAAACTTTAGATATCCTTTTTCAGTTGGAGACGATGCAATCCCAATGGGTATTTCACCTTTTCCTGCCACAGAAAGTTCGGCAAACTGACCCGGCATATATGAAAATTTTTTTTCATCATCAGGGTTTAAAAAAACCAGTTTGAATGTTTTGAGATTTTTATCTTCGGTTTCAGTTATTATTTCATCAATGCGAACCGGATAAGGAAGGTACGGATTTTGCAAAGTATTCCTCCATTTGAGCGATTGAAATTAGAAATTAGAAATTAGAAATTTGGCCTTCATGCTTTTGTACTGTTCTTCCCAATTTCAAGTTTCAAGCCGTGAACTGCTACCATAATTGTTCATAATATCGCAGACCTCTCGTATATCGATATTAACCGGACATAATCGAATGCAGCGCCCGCATCCTACACATTGAATTCCGTCATTGTATCTGTCCACATAATATTTAAGTTTGTGCATGAAACGCTGACGAACTCTTTGCACCTTGGTGTTTCTCGGATTGTATCCAGTGCCGTGGATTGTAAACAAAGGATACATGCAGCTATCCCAGTTGCGCATACGTAAGCCTGAGTTTCTGCTGACTTCATCCTGTATGTCGAAACACCAGCATGTTGGGCAAACATAGGTACATGTTCCGCAGTTTATGCATGCAAAAGCTATATCGTCCCAAAAGGTCGCATCATACAGCCTGGTGGTTGATTTGTTTTTAAGCTGATCAGTTGAGACAAAAGAAGCTATCTTTTCTTCCGCCTTTATTTTCATGTTTTTGATTATTTTTTCTGCGACAGTGGGGTCGGTCTCGGTTTCCCATCCTGCAGATTTTATAAACTTTTCACCTCTTGGGGTTAAAATTTTTGCAATAAAGTTTTTCCCTTCATCAACGAGGAGCAGATCAAGTCCGTCTTCGTGAAAAGGCCCGCAACCAGCACTTGTACAGAAGCATGTGCTGTATGGACTACTGCACGCCAGCCCTATAAATATTGTTGCCTCATAGGCGCGCAGCCAATAAGGATCTTTATATTCAGGTGTGTCAAAGTTACGTTTGACAAGCAGAAAAGATGCTGCATCACATGGCCTTATTCCTATTAAAGCCCGCGGTGAATAATCTTTATTTATTTCTTTTAATATATGATGATCTTTTTTGTTTTCATCTAACGAATATTCAAACATTGTTTCAGATTGTGGAAAAGCAATGGATTTTGGTGAAGGAAGTGTATTAAGATAATTAAGATCAGGGAGTTCACCTTTACCGAGTTCTTTAAAAATATGATGTTTATTATTTTTTACAGGGCCAAATAATCTATAATTTCCATATAAATTTTCGAGTCCGTTGGCCCAGTTTTTTTTGTCGATATTTATGTACTTCATAGAATTTGCCTTTTATTGTAATAGCGCACCACGGATTTTCACGGAATTACACTGATATTCTTATAGTAACTTACAAGGTCATAACTTGCGTTTCTGTCATTCCGAACGAATGTGAGGAATCTTAAGATTTTTCCCTTCAGTCGAAATGACAAATGAGCTCAATTTGTGGCGGTGCATATTATAACTTACTCATTGTTTATAATTTTCAGTGAAACTCCGTGTCGTTCCGTGGTGAATTCTTGTTTTTTATTTAATAAAATCTTCAGGGTCATCGGGCCTGTATGTATCAAGTGGCGGCCGTTCATCTAAGGACAGACCTGCTTCCCAGCCATAAAGTTCAAGACAGTCCATTTCCAGTTTTTTTGTGAATGTCCTTACTTTTATTCCCATTGGACATGCGCGTTCACAAGCGCCGCAGTCAGTACATCTGCCTGCGCAGTGGTAAGCCCTTAAGAAATGAAATGTCCTTATATCAACAGGATCTGTACTTTTACCTACCCACTGGGGCTTTGATTCATCCACGAAGCATGTGGGACAGTAGCAGAGAGGACATGCATTCCTGCAAGCATAACAGCGAATGCAGGGAGATAGGAGATCTTCAAAATATTTCCATTTATCTTCGGTCGCCATGTCCTCGATTTTGCGCACATCCTCATATCTATCTATATCTTTTTGTTCATCTAAAAGATCGGCGGCAAGCTCGTCGTAAATAACGGGATTTCTATGCATGCATATTTTGCAGTTTTCCTGTAATACATCATTTTTATTTAAGGTCTTCTCAAAACCTTCGCCTTTCACAATTATATTTTCTTCGTCTTCCGAGACTTCATTTATTTCATTTTCAAACATGGAAGTTATTTTATTTTTATCAATCATTCCTTTGCACGGCACACCGATTATAAGAAGTTGCTCCCTTTTTATCTTGTTTTCTATTATATGGGTTACAATATTCCTTGAATCACAGCCCTTGGCAATTATACCTATTTTTTCTTTTCTGTCGGTCAGGTAGTTTGCCAGATTTATGCCGCAGTTGCTGTCCCATACAAGTTCTTTTACATCTTCCGGGGTTTTCACAAAACATGGCTCATTCATCATGGGAACGGTTCCCTTGCGGAAGCCGATGACCATTTCAACTTTTTCTTCTTTTAAAAGTCGTGCGGATATTTCTTTAATTTTTGCTGTATATTCTGACATATGCATATTAAGCAACCTTATAAAACAGTTTACGGTTTACGGTTCACGGTTCACAGTCATTTTCAATTTAATCGTTAACTGTAAATCGTAAACGGCTATATGAACTGAGCTTCTTGTTTTTTGTCAGCCTCTGGCTGATATGTTTTGACCAACCGTCAACTGTCAACTGTCAACACTTTTTTTACCCCATATTTCCTCGGACCCAGTGCCTTTACTGCCGAGGTGACTTCTTTAACTACACTTGCGAATTTTGTGGATTCAGCAGAGGATATCCATGAGAAATGGAGACGGCCCGGCTCAATTCCCATATATTCTATAAGATTTTTAAAAAGAGCGAATTTCCTGCGGGCATAATAATTACCTTCCAGATAATGGCAGTCTCCCGGATGACATCCTGATACCCAGACCCCGTCCGCGCCTTTCATGAATGCAGCCAGAATAAACTTTGGGCTCATCCTGCCGGCACATGGGATTCTTATTAATCTGACATTGGGTGGATACTGCATACGGCTGACACCTGCAAGGTCGGCGGCTCCATAGCTGCACCAGTTACACAAGAAACCGACTATTCTGGGTTCCCAATCTTCCATTATTATTTTCTCCTTAGCTGCGGACTAACAGGCATCAGAGGACAAGGCAAGCAACTTCAAGCATCTACAACATCTCAGAAAATCAAGCACGCTTTTCCCAGTCCTAAGAAAGTACAACCTTAAATTTCTTTTTGCCTTTGATTCTATAAATTGTGAAATCCCTGTCTATAGTTGCAATAGTCTGGATATTCAATTTTTCTGCCAACAACACGAGACAACTGTCAGCGAAATCCATAGGCAGATCACGATATTTTAAAGTTAACTCCCTGATTCTGCCAAAATCTGAGTTTTCGATATTGTGAATTTCAACAGCCCCATAATTTACCCATTCCAAAAAATCTATCTGAGCATTTCGGTTAAAATCCAATAAATGCAATGTTTCTGTTACTGAGGCTATCGTGGTTATTAACAATGACTTGTTGCTTTTGATGAAATTTATGGCATTTTGGTGATGCTTGTCTGACGCGTCAAATAAAGCGATTAACGGCCCTGAATCTATAAGGATTCTTTTCATTTTCTTTTTGCCATAATTTTCGTTTTTAGTAGTATTTTCCTGTCTGTCGACAGATTTCCTTGTCCGCTGGAATATTTACCAAAATAATCTTTTCCGATTTCCCATGGGCTATGGTGGACTATTTTATTGATATATTCAGATATGCTTTTACGGATTAATTCAGATTTTGTTACACCAAGTATTTTTGCTGTGTTTTGCACATTTTGTTCTAATTTAGGATCAAGTCTTAAGGTAATCATTTTTGCACCTCCGTAATACATATTGTAATGCGAAGTATTATTTTTGTCAAATTGGGATTTTAGCATTTTATAATCAGAAATTTGAGAACTCAAAGCAACTCATAATGAGTTTTCAATTTTCTTATTATAAAACTCCTTTCCTTCCTCTAATGCAAAAATCTGTGAAAATATCTGATTATTGTCAAATCCTTTAAGATGTATTGCGCCTGATCTGCATGATGCTGTGCATAGCCCGCAGCCCTTGCAGAGAACAGGGTTAATTTCCGCCTTGCCCGTAAACGGGCCTTTCTCAATAAAGTCAGGTGCTGAAAAGGGACAGATATTGATGCATACACCGCAACTGCTGCAGTTTAAAGGATCGATATACGCAACCGTGCCGCTCATATTTGTTGTTTTTTTGGCAAGCAGCGTTACAGCTCTTGTTGCTGCGGCCTGCGCCTGCGCTATTGATTCATCAATCGGCTTTGGCGCATGTGCTAATCCGCAAATAAATACACCGTCTGTTGCACAATCAACAGGCCTGAGTTTAACGTGCGCTTCCATAAAAAAACCGTCATCATTAAGGGTCACCTTAAACATTTGTGCAAGTGGGTTTTTTTTCGGCGGTACAATGGCGGATGCAAGAACCAGAAGATCCGGCTTTATCTCAATCTTTCGTTTAATTGTGGAGTCAGTGAACCTTATCCGCAAGTCTTTCCTGTCATTATCTACGCTTAATTCCTTATTAACGTCATATCTGAAGAAGAGGATGCCTTTTTTCCGGGCTTTTCGGTACAGGTCTTCGCGCAATCCATAAGTGCGCATATCTCTGTAAAGAATAAAAATATCCATTTCCGGATTGAGTTCTTTGAGTTGCAGAGCGTTTTTTATCGAATGTGTACAGCATGTTTTTGAACAATAAGGACGTTCTTCTATTCTTGAGCCGACACACTGGATAAACAGAGCTGACTTTATATTTTTGATAGAATTGTCGTTTTTAATAAATTTCCGGTCCAATTCAAGACCGGTCAGAACGCGAGGATCATGGCCATATAAATGCTTATCAGGCTTAAGCTCTTCGGCTCCTGATGCAATTATTGTCACACCATGCTCAAGGACTTCTTTCTTATCGTTCTTTTGGATACTGGTTTTAAAATTTCCGACAAAACCGTTAACCTCAGTTATTTCTGATTCCAAATAGACATCAATCTTATCATCCGACTGAATTTCTTCAATCATTCTATTTAGATTTTGCTGTACATCTTCACCTTGCCAGGTTTTATGGATATGCCGTGCCTGTCCGCCGAGCATTTCATTTTTTTCAATCAGATATGTATGATACCCTTGTCCTGATAAAGTTTTTGCTGCTGCCATACCGGATATGCCGCCGCCTATGATTAGAGCTGACTGATTAAGTTCCAGTTCCGGTTCAATTAGGGGTTCGTGCAAAGCCACCTTTGCTACGGCCATCATAGTCAGCTCTTTTGCCTTTTCGGTTGCCTCTTCATGTTCTGCGCTATGTACCCATGAACAGTGATTGCGGATATTGGCCATATCAAACAGGTATTTATTAATACCCGCATTGATTAAAGTTTCCTGAAAAAGCGGTTCATGCGTTTTGGGAGTACATGCTGACACAACCACGCGGTTCAGACGCTTTTCTTTTATTATCTTTGTAATCTTATCCTGAGTGTCCTGCGAGCAACTGAACATGTTTTCTTCTGTATGAACAACATACGGCAGGGTACTCGCAAAATCGACTACAGCCGGCACATCGACCACTCCGGCGATGTTAATTCCGCACCTGCAGATAAAAACCCCTATTCTTGGAGGTTCTCCGCGGATATCAATTTCTTCAGGAATTTCTTCTTTCTTTGTCAGGCTCCAGCGGGATTCGGAAAGGCTGATTCCTGCCATGCCTGCTGCCGCGCTTGACTCGATGACTGATGTGGGGATGTCTATCGGAGACTCAAAGGCTCCGCATACGGCTATTCCTGGGACGGAGGTTTTTACAGGGTCAAAGCTTGTAGTTGATACAAAATTATAATGATCAAGTTCAACACCTGATTTCTTAGCCAGTTCTATTACTTCACCGCTTATGCCAAGTCCTACTGAGAGGACAACTATATCAAATTCTTCATCAACTCTTCTGCCTTTTTCGTCTATGTATCGTATGATCTGATTGCCTGTATTTCCAACTGGAAAGATATTGCTGATTTTTGATTTTATAAATCTTATGCCTGATTCATTTCTGCCTCTGTTGTAATATTTTTCAAAATCTTTTCCGTGAGTTCGTATATCCATATAAAAAATAGCTGTATCCAGAGGCTTTTTGCTGTGTTCTTTAGCAAGCATGGCCTCTTTTATTGCGTAGGTACAGCAGACCGACGAGCAATAGCCTCTGGCTCCTATATGGGTATCTCTTGATCCAACACATTGCAGCCATGCAATTTTTTTTGGTTCCTTTTTATCTGATGGCCTGACGAGATGTCCGCCAAAAGGACCTGATGCTGAAAGAATTCGTTCAAATTCAAGGCTGGTAACAATATTAGGAGATTTTCCATACCCGTAAATGTCATGAGTTGATGGATCGTAAGCCCTGACGCCGGTGGCAAGGATGATTGAGCCCACTTTGAGACTCAAATCTTTTTTTTGGTCATCAAAGTTGATGGCACCGGTGGGGCAGAATTTTTCGCATGCCTTGCACCTGCCGTTTTTAAAGAAGATACATTTCTCAGAATCAATTGCATATTTAAGAGGGACAGCCTGCGGGTATTTTAAATATATTGCCTTGCGCTTTATAAGTCTTTCATCATATTCACTGTCAACTTTTTTCGGACACTTTTGTGCGCATAGACCACATGCGATACATTTATCCATATCAACATAACGCGGGTATTGAGTTACCTGTACCTCAAAATTTCCTTCTTCCCCTGATATGTCTTTGACCTCTGAAAGAGTGAGCAATTCTATATTGATATGCCTGCCGACTTCGACCAGTTTGGGCGAGATAATACACATGGAACAGTCATTGGTCGGAAAGGTTTTGTCTAATTGGGACATGATTCCGCCGATAGAGCTTGTTCTCTCAACAAGATAGACGTAATAGCCTGAATTTGCGACATCCAGTGCGGCCTGCATTCCAGCAACTCCGCCGCCTACAACCATTACAGCACCGATCTTTTCTATTGACATTTATTTTCCTATGATAATGAGGTTTCTATAAGGCTTATATCTATCTGATTCATACTTATTCCCAGGGTTTCCTTATCAATACCCATAGCCAGCCCAAGGAGCTGTGGGAATAGAATTGCCGGAAGATGATTGTTCAAGCGTCGCTGCTCTAACATCATCTTCTGTACACTGTCAAATTGCAGGTGGCACCATGGGCAGGCAGTGCAAAGGTAGTCTGCACCAGCTTTTTTCCCGTCAGTTAGTTTTTTTTCCGTCAGGTTCATTGAAAGGTCATCATTTATTCCAAGTACAGGTGCTCCGCAGCATTCAAGCTTTAATGACCAGTCAATGCTATTTGCGCCGGTCAGTTCCACAAGTTTATCGAAAATAACAGGCGATATTGGATCATCGAATTGCATAATATTACTTGGACGCAAAACATGGCATCCGTAATGGGTAGCAATTTTAAGATTTTTGAAATTCCTTGTTATCTTTTCTTTTAATGTATTGATTCCTATATCTGAATAAAGCGCTGACAGAAGATGTTTGATTTCAATATCCCCGTTGTACTCTAATCCCTCTTTTGCCAGCGTTTCATTGACTTCATCTTTAAGAAATAAATTTTCCTTCATATGGTGTTCAGCCATTTTCAGGCTGCCATAGCAACATTTGCAGAGCGTAATCATATTTAAACCCAGCTTTTCCGCCAGAGCCAGATTCCGTGCGGAAAAGAGTACAGATGTCTTAAAATCCGAATTTCTTAACGGATAACCGCAGCAGTTAAACTCTTTAATATCTTGTATATCAACGCCAAGCTCAGCAAGCACAGACCTGGCTGAGGTCTCATATTGCTGCACCCGGGCAGGGATATTACATCCAAGAAACAATGCATATTTTATCATTTTATTCATTATTAAAAGTCTCTTTTATTGCAAGATTCTTCAGCTCATACAAAACATCGGTAACTTTTACTCCCTGAGGGCAATGCTCCTGGCATTGATAACATGTTACGCAACTCCAGAGCATTTTTGAACCAAAAGCCAGATCTTTTAAGCCAAGTCCGACAGAACGCATGATTTGATGCGGCAGCAGGCCAAGAGCCTCTTGCGGATTTTCATAATTACCCACTACCGGGCATACAGTGCTGCAGTTCTGGCAGGAAAAACAATAGGAATAGGTAGTTGCCTGAGAAGAAAGATCTACTTTTTCCTTAAATTCTTTATTAACTGGAGTTAAAGAAATTACTTTATCAGGATTTTTCATTAACTCGCATTTGTCTGTAATAGCATCCTTTGTTAGACTCGCAGGATTTGAATAATTTTTTGAATCCAGCTTTTGTTGATTCAAACCGCGATAAAAAGAAAAAGGTGAAAGCACAAGTGGTATTGGATTGCCTTTTTGAATGAGTTCTTCTCTTACGTTAAACCACAACTCCCTGAGATTTATACCAACAGGACACACGACTGTGCAGCGGTCACAATTGGTGCACAGATAAATTCCTTCCTGAATGGCTTTAAGCTCATTTTCTTTTAAATCCTTGCCCGAGGCATAGGTTTTTAGAAATACCAGTTTTTCTGAAGGAAGAATATTTAAATTACCTATTTTATCAAAGGCCGTTGCGACCGAACATGTAAGATTGCAAGTGCCGCAGTGTGTACATGCATCCAGTTCCATTGCCTGTCTGGTTGCGATATTTGCAGGAAAAGATTTGTCTTTATCCATTACAGCGTTTGCAAGGAGGCTTACAGGACTGGCGATGAAATGGAACATCTTGCTGAAAGGCAGATAAGCGAGGCCGATAAAGCATGCAAGGAAATGAATATACCATAAAATCGTCGTTACTCCCGACCTGTCCAGAAATAAAGCAACAGGGCTTAAAATTCTGGAGACCGGATAACCGGTAAACGCCCATTTGGGTGAGGAATGGCACTCAGCACAGTTCATATTATGTAATTCTTCAGAGAGGGGGATAATCGCAGGATCAATCGGCCCTTTAACATTCGGTGAAACCAGACCAAAATCCTTAACCCATAATTTTTCAAGCGCCAGTATTTCTCCCTCATCATCAAGGCCGGAATAATTTTCCACCATATTCTGGAATTCAGTATATGATGTTATTTTTATACCTTCCAGAAAAATACCTGAAATCATAATAACAGCCAGAATAATGATGGCATAGTAGTCCATGGGGCTGGTTTTGAGGCGGGGCACTTTCAGAATAAAGCGCCTGTAAACGGCGATCATCAGGCCGGCTAAAACCATAATACCGAAAAAATCCCTGAGAAATAAAAACGGGTTTACAGTAGAATAATATTCTTCGAAAAGAGGTGAGGTTATAAAAGAGTCAAAGGCATGCATCAGCAGCAGCATCATGAATCCGGTAAATATCAGCATATGCATAATCCACCGGAGGAGGTCTTCTTTCAGAATTCTTCTTTGCAGCACAACGTCGAGCAAGAAAACTTTAGCAAGAATAAGGATTTTTGGGCTGAATATAACGCCCGATATGCCCTTTACTGCCGCTGATATTCTTTCAGATGTCGTAAAATCTTTAGACGCAATTCCTATTTTTCGCGAGAACCAGGTGGAAACCTTGTAGATCAGGCCAAGAAGAAAAACAAAAAGAGAGATATAAAGAAGAACAGTAAACAACATGCAGTTACCCTCCAAAATTAACCCGTATTTCTCACAAGCTTAGTTTGCCGCAGGTGCAATTTAAATTTTTTAAGCAGGTTTTAGGTATCAATAAATTATTATGAGCAAGCAAAACTTTCTTTATACCAAATATAAAAAAATTATACAAGATCTAATCCGTATTTTCCACCAGCCCTCCCTCAAGCCCGTCCCATCAGTCATGCAAATTCAAACTGGAAGCTTATATTCAAATTCACCAGAAATTTGAAAACTCAAAAGTAACTTGTTAACAACCAGAGGTGGCGGGCATTTAAATTTAAAACGGCTGACTGTTTGAGCGTATTAGTGAGCATTAAGAAAAAAGAGGCACTTTTGTATATTTTTGTTAAAAGGATAAA
>JAUWFS010000214.1:0-5465 GCA_030606805.1 Deltaproteobacteria bacterium
AGACTACTTCTTCGGAAGAGCGCGAAACTACATTTCTGCAATTAAAAGAACTAAATGGAATAAGAGGAATTAAAAGGATATTTAAAACCTAAAACCCACAACATAATCAGACTCGCTACATAACGACACCAATTTCAAGCTTCGACACCAATTTCAAGTTTTTATAGGCGCTGGACTGTTTTTTGGCGAAAAACCTCTCACGGTTTTCTGGCATCGCCTTCAAAAGGAATGGCGGGAGAGTGAAGGAAAATAGAATTGAACCAATAGGACAAAACCTAACTTCGGGTTGGACTCTGACGCTTCACAGCGCCGGTCAACCCCATGTTCGCCACCCTCTCAACTAAAAAATATGCATTGACTTTTCATTGTTTTAGTACCTATAATGGGCCTGTAACATAGGGGTCAACATTTGGTATCAGAAAGGAAGGTTTATGCAACAGGCAAAATTTAGCGTTAAAGAGGCACAAGTACTTTTTTTGAATAATTTTAAAGCCTATGGGTTTAAGGATAAAAGTTCTATGGTCCGAACGGCTATTAACCATTTTAAAAATAAATTGGAGCTTGAAAACCTAAGAAAATCCGCTGAATTATATTCTGAAATTTATTCTGAAAATGATAATCTAAAAGAATTGACTGAAACAGCCGTAACTGGATGGCCGGAATGATAATATTGAAAAGAGGCATGATTATTGATGTAAATCTCGATCCGACGCAGGGTTCAGAAACAGGAAAAGTCAGACCGTGTATAATTGTAACCAATGATGTTTATAATGAAAAAGTCCCTGTTATTCAAGTTGTTCCAATTACAGAATGGAGTGCAAAAAAAGTTCAAATAAAAACCAACGTTGAACTCTATCCTTCACAAGATAATGGTTTATCAAAAAAATCCGTGGCAGATTGTTTGCAAACACGTCCTATTGATCATCGTCATAGGATGGTAAAAATTCGTGGAAAATTGTCGCAGCCCAAGATACAGGAAATAAATCAAGCTTTAAAAATTATTTTTGAACTTAATTTGTAGCTATAATCACCGGAGACAAACAATGGGATGAACTCGGATTTGGGGAACGCAACGCTACCAGCATTTTCTTTTCCCGCCTATCTGTTGCGGAACTGGTCCCGCGAATGCACGCCTGACTCGATTTCTGTTCGTCACCCCGTGCTTTTGTGTTACTCTGCATCAGCAAAGCCACTGCCTTCCGAGGCACCGTCAACGGATACCTCGTTGTGATAACACTATGCCCTTCGCCTCCATCTGGCTGGGCTTGGGACTTGCCTTGACTTCCATAATTGGAACGTATAGGCTCACCCTTAAGACACAGCTTTCCGTTCGGCTTGACAAAGAAAACACAAACATGTACAATTGTACCCATGAAAATCATTGCAGATACAAATACGTTTCTTGCTGTTGCTCTAAATGAGCCGGAAAAAGATTTAATTATACGACTTACTGGAAGCTGTGATTTAGTTTCTCCGGAAGTTTTGCCTTTTGAGATTGGCAACGCATTAACGGCAATGTTGAAAAAATGCTCTTTACAGGCAGATGAGGTGGCTTCGTCGTGGGAAATCGTGCAGCATATACCTGTTGATTTGCGGCGTATCAACATAAGATCTGCCTTAAAAATCGCCATAGAATTTAACATATACGCCTATGATGCCTATTTTTTAGAATGTGCCTATAACCTTCGAAGTCCATTACTTACCCTCGACCGTGGCATGAAACGGATTGCCAGGGAAATGGGGATTGCAATTTTGGAGTAAATATCATGAAAGTATATACTTATTCTGAAGCGAGACAGCGTCTCGCCAATATACTTAATATCGCCCGAACTGAAGAAGTTATTATAAAAAGGAGAGGCGGGGAAACTTTCTCAATCATTTTTAGAAAAAGTGCAAAATCACCATTTGATGTTCCAGGTATTAAAACCAAAGCAACCACAAACGACATTCTTGATGCAGTTAAAGAATCAAGAGAACGATTTGCCGAACCAGACGTTCAAGATTGACGGGCAGGGACGAATGGTTTTGCTTTAAACAGCGTCTTGGCTTTTCCAATTGCCTTGCCTTTATCACTGCCATGCCCCCTGCCCGCAACTTAATTCAGCGTAATCAACAATATGGTGCAGCATCAAATCTTGCATGGCCGTTTTGGCCGCAAAATGATGCCCCCCGAAGCAAAGTGTCAAATGCTGAATGCAAATCAACACTGCATTGTTGTCCAATATACCAGACAATATTTACATAAAGGTTGACTAACATACTGGACAATACAAGGTTCGTCCCCCTCTGGGAGTGGCTTCTGAGCAGGGACTTTTTTTGAAGGAAAGGAGGTAAAATACATGAAAGTACGGAAAGCTATGCTTGCGGGAAGCTGGTATCCAGCCAGCGCTTCAGAATGCGAAAGAGAAATAAACAATTTTCTTAATGATGCCACTGTTAGCCCTTCATCAAAAAATAAATTGACAGGAGGGATCGTACCCCATGCAGGGTGGTATTATTCAGGCAGTATTGCCTGCAATGTAATAAATTATCTTAAAAAAGGAGATAGCCCCGATGTTTTTGTAATTTTTGGAATGCATCTGGAGCCTGAATCTCCTTGCTACATTATGAAAGAAGGAATATGGGAAACTCCTTTTGGTGATATTCAAATAGAAAAAGAGATTGCAGGAGAACTCGTTAAAAAATTTAACTTCAACGTCGAAACCCCTGAATATTTTACAGAAGACAATACAATAGAACTCCAGCTTCCTTTTATAAAATACTTGTTTGGAGATGTTAAAATTGTACCTGTAGGTGTACCTCCTGCAAAAAAATCCCTTGAAATAGGAAGAGCGGCTGCAGATATTTCAACCAAGCTGGGCCTGAATATTAAAGTCATTGGATCAACCGACCTCACACATTATGGTTTAAACTATGGTTTTATGCCCGAAGGAACCGGTCATTCAGCAGTTGACTGGGTACGTAAGGTCAATGACAAAAAAATAATTGAAATTATGCTCGAAATGGACCCGGGCAAAGTTATAAGCGAAGCCTTAAAACACCAGAATGCCTGCTGCTCCGGAGCCGCAGCAACAGCAATTGCAGCCGCAAAACAGCTTGGTGCCGATCATGCAGATGCTATAGTTTATGCAACAAGTTACGACAAAAGGCCGAGTGACAGTTTTGTGGGATATGCAGGGATAGTGTTTTGAAAAATTAAGGAACGTGAACGAAATAACTTCCCCAAGTAGGCGCATAGATCCGAGATCGAACAAAGGCGGCCTGAAGCTGCGATGTATAGTTGTGCAAGTTGTTTCGTCCCAGTTTCTTACGTTTAACAAAGAAAACTGACAAAACTACCAGATGTCTCCAGTCCCTGTCTCCAACTGTCTCCAAACTCAGCGTCCCTATCTCCAAACTATCCCATGCAGCGGGACGCCCATGATTTTATGCGTTTCTTGTTTTATTTTTGGTTTTTTGCGGAGATCGCAGACATATATTTTGTCTGGTTTTATGAGCTAGTGAAAACCAGGGACCCGTTGATTTTGTCAGCGGGTTTTTTAAGATTAGATTAACCATTCATATAATCTCTTGACTTTGAGTTAAATAAATTCAATAATTAACTCAGATATTGGGTCAATTCATAAATTAAATGACTCAAATATTAATACAATAAAATGGAAAATCAACTCATCTCATGAAATACATTTGGCAAACCAAATCCTGGCCTGACTTTACATGGGACAGCGATAAGCTGTTAAAGCCTCTGGGAAATATCCGATTCAGTCAAGGTTCCCTTATAACACAGATCAGAGAGTTAGGTTTTGAAATTCAGCAGACTGCCCGTGCAGATATCCTGGTTGAGGAAGCATTAAAGACTTCAGCCATTGAAGGTGAAAAAATAGATCCCGATGCCGTTCGATCTTCTGTTGGACGCAGACTTGGCCTTCCAGATGCTGGGTTGAAGGATGTAAGAGACCAAAAAGCAGATGGTCTTGTAGAGATCCTGCTGGATGCGACAGTTAACTATTCACAAAAATTGACGCCAGATCGGATTTGGGGTTGGCATGCGGCACTCTTCCCGACGGGTTATTCCGGTATGGTAAAGATATCTGTAGGTCGATGGCGAAACGATAAGGAGGGCCCGATGCAGGTTGTTTCCGGACCTATTGGGCAGGGAGAAGTTCATTTTGAAGCACCTCCGGCCATAAAGCTTGAAAAAGAAATGCGAGCTTTCATTTCCTGGATAAATGAAAAAAGCCACTTAGATGGCATCATCAGGGCTGGGCTTGCCCATATATGGTTTGTTACAATTCATCCGTTTGATGACGGGAACGGACGAATTGCAAGAACTTTGACAGATATGTTACTTGCAAGAGATGAAAACAATCCAAAAAGATTTTATAGCCTTTCTTCACAAATTATGGCTGACCGAAATGATTATTGTGAAATTCTGAAGACCACACAAACAGGTACTGGCGATATTACGGATTGGCTGAAATGGTTTCTTGAATGCATGAACAGGGCAATTCTGAATTCCAATACCCTGCTTGAAAAAATTATGATAAAGGCCCGATTCTGGAAGGAATTTGCACAGACAAGACTCCACGAGCGGCAAACCAAGGTGATTAACCGGTTACTTGATGCTGGCGCTGATGGATTTAAAGGAGGGTTGAAGAACAAGAAATATATGGGGATAGCACATACCAGCCGTGCCACCGCTCAGAGGGAATTAGCCGATCTTGTAAAAAAGGACATTTTAATCAAAAGGCCTGGAGGGGGCCGGAGTGCCAGTTATGATCTTGACTGGAAAAGGTGGTCTTCCTTTGACACCAATTCTCCCTGACACCAATTCATCTCAGACCGTGTTGATACGATTGATATACCCTGTTAACGGCTTGCCGACTTCAATTCTTGCTCGATGCGCTCAGCCAAAAACATTTTCATTAGCGATTGATATGGGATGTCATGTTTATTGGCCAATACCTTGAGTTCTTCAAGCAACAATTCAGGTAAGCGCAAAGAAATTTTGTCTGGTTTATTAAATCCTTTTCTTCGGACATATCATCAAAAATGAACCGCAAACCGGTTATCTGCCCCAATCCGTATTGATGGTAAGGACGACTGTACCTGTTGGATAGGCCCAGGGGTATTGGAATAAAGTAATTCTTCCAATTCTTGATTGACACCAATTCTTGAGAATCGAGAAAATTTCTCCTTTGATTCCCTTTGCAGCCGGAAGTTCCTTGCCAAGGCTTCCTATATGTGATATAATAATATATTAGAGTATGTTTTATGTGCTTGATTGATAAAATCCAAAATGGAGAAATAAAAAAATGCCTTCAACTATTCTTGACAACGTAAAGGGGAGTGACTTTCCAAAAATATGGGCGGATAAAATAAATATTATCTCAAACAAAACCTATACTGTCATAGTTCAGCCACAGGAGGAGCGACAGTCACTTCAAAAAATAATGTCTGAAATA
>JAUWFS010000168.1:0-7555 GCA_030606805.1 Deltaproteobacteria bacterium
GCCGATGCATTAAACCGTATAAATCCCCATTTCATAAGGCTTCGTAGCCTGGCCATCCCAAACGGCATCCCGCTTTTTCAGGATTATATTGAGGGTCGTTTTCAAAAATGCACGGGAATTATGATGGTAAAAGAGATCCTGATGTTTATAGAAAATTTAGACGGACTGACAAGCGCTGTCAAAAGTGATCATATACTGAATCTTTTTGAAGATTTTGAAGGCACTCTGCCACAGGACAAAGAGCACATGACAAATATCCTGAAAAATTTTCTGGCAATGCCGCCTGAAAAGCAATGCCTGTATCAGGTTGGAAGAAGGCTTGGGATTTTTTCAGGCCTTGGCGATATGGAGAATTCAGGGTTGACTGCAAAAGCTGAAGATGCATGCATTCAGCTTGGAATTAATCCTGAAAATGTTGATGAAATAATAGATGAGATGATGAAGAGGTTTGTTTAACCTCCTTTCCCTTGACATTTTTTAGTAAAGTCAATATTCAGCTAAAATACGTAACTTCTCAATAAATCCAGGTAAATTACATGCTACAAGACTCGCCCACTGATAATAAAATGTAAGAATATCTGAAACTCGCATCTAAGTGAGCCTAAAGAAAAAACAGTGGCCAATCATCACCAGCGGACTCGTCTTTTTTATTTTACCCGAACTTTTTGAGAAGTTACTAAAATACTATGTAACACTTTAGATAATATGCAAATATTATAGCTGGAACTCAGAGCCGAAGTTGGAGTTTTTACAAAGCCATCATTAATTGAAAGGAACTTTGAATGGGAGAACCAAAGTTAAAAGAGCATGTCATAAACAGGGACTGGTGCAAAGGGTGTGGTATATGTGTGCATTTTTGTCCTAAAAAGGTGCTTGAGCTTGATGATGGTGATAAGGCTTTTGCAAAGCGACCTGAGGATTGTATTTGCTGTAAACTATGTGAATTTATGTGCCCTGATCTGGCGATAGAAATAATTAGCAGTAGGGGCACGGCGCACCGTGCCCCTACTAAGGGTTTATTATGAACGAGAATTTAAAATTTATTCAGGGAAACGAGGTGTGTGTGGAGGCTGCGCTTTATACAGGCCTTGATTTTTTTGCAGGTTATCCCATAACACCTTCCACCGAAATTATGGAACATATGGCCAAAAGACTTCCTAAAATAGGGGGCAAGTTTCTTCAGATGGAAGATGAAATAGCGTCTTTGTGTGCAATTATCGGCGCATCACTTACGGGTCATAAGGTCATGACAGCTACAAGCGGCCCCGGATTTTCTCTTATGCAGGAGGCTCTTGGATATGCGATTGTGGCTGAAATTCCCTGCGTAATTGTAAATGTTCAGCGAGGCGGGTCTTCTACCGGCATTCCAACACATGTTGGCCAGGGGGATGTTATGCAGGCCAGGTGGGGAACCCATGGAGATCACGCAATAATTGTGATGACAGCCTCAAACCATCAGGATGTTTTTGCAATAACCGTGGATGCTTTTAATATGGCAGAAACATACAGGACGCCGGTGATACTTCTGTTTGATGAAGTTGTCGGCCATATGCGTGAAAGAATTTTTATTCCGAAAAAAGGAGAGATTCCTTTGGTGGAAAGGCTTAGGACATCTGTAAAAAGAGGGGTGGATTTTCATCCCTATCTTCCCAGAGAAGACGGGCGCCTTCCAATATCTGATTTCGGAGGGGTTAATCGTTACAATGTCACGGGCCTGGTTCACGATATGTGGGGTTTTCCGTCGGATAATCCTAAGATCGCTTACAGCCTTGTACGGCATTTAGTAGATAAAATACAGAACAATACGGATAAAATTAGCAAATATAAGGAATACTACCTGCAAGATGCCAGGACAATACTTATTTCTTATGGTTCTGCTGCCCGTTCCGCACTTCATGTAGTGGAAAACCGGAGGAAGAGAGGTGAAAAGCTTGGTCTGCTGGAGCTTCAGACATTGTGGCCTTTCCCGCATTCTCTTGTTCAAGAGAAATGTGCTGATGCCAAGTATGTGGTTGTTGTGGAAATGAACATGGGGCAGATCCTTCAGGCGGTGAAAGTCTCGGTTGACAGGCCGGAGAGGGTATTTTTGGCCAACCGCATAGATGGCGTTTTAATAACCCCTACAGATATCAGAAATATACTGCGGCTTATCAAGGGAAAGGGTGTATAATTTATGGCAATCAGGGATTACATAAGAGAAAGATTTTTTCCTCATATCTGGTGTCCTGGTTGTGGACATGGGATGCTGCTTAACGGACTTCTCAGAGCTATAGAAAAAATCGGATTAGATAAAAACGAAATTGTCATGGTATCAGGTATTGGATGTTCAGCCCGTATTTCAGGATATGTTGATTTTCACACCATGCATACCATTCACGGGCGTGCCTTGGCTTTTGCTGCCGGAATAAAAATGAGCCGCCCTGAATTAAAGCTGATAGTTCCCATGGGTGATGGTGATGCCCTGGCTATCGGCGGAAATCATTTCATACATGCAGCCCGTCGCAATATGGATATGACTGCAATTGTCATTAACAACCGTGTTTACGGCATGACAGGAGGCCAGTTTTCTCCCTTGTCCGGTTATGGGACGATGAGTACAACATCACCATATTCAAACATAGACCATGCTTTTGACGTTGTTGAGTTGTCTGTAGCTGCCGGAGCTTCTTTTGTGGGCAGAACAACTACATATCATGCTAAACAAATGGCGGATATTTTAGGCCAGGCTATAATTCACAAAGGTTTTTCAGTGGTGGAAATTATGTCCCAGTGTCCTACTTATTTTGGAAGAAAAAACAGGTTGGGAAGTGCAATTGATATGCTGGAGCATTTCAAAAAAAATACCACGCCCATTGGTTCAGAAGCCAAACAGAAAAATCCTGATCTGATAGAAAGAGGAATTTTTGTCCAGAAAAAGATGCCCGAATACTGTGACGAGTACGAGAAGATAATCGAAAGAGCTATGGCAACGGTTCACGGTTAACAGTTTACAGTTAACGGTTGATCAAAACATATCAGCCAGAGGCTCAGTCCTGCCTGCGGCAGGCAAGTTTGAGAACTCAGGTTTATATTTCATGTGAGGTTAAGTTATTTTCTGAAAAAACTGTGAACCGTTACGGGCTGCGAAAGGAAATTAAATATGGAAAGACACAGGCTGGTATTTTCAGGCTCGGGAGGGCAGGGCATTATAACTGCTGCTGTGATACTTGCTGAGGCGGCCGTTCTTCATGAAAACCTGATTGCCGTGCAGACTCAGTCTTATGGAGCAGAGGCAAGAGGGGGAGCGACCCGTTCAGATGTAATAATTTCTGATTCAGCAATATATTTTCCTAAAGTTAATCAACCCAATGTTCTTATCTGCCTGAGCCAGGAAGCCTATAACAAGTTTAGTCCCATAATACGACCCGGAGGTCTCCTTATTACAGATACACGTTATGTTAAAATGTACATGAAAGTTGATGCACGACAGAGAGAACTACCCATGTATCAGACTGTAATGGAGAAGATAGGCAAGCCAATCGTGTTTAACATATGTATGTTGGGCGCCTTAATAGGCTTGACGGATTTTGTTAAATCCGAGTCAGTTAAAAAGGTGTTAAAAACTCGCATTCCTTCGGATTTTCTTGAGATAAACGAAAAAGCCCTTGATCTTGGGATAAAGCTGGGGAATGCTTATAAATAGGCAGCATGCTGGAAGAACTGAAGAGGAGTTCCAAAACGTCCTGATATGGAAGAGCAAATGCGGTCTACAGTTGACCCCATTTGCTCTTTCTATTGTTCAGACACCGTGGCGACCTCCGCTTACTCATGCGACAGGTTCAAAACGAGCCTGGAAAAATCGCAGACGCTTGGGCTCATAGACCATTTTTAGACCTTTTGTGTGTTCACGGGCATCGTAAACTGTTTTTACTGCCTCTGCGACCACATCCATGTGCGCCTGCGTGTAAACCCGGCGAGGAATCGCCAAACGCATCAACTCCAAAGCAGGGAAACGATGTTCACCTGTCTTGGGATCACGTCCGGCACTAACAATACCCCGTTCCATGCCGCGAACCCCCGAATTCAGATAAAGCTGAGCCGCCAGGGTCTGAGCTGGAAATTGATCATGAGGAATGTGAGGGTAGAATTTCCTGGCGTCCAGAAAGACAGCATGCCGGCCCACTGACGGTCGCTCATAGCATTGGTACCGCTGTCCGTAAGCAGGTCAATATAGACATCCTCGGATCGCAAGAGAAAGGTATTGTAGCCTGCTTCCTTTAAAGCTCGTGTCCGCTCTGCCAGGATAGTTAAGCAAATCGGCTCTACCATCTTGATTTTCCAAGGTTCCGCCCAGGAACGGCGGCCAGATTGCTGGCCCATGGTCTTTAATTTCGCGGTACTCATATTGTTTCCCCTTAAAACAGTTCAACCCAGGCTGAATGATTTTAGGGATAGTAAACTTCATGTGATGTCTGGGAGTCAAGGCACTTTCTTGGTCTATGATTAATCTTTTTAACAGCTATTGCAAGAATTTTGTCGGACATTTCCTTTTGGAAAATATTGCCTGGTCACAATGCGATAGTTGTGATATTTTTTATAAATTTTGAACTCTTTTTTGAAAGCAGTGATCAACTTATTGATATATTTGTAACATTTTAGTCTTATGAAACAAACCGGCATATACATACATATCCCTTTTTGTATTAAAAAATGTCCTTACTGCGACTTTTACTCCATAACAGACCAGTCCCTTAAACAGCCATTTGTCGAGGCCTTGATCAGGGAGATGCAAATGGTCTCAAGCCATCCTTTAGTATGCGATACCCTGTACTTCGGAGGCGGCACACCTTCGGTTTTAAAACCGGAAAATATCGGCAGGATAATTGAAAACGCATATGAATTATTTAATATATCTACTGACACTGAAATAACCATAGAAGTCAACCCTGGTACTGTTACGACTGAAAAACTTAAAGGATACCAGGGTGTCGGCATTAACCGTATTAATATAGGCGTACAGTCTTTTAATGATGAATTTCTTAATTTTCTTGGCAGAATTCATTCAACTAATGATGCAAATAGAACAATCAAATGGGCACGAAAAGCAGGGTTTGATAATATTGGAATTGATCTTATTTACGGCATTCCTGGTCAGACAAAAAAGACATGGCTTTCTGATTTGCAAAGGGCTATTGAATTTGAGCCAGAACACTTATCCTGCTATATGCTTACATATGAGAAAGGCACTCCATTGGACAGGGAGCGCCGGCAAGGCAGGTTTAAACCTGTGGCCGACTTTCTGCTATCCGAGCTTTTTGAAACAACAATCGAATATTTAACTGCTCATAGTTATGTTCAGTATGAAATATCAAACTTTGCAAAAAATGCTTCCAGAATATCCAGGCATAATATGAAGCACTGGTCATTCTCGCCATACATGGGGTTTGGACCATCCGCGCATTCATTTATAGAACTCAGACGTTACTGGAACTGCCGCAGCGTAAAAAAATATATAGAGAATATAAAAGAGGGCAGGGTGGCTATAGAAGAGAAAGAGATTTTAAGCAAAGAGCTGCGCATGATGGAGATGGTTTATCTTGGGCTGAGGAAGACCGAGGGGATAAACATTGATGCTATTGATGAAAACCTTGGTATAAATTTTCGCCAAATATTTACAGAAAAGATAAAGCAGCTTGAGGAAGATGGGTATATTTTTCCCATTCAGCCAAAAAACCACTGTGCGCTTTCAAGAAAAGGGATGCTTTTTTTGGATAGCATAGCTCCAATGTTTATGATTGATGATTTTTTGAGGTGATTTACACCCCATTTTTTGTTCTTCAAGGGATATGAGTACTCATCATTTGGGGGGCTTTGCAGCAAAAATGGTTAATTTCAGCTCCGCATCATCTATCAACTGATATTCCGGCTTACTTCCTGACAGTTTTTCGCTTTCGGTGATGATGATCGGCACACCCTCGCCTCGCTTATCCATGATATAACTGCGCTGGCTGCCGATGGCATTGACATTCATCGGGCAGCGCGCCAGAAGGCTGCTCAATAACTCGTTGCGTGCCGATTGCCGTTCTGAAAGACTTTCAATGGTCATAGTATTGGGGATAGTTCCCGGTGAAAAGATTTCAAGCCTGTCGGTAAAAAGATGCAGGCGGATTTTCGATCCATAAACGGAGTAATCGCGATGCACAACCGCATTGACAACGGCTTCGAACACCGCATTCATCGAAAACTGCGGCGTTTCGATACGATTTGGCGCCTTAACGGCATAAATGCGCATATTGCGCTCAACGAATTTGCACGCTTCCCGAACCTGCATATCCAACGGCCCCGTGATATCCTTTGCATCGAGTTGATAGGATGCGTTTCGTTCAGCACCACGATAGCAAACCGCCTGAATATAAGCGGTCTTGATGAATTCTTGCGGGTGTTCCGCAGCCATCAGCACACCGCTGACGGTCGGTCGCAACACACCGTCCTCATCTACTGCAATGAGCTGAATTTTCTGCAGAAATTCCTGATCATTAACCGGCGATATAACGGTTCTGAATCGTTTCCATAACCGGGGCTCAAGCACTTCGGGGTCCGCCCTGGCAATCGGCTGTTCATCAAAACGTATCAAGCGGGTTTGACTGCGCTGCTGAAACAGTCGGGCCAGCACATCCGGTTTCATCTGACGCTTTGAACTGCCGATCCGACGAAAATACCCGCCCGGGCTTTGATGCACGAACAAACTTCTGGGAACATCCACTCGAATAATGATTTTTTCATCACTGTTTTCGGCGGCAATCGGAATTTTGCGAATGACGCAATCCAAAGGAGGTTCGATCAGGTCATTGCATATTCCTCGTAGCCACGTTTCAACAACATCCAACTTATCCATGGGAATACCGATAATGGATTTTGATTTATCATCCACGCCGAGCAAAATAACGCCTGTAAACGTGTTTGCCATAGCCGCCAGCTCATCGGCCATGCTGTTGCGATGCGGACCTGCGACTTGATCGCCTTTAAACTCGATGGTTTTCAACTCAAGAACAGAGTCTTCGCCGATGGCTATTTGCTTCAATAAATCCTCTGTATTGTTAAACATCATATTTCTCCATTCACGTCATTTTGTGTCCACCCATGTTTCAATCCTCCCCTGTGCGGGTGAGCGCCTGATCGTACCACAGATTTGTTGAAGAGAATCCTTTGTCGTATTTTTCATTCAATTTTGCAGAAAAGCTCTTTAATTTGAGAAATGGGACTCATAAACCGGCCTCCCTGGCAAGTTTCAGCATTTCATCAAATAGTTCTCTAAGGTATGGGCATTTCTTATAAGCAATGGCCGGGTCGAGCCTATCGAAAAGTGCTTTTCCGTGAGTCACCTTTTTATAAGTCCGTTTTATTTTCTCCTTATATAGGCGCTGTAAAAGCTTTGAAGGCGGCTCATCGAAATTTACCGTTTCCGGGTGTTGCGTTTTTCCAGGTAAGGCTTTTCTAATCGCAGGGGGGAAAATATCAGGATCGGACAGCAGCCATGCTTCTGTTTCATGAACCGCAAAAAATTGACGGTAATTTT